>JAYUAE010000250.1:0-2785 GCA_043741515.1 Candidatus Eiseniibacteriota bacterium | reverse complement strand
GTCTCCATGATCGCCCCACGGCCGCACTTCACGTCGAAGAGGATCCCCGAGGCGCCCGCCGCGAGCTTCTTGCTCAGGATGCTCGCGACGATCAGGGGGCGACTCTCGACGGTCGCGGTCACGTCGCGGAGCGCGTAGAGCGCGCCGTCGGCGGGTGCCAGATCGGCGCTCTGGCCCGCGATCACGACGCCGATCCGGCGCGTCTGCGCCGCGAATTCGTCCGCGGTCAAGTTGGTCCGGAACCCCGGAATCGCCTCCAGCTTGTCGCGCGTGCCTCCGGTGTGCCCGAGGCCGCGTCCGACGATCATGGGAACCGCGGCGCCGCAGGCGGACACCCAGGGAGCCAGCGCGATCGAGATCTTGTCGCCCACGCCGCCGGTCGAGTGCTTGTCCACGGTGGGGCGGCCGATCCCGTTCCATCCCAGGATGCGGCCGGAATGGAGCATGGCGTCGGTGAGCGCCACCGTCTCGTCGCGATCCATGCCCCGGATCGTGATCGCCATGAGGAGCGCGGCGGACTCGTAGTCGGGGATCGACCCGTCCGTCACGCCCCGGATCCAGCGCGCGATCGCGTCGCGCGACAGCGCGCCTCCGTCCCGCTTCGCGCGGATCAGGTCCTTCACTGGGACGTCCCGCTCAGGGGCGGGCTCGGAACTCGGTGAACGGCCGCGGCAGAAGCTCCGCCAGGGCTATCTCCTCGGGATATCCGCCGGCGCCTTCGACCAGCAGCGTGAGGTCCGGGGCGTGCTCGAGGAGCACCTGGCGGCAGGCGCCGCAGGGGAGCACGGGGCGCATCGTCTCCGACACGAGGGCCAGACGCCGGAAGCGCGTGACGCCCCGCGCGAGCGCCCCGAAGAGCGCGTTCCGCTCGGCGCATATCGAGAGGCCGTAGCTTGCGCTCTCCACGTTCACCCCGGGGTGCGTGGCGCCGTCCGCCGATTCGATCAGGGCCGCGACCCGGAAGCGCGAGTAGGGCGCCGCGCTCCGCGAGAGGAGCGCGCGGGCCGATTCGAGGAGCGCGGCCGGCGAGGAGGCCGCGTCAGGCACGGCGACGAGGTTCCTTCGTGGGCGGCGGGGCGGGTGTCAGGAGCGTGAGCTTGGCGAAGCGGATCGCGAGCCTTCGTTTCATCTTGTCGTCGAAGGAGACGAAGATGGAGGCCTGCTCGCCGCTCCCCTTCGTCTCCAGCACCAGGCCGACCCCGAACTCGGGGTGCTGCACCCGGTCTCCCACCTGAAAATCGCGCTGATCGGTCATGTTCCCGTGTTCTCCCCGGCTACCCGGACGATGGAATCCGCGTGCTCTTGTACTGCACCTTGCGCGACCGGCGCGCACCCGCCCCACCGGCTTCCGACTCCTGCCGCTCGCCGATGAGGGTGAGGATCTTGACGGGCTGCCCCCCGCGCATGAAGACCCGCACCACCCGCTTTCCCATGCTGCAGAGGATCTCGTAGGGGAGGGTCTCGGCGCGCTCGGCCACTTCCTCGAGCGTGATCCGCGCACCCCCCTGCTCTCCCCAAAGGACCGCCTCGTCCCCGACCGCCACGTCGGGGATCTCGGTCACATCCACCATCGTGAGATCCATCGTCACGCGCCCGATCATCGGCGCCCTGCGTCCCCGGATCAAGACCTCGCCGCGGTTCGAGAGAAGCCAGGGCAGGCCGTGCCCGTATCCGACCGGGAGCACGCCCACCTGGGTCGTGCGCTTGGTCTGGTACGTGCGGGCGTAGCTGATGAAGCGCCCCGTGGGCACGGAACGGAGCTGGACGACGCGCGACTTGAACGACATCACGCCCTCCACCGGGATGGCCGGCGGGACGCGGGCGCTGGGATAGAAGCCGTACGCCAGGATGCCGGGACGGACCATGTCGAGCCGCGATTCCGGAAGGCTCAGGATCCCGGCGCTGTTTGCCGCGTGCCGGAGCGGGACCTCGATCTTCTTGCGCTCGAGCGCCGCCAGGATCTCCTTGAAGCGATGGAGCTGCTCCCCGGCGAAGAAGGTGTTTCCGGAGTCGGCGTCGGGGAAGTGGGTGAAGACGCCCTCGAGCTTGAGGTTGGGCATCACATTCACGCGCTGCAGGAATTCGAAGGCGTCCCCGTCGGAAACGCCCGTGCGGCCCATCCCCGTGTCCACCTCGACGTGGATCCGCGAGATCACCTCGCGCGCGACACAGCGGCGCGACAGGAGCTCGGCGAACTCGAGGCTCGAGACGCACGGCGTGAGGCGGTGCTCGATGATCTCATCGACCTCGGTTCGGAGGGAGGGGCTCAGGATCACGATGGGCGCGGTAAGGCCCGAGGAGCGGAGCTCGATCCCCTCGTGGAGGGTGGCAACCCCGAGCATCGCCACGCCGGCGTCCATCGCGGCGCGCGCGATCTCGACGGAGCCATGCCCGTAGGCGTCAGCCTTGACGACGAGCAGGATCTTGCACTCCGGGCCGATCGCGGCCTGGATCGCCTCGATGTTCCGGCCAAAACGATCCAGATCCACCTCGGCCCAGGTGGGGAATTCCATCATGGTCGCCGTATCCGTTCGTCACGAGTGCCACAGGGCGTGTGGCGGCGCAAGGTACCCCTAGCGTACACTCCTCGCGTGTCCTCCTCGAATTCTAATCCCCGCCCCGCTACCGACCGAGAGGAATTCGCCCGGGCCTCAGCGGAGCTTCTGGACCTCGTGCGCCATCTTTCGGGGCCGGACGGATGTCCGTGGGACCGGGAGCAGACGGCGACGACGCTGAGCCCCTATCTCGTCGAGGAGGCCCACGAGGTGGGCGAAGCGATCGCGAA
>JAYUAE010000249.1:0-6593 GCA_043741515.1 Candidatus Eiseniibacteriota bacterium | reverse complement strand
AAACGGGCACCACGGTGACCTGGAATCCGGACCCCGCGGTCTTCGAGACGGTGGACTACAGCTTCGACACGCTCTCGCAGCGGCTTCGCGAGCTGGCCTTTCTGAACAAGGGCATCCGGATCGCGTTCCTGGACGAGCGCACCGGCAAGAAGCATGACTTCCAGTACGAGGGGGGCATCGCTTCCTTCGTGAAGTACCTGAACGAGAACAAGACCGTTCTCCACCCGTCGCCGATCTATCACTCCCGGGAGCGCGACCGGGTCACCGTGGATTTCGCGGTCCAGTACAACGACGGGTACGTGGAAAACGTCTACTCCTTCGTGAACAACATCAATACGGTCGAGGGCGGGACGCACCTCATCGGATTTCGCGCGGCGCTCACCCGGACCATCAACACCTACGCCGAGCGCGAGGGGCTCTTGAAGTCGCTCAAGGAGGTCACCCTCGGGGGCGAGGACGTGCGCGAGGGGCTGACCGCGGTGGTGAGCGTGAAGCTGCCGGATCCTCAGTTCGAGGGGCAGACCAAGGCCAAGCTGGGGAACACCGAGGCCAAGGGGATCGTGGAGTCGGCCGTGGGCGAGGGGCTCCGGAACTACTTCGAGGAGAATCCCCAGGTCGCGCGGAAGATCGTGGAGAAATGCATCACGACCGCGCGCGCCCGCGAAGCGGCCCGCAAGGCGCGCGATCTGGCGCGGCGGAAGAGCATCCTGGATTCGGGCTCCCTTCCGGGAAAGCTGGCCGATTGCCAGCTGACCGATCCGGCGCAGTGCGAGATCTACCTCGTCGAGGGGGACTCGGCCGGCGGCTCGGCCAAGATGGGCCGCGACCGGAAGTATCAGGCGATCCTTCCGCTCAAGGGGAAGATCCTGAACGTGGAGAAGGCCTCGCTCGACAAGATGCTCTCGAACGAGGAGATCCGGACCATCATCACCGCGCTCGGGACCGGCATCGACGACGAGTTCGACGCAGACAAGGCGCGCTACCACCGGATCATCATCATGACCGACGCCGACGTGGACGGCGCCCACATCCGGACCCTCCTCCTCACCTTCTTCTTCCGGCACATGAGGGCGCTGATCGAGCGCGGCTACATCTACATCGCCATGCCGCCCCTCTACCGCGTGCAGAAGGGGAAAGTGATCCGCTACGCCTACAACGACGCCGAGCGTGATCAGGCGTTCGAGGAGATGGGGCGGAAGGGGACCACGCTCCAGCGCTACAAGGGTCTGGGCGAGATGAACCCCGACCAACTCTGGAGCACGACCATGGACCCCGAGAAGCGCTCGGTCCTCAAGGTCAAGCTCGAGGACCTTCCGGAGGCGGAGCGGATGTTCACGGTGCTGATGGGAGACCAGGTGGAGCCGCGCCGCAAGTTCATCGAAGAATACGCGGAGAGCGTGAAGAACCTGGATATCTAGAGACGCGTCTCGCACGAACCACGAAACTTTCGAGGAGAACCTGACCATGGCCACGCGTGAGATTCCGATCTACGTCGAAGACGAGATGCGGAATTCCTACATCGACTATTCGATGTCGGTCATCGTCTCGCGCGCCCTTCCGGACGTCCGAGACGGTCTGAAGCCGGTCCATCGCCGCGTGCTCGTGGCGATGCGGGAGCTGAACCTGCTCCACGACCGGCCCTTCCGCAAATCCGCGAAGATCACCGGCGACGTGACCGGCAACTACCATCCGCACGGCACCGCCGCGGTCTACGAGACGATGGTCCGCATGGCGCAGACCTTCTCGATGCGCTACCCGCTGGTGGACGGCCAGGGAAACTTCGGCTCGGTCGACGGGGACGCTCCCGCGGCGGAGCGATACACCGAGGCCCGGCTCACCGAGTTCGCCGAGGAGATGCTCCGCGACATCGAGCGCGACACGGTGGACATGCGCCCGAACTACGACGAGTCGCGCGAGGAGCCGGTGGTGCTGCCCGCCGCGGTCCCGAACCTTCTCGTGAACGGCTCGGCCGGCATCGCGGTCGGCATGGCGACCAACGTCCCGCCGCACAACCTGCGCGAGATCGTGGACGCCATCCATCACGTGATCGACCACCCGGAATGCACGGTGGACGATCTGCTGAGCATCGTGACGGGGCCGGATTTCCCGACGGGCGGAGTCATCTACGGCCGTCAGGGAATCATGGACTGCTACCGCACCGGCCGGGGGCACATCACCGTGCGCTCCCGCACCGATGTCGAGGAGATCCGCAAGGACCGCGAGGCCATCATCGTCACCGAGATTCCCTACATGGTGAACAAGGCCGCGCTCCTCGAGAAGATCGCCGAGCTGGTCAAGGACGGGCCGCTGGACGGCATCTCCGATCTCCGCGACGAATCGGATCGCGACGGGATGCGGATCGTGATCGAGCTGAAGCGGGACGCGCAGCCCAAGGTCGTCTTGAACCAGCTCTTCAAGCACACCCAGATGCAGACAACCTTCGGCGCCAACATGCTGGCCCTGGTCGGGAAGCGCCCGCTCACGCTCAGCCTCAAGGAGATGATCGAGCACTACGTCGCGCATCGCCGCGAGGTGGTGGTGCGGCGCACCAAATTCGACCTGGCCGAAGCGGAAAAGCGCGCCCACATCCTCGAGGGGCTGAAGATCGCCCTGGACCACATCGACGAGATCGTGGCCCTGATCCGCGCCTCCGCAGACACGGAAGCGGCGCGCACGGGGCTCATGAGCCGCTTCGGCTTGAGCGAGATCCAGGCGAGCGCCATCCTCGAGATGCGGCTCTCGCGCCTCACCGGCCTCGAGCGGAAGAAGGTCGAGGAGGAATACCTCGAGGTGATCCAGCTCATCGAGAGCCTGAAGGCCATCCTCGCGTCCCCGGCCAAGGTGCTCCAGATCATCAAGGAGGAGCTGGCTCAGGTGAAGGAGCGCTTCGGGGACGACCGGCGCACCGAGATCATCGCGTCGTCGGGAGAATTCGAGGCGGAGGACCTGATCGCGGAAGAGGACGTGGTGATCACGATCTCCCACGCGGGCTACATCAAGCGGCTCCCCGTCACGACCTACCGCAGCCAGCGCCGTGGCGGACGCGGCGTGACCGGCGCCGGCACGCGCGAAGAGGACTTCATCGAGCACCTCTTCATTGCCTCGACCCACAGCTACATCCTGGTCTTCACGGATCGCGGGCGGGTCTACTGGCTCAAGGTCCACGAGGTGACCCAGGGCGGGCGCACGGCCAAGGGGAAGGCGATCGTGAACATGGTGGAGATGTCCCAGCAGGAGCGCGTGGCATCGGTGCTCCCGGTGAAGGAATTCGACGACACCCACTTCATCATGATGGTCACCCGGAACGGCACGGCGAAGAAGACCCCGCTCTCCGCGTATTCCAATCCGCGGCGGGGCGGCATCGTCGCGATCGGCGTCGAGGTGGAGGATTCGCTGATCGACGCGGTGCTCACGGACGGGACCCATGACATCGTCTTGCAGAAGCGAAACGGCAAGGCCATCCGCTTCAACGAGCAGGACGTGAGGCCGATGGGCCGCACCGCCTTCGGCGTTCGCGGCGTCACGCTCGAGGAGGACGATGCGGTCGTGGGCATGATCGCGGTAAAGGGGGACGCCTCGCTCCTGGTCGCGACCGAGAACGGCTACGGCAAGCGCTCGCCCATCTCCGAGTACCGGGTCACCGGCCGCGGCGGGAAGGGCATCATCTCCATCCAGGCGACCGAGCGGAACGGGCGCGTGGTGGCGGCGCTCGAGGTGGTCCCGGCCGACGAGGTGATGCTCATCACCCGCGGCGGGATCGTGATCCGGACCAAGGTGTCCGAGATCTCCGAGATCGGCCGAAACACCCAGGGGGTCCGGCTCATCAATCTCGAGAGCGGAGATCAGCTGATCGACGTCGCCCGGGTGGAGGAGAAGGACGAGGGCGAGGAGGAGTAGCTGGACCCTCGGATCTCGACCTCGACGGTCCGCCGCCTCTCCGACTACTACCGCGTTCTCGAAGAGCTGGAGATCACGAGCGTCCGCACCGTCTCCTCCTCGGGGCTCGCGAATCTGAGCGGGGTCACCTCGGCCCAGGTCCGGAAGGACCTCTCCTACTTCGGCAACTTCGGCAAGCGCGGCCTGGGCTACAACGTCGCGCGCCTCAAGAAGGAAATCCGGCTCATCCTCGGGTTGAACCGCCGGTGGAAGGTGGCGCTGGTGGGCGCGGGGAACATCGGCTCGGCGCTCTTCTCCTACAAGGAATTCAAGCGCCAGGGATTCGATTTCGCGGCCGTGTTCGACGTGAGTCCCGACCGCGTCGGCCAGCGCTGGCGGGATCTCCACATCCTCAGCGTGGAATCGCTCCATGAGGAGACCGGCCGGCTGGGGCTCGAGATCGGCGTCATCGCCGTTCCCGCGCGCGCCGCGCAGGCGGTGGCGGACCGCATGGTGACCGCGGGCATGCGCGGCATCCTGAACTTCGCCCACCGGAAACTCTTCGTGCCGCCCCAGGTCGCGTTGCGGAACGTGAATCTCGCGGTCGAGCTGGAAAGCCTCTCCTTCTCGATCAAGGCGCTCCATGCCCGGCCCTCGCGCCGGACGCGCCGCTGATGCCGAGCCGGATCGCCGAGGGCGCGCTGCTTCTCATCACCGCGATCTGGGGCACGACGTTCCCGCTCCTCCGCGTGACCCTTCGAACCCTCGATCCATACGAGATCATCGCGCTCCGGTTCACAATCGCCGCGGTCATCCTGGTCGCGATCTACTGGAAGCGGCTGTTCCGCGCGGGGCGGACCGCCCTGTGGGACGGAGCGGTGACCGGACTCTTCATGGTGGCGGGCTACCTCACGCAGGCCATCGGGCTGACCACCACCAGCTCGCCGCGATCGGCGTTCCTGACCGGGACCGCCGTGGTGTTCGTGCCCTTCCTGGCTTTTCTCGTCCAGCGCTCCGGGGTCGCGCTCGGCGAGGCCGCGGGCGTCCTGCTTACGTTCGTTGGGCTCCTGCTCTTCTACGTCGACGCGGGGCTCACGCTTCGCGCGGGCGATCTCTGGACGCTGGCGGGAGCGATCGCCTTCGCGTCCCAGGTTGTCTATACGAACGTCGCCCGGCGCAGCGATCCGTTCGCGGTCTCGGCGCTGCAGGCCCTGGTCGCCGCGGCGGTGGGGTGGATTTTCGTGGGCGCGCGCGGGGGCCTCTCCGTGCCGGTGGCCGCGATTCCCTGGGGCACGCTGCTCTACCTGGGAATCATCGCGACCGCCCTCATCCTGGCGCTTCAGACCTGGGCGCTGGGGAAGACGAAGCCGGTCCGCGCCGGCGTGATCTACTCGCTGGAGCCCGTGTTCGCCGCGATCGTGGCCATGATGTTCTTCAGAGAGGGAATGAGCGCGCGCGAGGTAGCCGCGAGCGGCGCGATCATGCTGGGGGTCCTCGTGGCGGAGCTGAAGAAGAGCTAGATGGACGAGAAGGGGACCTCGCTCTCCATCCGAGAGGCGCTTCGCGCCGACATGTCCGATGTCGGGCGCTTTTACGAGGCTGCCGGCTATCGGGGCTCAGTCACGGAGCGCGCGGTCGTGTTGCTCGCCCATCGGGGAGGGGAGATCGTGGGTCTCGTACGTCTGGAGCCCGAACAGGGGACGCTCGTGCTCCGAGGAATGCAGGTGCGCGACGACTGCCAGAGGCAGGGGATCGGCACAGCGCTCCTTGCGGCGGTCGCCGGCCGGCTGGGCGATACACTCTGCTACAGCGTTCCCTACGCGCGCCTTCGCGCCTTCTATGGCCGCACTGGCTTTGTCGAGGTCCCGAGTGACGCGCTTCCGCCGTTCCTGAGCGTGCGCGCCGAGGAGTACCGCCGACGGGGGCTCGACGTTATCGTGATGAGACGCGCGGCAGGACGAGTTGAGTCATGAGCCAAACGCTGCCACGAGCCGTTCTTCTCGATCTCGACGACACGATTCTGGATGACAGCGGAAAGGTCGCGCAGTGTTGGCTGGAGGCGTGTGTCGCTCATCGGTCGGAAATGGGCGGTCTCGATCCCTCGGTGCTGCATGAAACGATTGAGCGAACACGAGAACGGTTCTGGGCGGATCCAGAACGGCATCGTGTGGGTCGTCTTGATCTGGATGCCGCGCGTTCCGAGATCGTTCGAATGTCGTTAGCCGGCATTCGCGCTGACGTGCCGGGTCTGGCAGTGAAGATCGCCGGTACGTACGGAGTCTTGCGAGACCGGGGGATTCAGCCGCTTGCCGGCGCCGTCGACACCGTCCGGTGGCTGCGGGAATCCCGTTGTCGGCTGGCGCTTCTGACGAATGGGAATGGCTTAGCGCAGAGGGCAAAGGTGGACCGATTTGGCCTCGCGGAGCTGTTCGATCTCATTCTCATCGAAGGTGAGCTCGGATTCGGCAAGCCCGATCCCCGGATCTATGAGAAGGCGCTCGACGAAATGGAGGTCGCGCCCTCGGATTCCTGGATGGTCGGCGACAACCTTGAATGGGACGTGGCGCAGCCACAGCAGCTGGGGATCTTCAGTATTTGGGTTGATTCGCGTGGAGCGGGTCTGCCGGCCGGAAACAATGTGCGTCCGGACCGCATCGTTCGAAGACTGTCCGAGCTCCGGGAACCGATCTAGCGTTTTCTCGTCCCCGCCGGCGGCG
>JAYUAE010000248.1:0-2795 GCA_043741515.1 Candidatus Eiseniibacteriota bacterium | reverse complement strand
TGCACGAGTCTCTGCGAGACGTGGTTGTCTTGCGCCAGTACCAGGGGATGAGCTATGAGCAGATTGCTTCCATGACGAACACGACGCCGGTCGCGGCGCGGAAGCGCTACTCCCGCGCCCTGGCCGAGCTGGGGAAACTGCTCGAAAAGGCGGTCCTATGATCAACGATGCGGAATTCCGCCCCGGTTCCGAGGAGGCGCGAATCCTGGAGGAGTTGAGGAGTGCGACGGTCCCGGCGGCCGAGGCTGCGTTCCGGGAGCGGCTCAAGGGCGAGTTCGTCTCGGGAAGCTTCACCGAGCGCCCGGTCGTCCTCCCTCTTCCTCCGGTCCGGCGCAGGATCCGCGCGAGGTGGGTGGTGGGACTTGCGGCTGCCGCCTCCGTCGCCATCGTCGCCGCCGCGCTCAATCAGGCGCCCCGCTGGACCGCGCTCCCGAGTGCCGGGACCGGGACGCTCGTGGTGAACGGCGTGTCGCTCCCGGTGGGGGACACCGACGCGCTGACACGCCGCCTGAGACCGGGCTCCCGCGTTCTCCTCCAGAGCACCCAGGATCTCGACCTCGTCAGCTCGGGGCTGCTCGCCATGCAGATCTCCCCCGGCACCGAGCTTGTGCTGCCCTCGCCGCCGGGCCGCTGGTTCGACCGCACGGGCCGCGCGAGCGTGGACCGGGGTCTCATCCGGGTCACGACCGGGAGGCGCTTCGGCGGCGCGCGCCTCGCGATCACCACCCCGGAGGCCACCGTTCAAGTGACCGGCACGACGCTGGCCGTGATCGCGGAGCCCGGCGGCACCTGCGTGTGCGTGCTGGAAGGCACCGCCCACGTTCGCCCGCACCGCGGCGCAATGACTCGCGTGTCGCCGGGAACGCGCTGCGAGATCGCGCACGGCGCAGCCACCTCGAAGATGAACGAGATGCGCGAAGCCGAGCGCCCAAAACTGCTGGACCTCAGGGACCGGCTGCAGTCGGTGATGAACTAGGAGCCGATACTGTTCCGAATCGCTGCCGCGGCCGTTCTTGCCATGACGCTCTCTTCACTCGTTCCCCAGCCCGCGCGCGCCACCTACATCGGCTCCGAGCGCATCCCGACTTCGAGCGCCGTCTACCGCGATCTCGAGCGCCTCGCCGATACGTTTGGGGACGCGCCGCGGTTTCTCTCCATGCGCCCGCTCCGCGTCGCCGAAGCCGCCGCGTATCTCGACGCCCTGGTCGCGGAGCACCCGGACGCGGAGATGGATCCGGCGTACCACCGCGCGCGGCGCGAGCTGGATCCGGACTGGCGTGACGCGACCCTCCCCCTGATCTACCGCGTGGATGGAGACGAACGCGTGAGCGTCTCCCCGTACGTTTCGATTCGCTATGACGACGATCCACGAAACCGCCCGGACGTGAATCGCGATTACCGGGCGGGCGCGAGGCTGGCCGCGGCGCCGGACTCCAGCTCGATCTTCTTCCTCGACGGCTACGCGGGGACCGCTTCGCAGGGCGGCCGCGGAACCCCCAACTTCGGCACCGGAAACGCGCTCATCGAGGGCGTGGATGTGAACACCTGGATGGAGGAGGCGTATCTCGAGTTTCGCGCGGGCAAGGTTCGCATCCTGGGCGGGCACACATGGCTGCGCTGGGGGCCGGGGCGTGAGGGCACGCTCGCCCTCTCCGACGCGGCGCCCGCGCTCGATCTCGTGCGAGCGGAGGTAGGCTTCTTCCACGCATGGCGGTTTCAGTGGTTCGCCTCGGTTCTCGACCCGGGCGCCCAGAGCTACCTGGCGGGACATCGCCTCGAGTGGTCCCCGTCGCCGCGGCTCACGCTTGGCGTGACGGAGCTGGCGCGGTTCAATGGGACGAGCCAGGCGCCGCTCTACCTCATCCCGCTCGTTCCCTACCCCCTCTGGGAGAAGCGCCCGAAGGCGGTCACGACAGGCGCGATTCCAGGGGATACCACCGGCGTCCTGTTCGCCAGGAACAATGTGCTCATCTCGGCCGACGCGTCCTGGACACCTCGCCCGGGGCTCCGCGCCTGGGGGGAATTCATGGTTGACGACATTTCATTCAGCAAGGACTACAAGCCCGACATGGTGGGCTACCAGGCAGGGCTCGAGGCACGCCGAAGACTCGCCGTGCGCGGCGCTGGAGAGACCGCGCGCGCGAGCATGCTGGGCGCCTCCCTCGAGTACACGCGCGTGAACAACTTCACCTACTCGGTCTGGCACGGGCACGACTTCGCGCTGGAGGGGTTCCCTCTCGGGTTCGTGCTGGGCCCCGACGTCGCTTCCCTCGCCGGCGAGGTCTCCTACGAGCACAGCGACGTCTGGGAGGTCCGCGCTCGCGCGGAATGGCGGAAGAAGGGAGAGGGCCGGATCGGTGATTTCTACGACAAGAACGCCGGGGGGACCGTGAACGCGGCCGCGTTCGAGGGGGTCGTGGAGCGGGAGACGCGCGTCTCGGGCTCCGTGATCTACACGCCCAAGCGCTGGCTCCGCATCGAGGGAACGGCGGGGGCGAGCGAGATCAAGAACAGGGGCCATGTGGCGGACGGCACGGACCGCAACGCGCCGTTCCGGATTGCGGGCACCGTAGCCTGGTGAGGGTCTAGTACGCGCCCTTCCCCTGCACCATCACAGGGATGGTCTGTGCGATCAGCTTGAGATCACCGAGCAATGTGCTGTTGTGCGCGTAGAGAAGATCGAGCATGACCATGTCCTCGAAACGAACGCGGCTCCTGCCCGTAACCTGCCACAACCCCGTGCATCCGGGCGGCACGTCCAGCCGCCTGCGCTGCCACGGCTGATACAGGTCCCA
>JAYUAE010000247.1:0-2796 GCA_043741515.1 Candidatus Eiseniibacteriota bacterium | reverse complement strand
AGAAGAGAGGAAAACATGGCGCATAAAAAGGGAGTATCCAGCTCGAAGAACGGCCGCGACTCGGCATCACAGCGGCTCGGCGTGAAGAAGTTCGGCGGGCAGTGGGTCCGGGCCGGAAACATCATCATCCGCCAGCGTGGCACTGCGGTCGCGCCGGGGCTCAATGTCGGGCGCGGCAAGGACGACACGCTCTTCGCGCTCAAGGACGGTGTCGTGGTGTTCGCGCGCCGCGGGAAGCGCGGCATGCAGGTCTCCATCGATCCCAAGCCCCAGCCGGCCACGCCCGAGCACCAGAGCGCCCATGCCTAAGCTGAGCGTCGTGGGCGCGGGAAACGTCGGAGCCTCTGCGGCCCTCTACCTGGCCGAGGCCGAGATGGGCGACGTCACGCTCATCGACATCGTCGAGGGAGTGGCCAAGGGCAAAGCACTCGACCTGCTCGAGGCCGGCCCGGTCCGCGGCTACGATACGATGATCGAAGGGAGCGGCGACATGCGCGCGGTGGCGGGGAGCGACCTCATCATCGTGACCGCGGGACTGCCCCGGAAGCCCGGGATGTCGCGCACCGACCTCCTCAAGGCGAACGCCGACATCATCCGCGGCGTTGCCCAGGCGATCAAGGAGCACGCGCCCAAGGCGTTCGTGATCGTGATCACGAACCCGCTCGACGTCATGACCTACCTGCTCCACCGCGTCACCGGATTCCCGCGCGAGCGCGTGATGGGCATGGCGGGGGTCCTGGACTCGACCCGCTTCCGCTCGTTCCTCGCGGCCGAGATCGGGGTCTCGATCGAGGACATCCAGGCGATGGTGCTGGGCGGACACGGCGACACGATGGTGCCGCTCGTGCGCTACTCCACGGTGGGCGGCATCCCGATCGAGAAGTTCATCGCGAAGGAGCGCCTGGCCGAGATCGTCCAGCGCACGCGCGACGGGGGTGCTGAGATCGTGAAGCTCTTGCAGACGGGGAGCGCCTTCTACGCCCCCGCGGCTTCCGCCGTGCAGATGGCGGAGTCGATCTTGAAGGACAAGAAGCGGCTGCTCCCGGTGGCCGCGCATCTGAACGGGGAGTACGGCTTCAAGGACCTCTACCTCGGCGTGCCGGCCATCCTGGGCTCGCGCGGGCTCGAGAAGATCGTCGAGCTGGAGCTGACGGGCGAGGAGAAAACGGCGCTCGCGAAATCCGCCGACGAGGTCCGCAAGGGCATCGCCGACCTCGAGCTGGAGCCGGCTGCGCGGTAAGGCCTCTCGGGCTGCGTCGAGCGGCCAGCACTTTGACCTACTGCGGTTTACGTCGCCCCTTGACCGTTCGGCCCAGGGCTTGCTAGCATGACTCGTGCACCGTTCGGCCTCCCCTTCCGCGGGGCCTGAAGCGCCGAAGCTTCAGCCCCCTACGGCCGTGGCGATCATCCCCGCCAGGCTTCAGTCGACCCGTCTCCCCGAAAAGCCCTTACAAGACCTGGGCGGCGCTCCGCTCATTGCGCGCGTGCTCGAGCGGGTGCGCCAGTCGGCCTCGTTCCGGGCGGTGATCGTGGCGACCGACAGCGTGAAGATCGCGGATGCGGTCAAGGCGGCCGGAGGGCAGGCGGTGATGACCGCCGGGGATCTGCCTTCGGGGCTGGACCGGGTTGCGGCCGCGGCGCGCGACCTCAAGGACGACGTCATCGTGAACATCCAAGGCGACGAGCCCTTCGTGAGCCCCACGGGGCTCGACCATCTCGTCTCCCTGTTCCGGAATTCCAGCGTGATCATGGGCACCCTTGCGGCCCCCTTCCCGGCCGACGAGGACGTCGCCGATCCGAACCGGGTCAAGGTGGTCATCGATCGCTCGGGGCGCGCCCTCTACTTCTCGCGGGCGCCGATCCCTCACGGGGCCGCGAAGACCGCCTTGCTCCACGTCGGGGTCTACGCGTACCGTCGGGAGACGCTCCTTTCGCTCGCGCGGCTGGGTCCATGCCCGCTGGAGCGCGCGGAGAAACTGGAGCAGCTGAGGGCGCTGTGGAACGGCATCTCGATTCATGTCGCGGTGGGTGAGTACGGGTCGCTGGGGATCGACACGCCAGGGGATATGGAGCGGGCGCGGCGTCTTTACGGGGGGAGGAAGACGACATGACCAAGTTCGTGTTCGTGACCGGCGGGGTGGTGTCCTCGCTCGGGAAGGGAATCGCCGCATCGTCGATCGGCACCTTGCTCAAGAGCCGCGGCCTCGACGTGACCATCCAGAAGTTCGATCCCTACCTGAACGTGGATCCCGGCACCATGAGCCCCTATCAGCATGGGGAAGTGTACGTGACCGACGACGGCGCCGAGACCGACCTCGACGTGGGGCACTACGAGCGCTTCCTCGGAGTCTCGATGCATCGCGAGAACAATGTGACCGCGGGGCAGGTCTACGACTCGATCATCCAGAAGGAGCGCCGGGGCGACTACCTGGGCCGGACGGTCCAGGTGATTCCGCACGTCACCGACGAGATCAAGTCGCGGATGCTCGGGATCACGAGGCAGGGGCAGGTGGACGTCGCGATCGTCGAGATCGGCGGCACGGTGGGCGACATCGAGAGCCTGCCCTTCCTGGAGGCGGTGCGCCAGCTCAGCCTCAAGCTCGGCCCCACCCACACCGCGTTCGTACACCTGACCTACGTGCCCTGGATCGCCGCCGCCGGCGAGCTGAAGACCAAGCCGACCCAGCACACGGTGCAGAAGCTGCGCGAGATCGGCATCCAGCCCGATGTGCTGCTGTGCCGGGCCGACCGAGAGGTGCCCTTCGAGGAGCGCGAGAAGATCTCGCTGTTCACCAA
>JAYUAE010000246.1:0-2804 GCA_043741515.1 Candidatus Eiseniibacteriota bacterium | reverse complement strand
GCCGGTGAGTGCGGAGTCTGAGAGCGGACGAGCTCTTCGGCAGGACTCGGGACGCACCCGGGCGCAGGCTTTCTGGATTGCCGTGCCTCCTTTCACGCACTCCGGCGCCGATTCCGAGCTCGAATCCTTTGCCGGAGGTCTCGCGGAAGACATCAACGCCGGCCTGGCAAAGTTCCCGTATCTCTCCGTCATCTCGCGGAACTCCACCCTTCGCTCTAAAGCGCAAACCTCCGACGTACGCGCCGTGGGCGAGCAATTGGGCGCCCGCTACGTCCTGGAAGGCGGAATTCGCAAAGGCGCCTCCACCCTTCGCGTCAATGTCCAGTTGGTCGACACCCAGACCGGCGCGCACCTCTGGGCGGAGACCTACAACCGGGACCTGAAGGATTCCGACATTTTCGCCGTGCAGGACGGAATCAGCGGTCGCGTCGTAGCCACTGTCGCGGACAGCTACGGCGTCCTCGTGCGCTCGATGACGGCCATGATTCAGCAAAAGGCGGACGTGGATCTCGCGCCATCGGAATGGCTCTTCCAGTACTTCGCCTACCGGCAGCAGTTATCGCCTCCGGCGCACACGGCGATGAAGGGACGGCTGGAGAGGGCGGTGGAAAGAGACGCCGGGCAGGCGGACCTTTGGGCCTGCCTGGCGCAGGTGTACACGGACGAACAAGCGTTCGGCTTCCAGACCGACCCGACCTCTCTGGACCGCGCTCTGGCGGCAGCCCGCCGCGCCGTCGAGCTCGATCGAGCGAATCAGCTAGGGATGGTGTCGCTCGCGCAGGCCTATTTCTTCCGGAAGGACCTCGGAGCGTTTCGCCCCGCGGCCGAGCAGGCCATGGCGCTGAATCGGCTCAACACGGACGCGCTGGGGATCCTGGGCCTGCTGATCGCGCACACGGGAGAGTTCGAGCGCGGCGGCGCGATCGTCCGCCGCGCCATGGAGCTCAACCCGAACCATGCGGGGTGGTTTCATTTCGGCCCGATCTGGGAGCACTTCCAGCGCGGCGAATACGACCGCGCCCTCGAGCACGCCATGCAGGTCAACATGCCGAGCATGTCCTGGCAGCCGCTCGTCATCGCGGCGATTTGCGGACAGCTCGGTCGCCGCGCCGAGGCGGAGGCGGCCGTCCGGGATCTCCTCGCGCTCGACCCCGGCTTCGCGGCGCACGCGCGCCGAGACATCGAAGTCTGGCACTTCGCGAGCGGCCTCCTGGAGCCTGTGCTGGAGGGGCTCCGCAAGGGCGGGCTCACAGAGACCGTCTCACCGGTTCCAGAAACCCCATCGTCCCCCTCGATCCCGGTCTCCTCGTCGCCACCTGAGGCGGGAGGGGGAGCGCGCCCGTCCTCCGACGGCATCCGCGCAGACGAGGGCTTCTGGGTCGCCGTGCTGCCATTCAAGTACAGCGGCGCCAACGTCGAGCTCGCGGCTCTGGCCGAGGGACTGACCGAGGACATCGGGACCGGCCTGTCACGCTTCTCCTATCTCCGGGTGATCGCGCACAGTTCGACTTCGCGGCAATCCAATGAGTCGATGGACGTGCGCACCGCCGGCAAGGAACTGGGCGCCCGCTATGTGATGGAAGGCAATCTCCGGCAGGCGGGGGCGAAGCTGCGGCTTGCGGTACAGCTCGTCGACGCCGTCTCCGGTGCTCATCTCTGGGCTGAGAACTATGAGCGCACCTTCAGCCCCGAAGCGGTTTTCGAGCTGCAGGACGACCTGGTTCCGCGAATCGTCTCCACGTGCGCCGATCGCTTCGGCGTGCTCGCGCGGAGCATCAGCGACGCGGTCCGGAGTGGGGAACGCGGCCAGATCGGTCCCTATGAGGCCCTCATGCGCGGCTTCGGGTATCACCAGCGCCTGACCCCCGCCGAGCATGCGGAGGCACGCGAGGCGCTGGAACGGGCCGTCGAACGTGCGCCGTCGAACGCGGACTGCTGGGCGATGCTCTCGTGGATCTACTCCCACGAGCATGCCCACGGCTTCAACGTCCTTCCGGGCTCGCTCGAGCGGGCGCTGGCGGCGGCGCGGCGCGCCGTGGATATCGCCCCATCCAACCAGCTTGCGCAGCAGGCCCTCGCGGTCGTCTTGTTCTTCCGCAAGGAAACGGCGGGCTGCCTGAGCGCCGCCGAGCGAGCGATAGCCTTGAACCCGCTCGACACGAGCAACGAAGCGATGTTCCTCATCGCCTTCACCGGCGACTGGGACCGTGGCTGCGCCCTCATCCGTCGAGCGATAGAGCTCAATCCTCATCATCCACGGTGGTACGGGATCGTCCTCGGCATCAACGAATATCGCCTGGCCAACTACCGCGCCGCCGCGGACGAAGTTGTGAAGGCCAACTCGCCCGAAGTCTTCTGGTCGCACATGTTGCTTACGGCCGCCCGCGGGCAGCTTGGTGAGCTCACCGCCGCACGCAATGCTCTGCGAGATCTGCTCGCCCAGAAGGAGGACTTCGCGCAATCGGCCTCTGAACTGCTCGACAAGTGGTTCGAGCCGCGACTGGTCGGACTCGTAGTGGAGGGGCTCCGTAAGGCGGGTCTGGAGATTGCGGTCGAGAAGGGATCTGCAGCCGGTGCGCCCGATAGCGCTCGTTCCTCCGCGGCCGACTCGGGCACCGCGCGCGCCGACGAAGGATTCTGGGTCGCGGTGCTGCCATTCAAGTACAGCGGCGCCAACGCCGAGCTTGCGGCCCTGGCCGAGGGATTGACCGAGGACATCGGGACCGGCCTGTCGCGTTTCTCCTATCTCCGTGTGATCGCGCGCAGCTCGACTTCGCGCCACGCCAATGAGTCGGTGGACGTGC
>JAYUAE010000245.1:0-34220 GCA_043741515.1 Candidatus Eiseniibacteriota bacterium | reverse complement strand
GGTAACGCTTCCCGGAGCGGCGCACCTCGACCTCGAGCCACGAGGAGAGCGCGTTGACCACGGACACGCCGACGCCGTGAAGGCCGCCCGAGACCTTGTAGGAATTCTCGTCGAACTTGCCGCCGGCGTGGAGCGTGGTCATCACGACCTCGACCGCAGGGCGGTTCTGGGTCGGGTGGATGTCCACGGGGATCCCGCGGCCATTGTCCACCACGGTCACGCTCGAGTCGGTATGGATGACCACGTGAACTTCGGTGCAGTACCCGGCGAGCGCCTCGTCGACGGAGTTGTCCACGACCTCGTAGACGAGATGGTGGAGCCCGCTCTGCCCCGTCGAGCCGATGTACATCGCGGGGCGCTTCCGAACGCCCTCCAGGCCCTTCAGGACCTGGATATTCCTGGCGTCGTAGGAATGCCCCTCCTGCGTCGGCGTCATCGTGGCCGCTTCGTCGCGAGGTCCGGTCACCGGTTGCTTTCCTCCTTGGTTCGCATGGGTACGAGTCGTATCGCGCGAAGCCTTTTTTCGGGCGCGAGCGTTTCGTTCATCCGCTCCATGATGCCCTGGCCCAGCACGGAGAGGTGCCCCATCCAGACGGCTCCCTGCACTTCCACCAGGAGCTCGCCGTCGCGCACGCCGACACAGCGCGTGCGCGCGAGCACCTCGGGCCCCACGGCCGAGGACCAGCGGTCGGTCGCCTCGGCGGCCTGAAACCGCGTCTCCAGCTTCAGCGCGCGCAGCACCTGATCGAGCACCGTGCCGACCGGCTCGAATCCGACGCTCGCTTCGCCGCCGGCCGCCGTCCTTCCGGAGCGCCTCACGCGGCGCTGCCCGCGAGGGTGGCCTGCTTGATCGGCATCGGCTTGAGGCGGACCGGAGTTTCCGTGAGCTGCCGGCACGCGGTCACGATCAGCTGGCTCGATTCGGGCACCAGCTTCAAGACGCGGCCGATCCAGCGCGGATCCAGCTCCGATTCGGGATCGTCGAGGAGCACCACCGGAGCGTCGTTCTGGCGCTCCTCGAAGACCCGCGCGAGCCCGAGCCGCAGGAGGATCGAGTAGAGCCTCGAGAATCCCCTCGAGGCGCCGTCCGCAAGCTCTTCCCCCCCGATCGTGCAGCGGAGCCGCGCGCGATGCGGCCCGTGCATCGTCCAGCCAATCTTGAGATCGAGCGCGCGGGCCCTCTCGAGCCTCTCGACGCGCGCCTGGGCCTGCTCCTCATCGCCCAACTCGGAATCGCCGAACCCGTCCCGGTATTCCAGCGCGGGATCGAGCGCCAAGTCCACCTCGGCCGCGAGTCCGCGCACGTGGTGGTCCAGGGCGGCGCAAAGCGACCGGCGCCTGCGATCGAGCGCGACACCGGCGCGCGCGAGAATCTCTTCCCACGCCGACCACTCGGCGGGACCGGCGCGAAGGCCTCGCCGTTCCGCGAGCAGGAGCTGATTCCTCTGCCTCAGCGCGGCGGTGTAGTCGCGCAGCGAGCCCACATATCCAGACTCCAGCTGGCAGAGCGACACGTCCAGGAACCGCCGGCGCGAGGCCGGTCCGCCGTTCAGGACCGCCACGTCTTCCACCGAAAAATGGACCGTGCAGAAGCGGCCCAGGAGATCGGTCACCCGCGGAAGGGGCGCGCCGTCCACGAGGATCTCCTTCGCGCCATCGCCGCCGCGGGCGACGATCTCGCTCGCGACGCCCAGCCGGTCTTCCACCAGGCCGCGAACCTCGAAGGCGGCCGCGCCTCGCCTCGTAAGCGCGGGATCGCGCGAGCCGCGGAACGACTTCCCTATCGAAAGCAGCACGACCGCCTCGATCAGGTTCGTCTTTCCAGATCCGTTCTCGCCCATGACCAGCGCGGACTCGCCGCGCAGGTCGAACCTGGCCTCTCTGTGGTTTCGGAATTCGCGAAGCTCGATGGATCGAAGGCGCACGCGTTCCGGGTCAGCTCGTCAGTCGAAGGGGCATGACGAGACAGAGGAGATCCTCCTTCGAGGCTGATCCCTTGTCCGTTGGGGTGGGCGCCAGAAGTCCGGCTGTCACCGGTGTGTTGAGATGAATGTCGACTTCCTCGCTATCGATCGTACGAAGAATGTCGAGCAAGTAGGCCGCGTTGTACCCGATGTCGAGATCGTCGGAGCTGTATTGCGCCTCAAGCTCCTCGGTGGCTTCGCCCTGGTCGGGCGTCTGCACGACGAGCGTCACGCTATTGGCCTTGAGCGAGAGCTTCACCTGGCGCGTCAGGTTGTCCGAGAAAACCGAAACCCGTTCGAGCGCCTGGGCCAAATTCTCACGCTTCACTCTCAGATGTTTGTTGTTCTGCTTGGGAAGCACCTGCTCGTAGTTCGGGAAGGGTCCTTCGATCAGCTTCGTCGTGAGCGTCGTGTTGCCGATTACGAACCGTGCTTGATTCTTGGAGATGCCGATCGTGACCGGGCCCGATGCGGTGGCGAGAAGGCGCTGCACCTGGTTCAGAGCCTTGAGTGGAACGATCACGTCCCCCTTGGGTGGAGTGGGAATTCCACCGGAAGGCTTGCACGAGGCCTTGGAGAGACGGTGCCCGTCGGTCGCGACCACCCGCAGTTCGTCGTCCCGGATCTGGAATAGCGCTCCGTTCAATGCTGGGCGGGTTTCGTCGGTCGAAACGGAATAGATGGTGCGGCGGATGAGCCGCTCGAGAAGATCGGGATCCAGCGAGATCTCGGCGTCGGTTTCCACGCTCGGCATCGCTGGAAATTCCTCGGGACGGATGCAGAGGAATTTGTAGCGGCCACTCTTACTCCCCACGTTGAGCGTCAGATCCTTTGCCTCGAGTTTTAGTTCTTCCTTTGGAAGTTTTCGGACCAACTCGAAGAGTTTCTTGGCAGGAACGGTCAGCGTTCCTGGATCCTTCACGCTCGCTCTGGCCGACGTCGAGATCGCGAGGTCGAGATCCGTCGCTCGCATCTCGATCCGGTCCTCGGTCGCCTCGAGAAGAATGTTGGACAGGACGGGCAGGGTCGTCCGGTTGGGGACCGCGCTCGAAACCACCTGCAGAGCATCCAAAAACTCGGTCTGCGCGATCGTGAATTTCATGGCCACTTCCTGTGCGGTAATCATCTCCGTTAATCCCCCGCTAATCTTATGTTGGATTAGGGTTTGCAGGTGGTGTCGGGAAGGGTCTCACATCCAAAAAAAGTATAGGTGTGGAGGTGGTTTTTCACAATGAAAAACCAGCCTTTTTTTCGAGTTTCCTCCTGTCGTGTTACGAAGAACAGATTCCTTGAATAGAAGCAGTAGTACTAGGGCCTGTGGATTGTGTGGAATGAGGCCCAGGACGTCACCGTAAGTATTTGTCAAGATGGAGATTAGACGCCTCAAAATCTCTACCGTGAGAGGTGGGAGCGTGTGGATAAGCGGAAAGTTATACCCCGTCGTCCACAGGTCGCCGGAAAAGCCCGAGTTGTCCACCGGAAACGAACCGGCGATTAGGCCCTTAAACCCGGTCCGGTCAGGTGCTGATGCTCGAGATGAGATCTTCGACGACGATGCGAAGCTCGCGGTCGGTGGCCATGAGTGCTTCGATCTTGCTGCACGCGTGGAGCACGGTGGAATGGTCCCGGCCTCCGAACTTGGCGCCGATGTCGGCGAAGGAGAGGTCGGTCACGGAGCGGGCGATGTACATGCCCACCTGTCGGGGGAACGCGATCACGTCGGTACGGCGCTTGCCGCGGAGCGACTCCTCGGTGACGTTGAAATGGCGCGCCACGAGGCGCTGGATATCCGAGAGGTCGATCCGGGCCAGGTCGGGCTTGATCTGATCGCGCAGCACTTCCTGGGCGAAGTCGATGGTCAGCTCGTGATTCATGAGATCGGCGAACGCGAGGAGGCGCGAGAGGGAGCCCTCGAGCTCGCGGATGTTCGTCTTGATGTTGCTCGCGAGAAGGAGTGCGATCTCGTTCGGGATGTTTCTTCCCTGGAGTTCGGCCTTCTTCTTCACGATCGCGACGCGCGTCTCGAGGTCGGGCGCCTTGAGATCAGCCACCACGCCCCACGTGAACCGCGAGACGAGCCGCTCCTCGATCGCCGTCATCTCGTTCGGGGGACCGTCGCTCGTGAGCACGATCTGCTTGTGAGCATCGTGGAGCGTGTTGAACGTGTGAAAAAACTCCTCCTGGGTGCTCTCCTTGCCCGCGAGGAACTGAACGTCGTCGAGGAGGAGGATGTCGGCGTTGCGGTAGCGGCTCTTGAACTCGAGAGTGGTCGCGTGCTGGATGGAGTAGATCATCTCGTTCATGAACTTCTCGGCGCTGACGAAGAAGATCCTGGCGGCCGGCCGGAGGGCGCGCACCTGGTGGCCGATGGCGTGCATGAGGTGAGTCTTCCCGAGCCCAACCCCTCCGTAGAGGAAGAGCGGGTTGTAGCGCTCGCCGGGAACCTGCGCGACCGCCTGCGACACCGCGTGCGCGAATTGATTGCCGTTGCCCACGATGAACGTCTCGAACGTATTGTGCGGGCTGAGATGGCACTCATGCCGGGTTGGAAGGGGCCCGCGCGGGCGCTCCTCGAACACCGGCGCCTCGGCCGTCCGGACGTGAAACGCGAGCGAGATCGCGTGTCCCGCGGTGGCTTCGAGGGAGGTCTCGATCAGCCCTCGGTAGTGATGATCGAGCCAGTCTACGTAGAACTGACTGGGAACCTCGAGCACCATGGAAGAACCATCGAATTCAAGCGGGCCCAGCGAGCGAAACCAGGTCTCGAACGTTTGACTCGAGATATGGGACTGGATCCTGTCGAGCGCGCCCTGCCACACGTCTACCGCCACCGCTGTTTCCATCATGGCCATGTCGATCCCCTCATCCCCATCCACACACAGGGTGTCCACCGGTTATCCACAAGATTATCCACAAAAGAATCGGGGCGTAACGGGTATCGATGACATCCGTTACGCCCCGAAGACGGGATATCGGCCTTACGTATCCTCACAGCGCAATTGTCCGGGTGAAGGGGCGCGTTTCCGCGCGGGGAAGACCGGTTGGCGAGGACCGAGAGCGCGAATGAAACGGGTCACGCTCTCGGCCTTCGCGACTGCCGCAGATTACGCACGCGATCAAAAGGCGCGCAACGAAAATCGTGTTCCTTCAGGCCTGGTGCGGGTAGTTACGGAGCCGGAGCGGGCCGCACGCGCGCGCGCACGGGCCCGAGGGGTTTCGGATTGACCCCGGGCACCGGGATTGGGTACACTCCGACGCTCGTATTCAGATCAGCCCTTTCCCGACTCGAGGTACCTTCAAAGTGAAGCGCACGTTTCAGCCCCACAATCGCCGCCGCAAGAAGGTGCACGGATTCCGCGAGCGCATGAGCACGCGGGGCGGCCGCGCCGTATTGAAGCGCCGCCGTGAACGAGGCCGCAAACGCCTCACAGTATAGCATCGCCCCAAGGCTCGAGGCCAGGATGCCCGGCGCGATCCGACCGCGCGATCGCCGCCTGCACCAAGGCTGGCAATTCCGCGAAGTGTACCAATCAGGGAAGTCCTTCCACGGCAGCTTGATGACGCTCGTGAGCTTGCCGCGATGCCCGGACCATGGCCGTGTGGCCTATGTCGCGAGCCGGAAGGTCGGGCCCGCGGTTCGGAGAAATCGGGCGAAGCGCCTCCTGAGGGAGTCCTACCAGCATCTCACTCCGGCCGTCCGCGAACGGGACTCCTGGCGCGTCTGGATCGCGCGGAGCCCCTGCGCGCTCGCCAGCTTGAGCCAGGTTGCAGCGGAGATGAATGAGCTCTTGAAGCGGGAGCCCGCGTGAACGGGACCGCCCGGTCGCTGACCCGCTTCGGGCCTCGGGGGCTCCTGCTGGCGCTGATTCGCTTCTACCGCTGGGCGATCTCGCCCTCCTTGCCGCGCGCCTGCCGTTTCGAGCCGAGCTGCGCCGCCTATGCCGAGGAAGCGATCGCCAAGCGGCCGCTTCCTCGCGCGCTCTGGCTCATCGTGCGCCGGATCTCGAAGTGCCATCCTTTCCATCCCGGAGGGTACGACCCGGTCCCCTGACCGGTTTCCGCCTATGGATCGCAAAGTCCTCGTCGCGATGGTTCTGATCATGATGGTCCTCCTCGTGGACCAGGTGATCTCGCCCAAGTTCTACCGTCCCAAGACCAAGCCCGCGCCCTCGCAGCAGGGGGCCGCTCCGGGCCAGGCGCAGGCCCCGTCCCCGGGCGGCGCGTCGGCGCCGGCGGCTGGCGCAGGCGGCTCGAGCGCCTCGGGCGCGGGTGCCGGCAGTCCCGCCGTGGCTCCCGGGGCCGCGGCCTCGGGCACGGCCGGCTCGGGGAACGCGTTCTCCTCCGGGGCGGTCCTCACGCGGCCCCAGGTCGCGGCGGCGCCCGCGGAGATCCGCGAGATCCGGACCGAGAACTATCGCGCCACGATCACGAGCGAAGGCGCCACCATCTCCCACTGGGTCCTGGACGGCTACAAGGACGAGATCAGGAACCAGCCGCTCGATCTCGTGCCGCCCGGCGGAAGGGCCTACCAGGTCATCGTCGAGGTGGGATCGCGCGCGCTCGATTTCTCCGAGGCTCCGTTCCGGCTCACGCAGGACGATGCGGTCGGAGGGGTCCTGAGCTTCGAGGCGCAGGACCAGAGCGGCGTGCGCGTGACGAAGACCTTCCGGGCCGGCGGCGATCGAAGGCTCCTGGAGGCCGAAGTGCACGTGTCGGCTCCGGCTGAGCTGGGTCCGATCCGGTACCGCATCGGCTGGGGGATTCCGCTTCCCGTCACCGAGCCCTCCATGAAGCACGATCAGCCCCAGGCCGTCGCGCTCCTCGGCACGAAGCTCGAAGACATCCCGGCATCGAAGCTGGGGCCGAATGGGGAGCGGATCGTTCCTCCCGGCAACGTCCGGTGGGTCGCGAGCCGGAGCAAGTACTTCATCGCGGCGACCATTCCCGACTCAGGCACCGTCTCCGAGGTCGTGTTCCGGAGCGCGGGGTCAGGACTCGTGACCGCGTGGCTCCTGGGCACGGCACCGCCGGGCGGGGAAGTCGTCCGCCACACGCGGGTCTATGGCGGTCCGATCCATTACGAGACGCTCGCTTCGATCGGCGCGGGGCTGGACGAGGTTGCGAACCTGGGATGGAGATGGCTGCGCGGGGTCAGCGTGCTCCTGCTCAAGTGCCTGAATCTGCTCCACAAGGTGATCCCGAACTACGGCATCGCGATCATCGTCCTGTCGGCGGCGACCAAGCTCCTCTTCTATCCGCTCACGCAGTCGAGCCTCCGCTCGATGAAAATCATGCACCACCTTCAGCCGCAGATCAAAGAGCTGCAAGACCGGTACAAGGCCGACCCGATGAAACTGAACCAGGCCATGATGGCGCTCTACAAGGAGTACAAGGTCAACCCCATGAGCGGGTGCCTGCCGATGCTCCTTCAAGTGCCGGTGTTCATCGGGCTCTACAACGTGCTTCTCTATTCCATCGAGCTTCGCGCTTCGGGATTCGTCGGCTACATCCGCGATCTTTCGGCGCCCGATGTGCTGATGACGATCGGCGGACTCCCGATCCATCTCATGCCGGTCATCATGACGGGGAGCACCTACCTGCTTCAGTCACAGACCCCCGTCGCGCCGGCCCAGAAGGGCATGATGTACGTCATGCCCCTTTTCATGCTTTTCTTCATGTATAGTTTTCCGTCCGGAGTGGTCCTGTACTGGACCGTGAACAACCTACTTTCGGCGCTCCAGCAATACCTGGTCAATCTGGCTGAGGATCGCAAGCTGACCGTCCAGGCCTGAGCCGGCGGCGCCTCCGAGACTGCGCACATGAGCGATTCGATCAATATCGAAGCGGCAAGCTACGGGGACGCCTTGCAGCAGGCGGCGGAGCGTCTCGGCGTCACCCCGCGCGAGCTCGCGGTCGAGGTCCTCGATCCGGGCCGCTCCGCAAATTCTCTGGGAGGCTTTCGCCCGGTGAAAGTTCGCGCCTGGCGGCGTGATCCGGAGTCCGCTCCCGACGGGGCCCGCATTCCGGCGAGCGCCGTCCGGCGGCAGTCATCCGCCGTCGGCGAGGAGGCGCATCGGGGCGGCCGGCGTGGCGCGACTGCCGAAGCCTACGGTCCTCCTCCTCCTCCGCTCGATCCCTCCCAGATCACGCCCGAGCTCATCGAGTCGGTCCGCGCGATCACCGCGGGCATCGTGGAGCAGATGGGATTTGCCTGCGAGGTGAGCGCCGAGCGCACGCGCGACGGGATCCGTGTCGCGGTCAAGGCGGGCGAGATGGACCAGTTCCTCGTCGGCCGCGAGGGGGAGACCCTGGCGGCGCTCCAGCACCTGGTCGCGCGGATCCTGCGCGCCCGTGCGCCCGAGGACGCGATCCCTCGCGTCGAGGTGGACGTGGCCGGGTATCGCGACCGGCGCGTGGAGAGTCTGCGGGAGCTTGCTCGCGAGCTGATCGCGGAGGTCCGCGAAAACGGAAACGAGGCCTCGACCGAGCCGCTCTCCGCGATCGAGCGCCGCATCGTGCATCTGGAAGTCGCGGAGGCCGATGCTTTCACGAGCGTGAGCATCGGCGACGGGCTCTTCAAGCGGGTCATCATCCGCCGCGACGAGACGAAGAGCTAGGCGCAGCGAGCGAGCGGGCGAGGCATGGCGGAAAGTGGAAAACGACACCATCGTGGCTCCGGCCACGCCTCCCGGAGAATCCGCGATCGCCGTCGTTCGCATGAGCGGACCGAATGCGCTCGCGATCGCGTCGCGGCGGTTCCGCGGCAAGCGCGCTCCCGAGAGTAGCGATTCCCACCGAATTCTCTTCGGGGCTTTTCTGGCTCCCGACGATTCATCCCTCGACACCGTGCTGCTCTCGGTATTCCGCGCACCCCGCTCCTACACGGGCGAGGACGTGGTCGAGATCGCCTCGCACGGAGGCGCCGTCATTCCGCGCGCGATCCTGGATTCGCTCGTCGCTGCGGGCGCGCGGCCCGCGCGGCCCGGCGAGTTCACCGAGCGGGCCTACCGGAACGGAAAGCTCGATCTGGCGCAGGCCGAGGCCGTCGCGGCGATCGTGAAGGCGCGCTCGAGGCGCGCCACGCGCGCCGCCGAAGCGGCGCTGGGCGGAGCGCTCTCTGGCCGGGTCTCGGAGATCGATCGAAGCCTCGTGCCGCTGCTCGCGGAGGTGGAGGCGCGGATCGATTTTCCGAACGACGTGGACGAGGTGTGGGAGGGAGCAGCGCTCGCGGACCGCTGCGCAAGCATCGCGGCGCCACTGCGCGAGTGCCTCTCGCGTCTGCCGGCCGCGCGCCGGCGCGACCAGGGCGTGCGCGTGGCTCTGATCGGAAGACCCAACGTCGGAAAATCCAGCCTCTTGAACGCCCTGCTGGGATTCGATCGCGCCATGGTGAGCGAGGTTTCCGGGACGACGCGCGACACGATCGAGGAATCGATCTGGCTCGAGGGGCTCGAGGTCCGCCTGTGCGACGCGGCGGGGGTGCGGGAGCCGGCCGATCCTCTGGAGCGGCTCGGGCTCGAGCGCGCGAGCCAGGCGGCGAGCCAAGCCGACCTCGCGGTTCTCGTTCTGGACCGCTCGGACCCGCGCGACGAGGAGGACCGCGCCGCACTCGCCTTGATCGGCGACCGGCCCGTGGTGCTCGCGTGGAACAAGGCCGATCTGGCGGGCCGGAACGGCTCGACGATCGCGCGCGAGGTGCCGGCCGCGCGCCTGCTGGCCGAGGTCTCGACGGTTGCGGTCCGGCCCGGCGGAGCCGAGCCGCTGCGTGACGCGCTGCGCGCTTCGCTCCCGCGCCTCATGGCGGATCTGGCGGGGGACGAGCTGCCCACCACGAGCGCGAGGCAGGAGGCGCTCCTGCGCCAGGCGGTCGAGGCGCTGGACCGGGCCGAGGCGGGGCTTCGGGAGAACGCGTCTTGCGACCTGATCGCGGTCGACCTCACGGACACGAGAAGGGCGCTCGGCGAGGTCGTGGGCCGCGGCGTGGACCAGGACGTGATCGCCTCCATCTTCTCGCAGTTCTGCATCGGAAAATGAGCCGGCATTCGCTCATCGTGGTCGGCGCCGGGCATGCGGGGTGCGAAGCCGCGTGCATCGCGGCCGCGATGGGAGTCGAGACCACGCTCGTCACGATGAGTCTCGACGCGATCGCGCAGATGTCATGCAACCCCGCGATCGGCGGGCTCGCGAAGGGCCATCTGGTCCGCGAGATCGACGTCCTCGGCGGAATCATGGCGAGAATGGCCGACCGCGCCGGAATCCAGTTCAAGATGCTCAATCGCGCACGCGGGCCCGCGGTCTGGTCACCGCGCGCCCAGGAAGACAAGGCGCTCTATCGCGAGATCGTTCGCGCGCGCCTTGCGCGCACGCCTGGCCTCACTCTTCTCCAGGCGCAGGTGACCGGATTCGTCGTCCGCGACGGGAGGCTTCACGGCGTCACGCTGAAAGATGGGTGCGAAATCCGGTGCGACGCGGTGATCGTGACGCCCGGCACGTTCTTGAATGGTCTGATGCACATCGGCGATCGAACGATGGGAGGCGGACGCGTCGGAGAGGCTCCGTCGCGCGGCCTGTCGGAATGCCTCTCCGAGCTTGGATTCCGCGTGCTGCGTCTGAAAACCGGCACCCCGCCGCGCATTCACCGGGACTCGATCGACTTCGGGAAGATGCTCGAGCAGCCGGGCGACGAGCCGCCGCGTCCGTTTTCTCATTTCACGCGCTCGCTCGAGGTGGACCAGATCATGTGTCACCTCACGCACACGACCGGCGCGACGCATGATCTGATCCGGTCCAATCTCGATCGGTCTCCTCTCTACACGGGCAAGATCCGCGGCATCGGCCCGCGCTACTGCCCGTCGATCGAGGACAAGGTGGTGCGGTTCGCCGACAAGGCCGCGCACCAGATCTTCATCGAGCCCGAGGGCCGCGCGAGCGAAGAGTTTTACATCAACGGTCTCTCGACAAGCCTGCCCGAAGAGATCCAGCTCCGGATGCTTCGCACGATCCCGGGACTCGAGACGGTCGAGATGATCCGGCCCGGGTACGCCGTGGAATACGATTTCGTCCCTCCGACCCAGCTCAAGCCGACGCTCGAGACCCGCGCGGTCGAGGGTCTTTACCTCGCGGGTCAGATCAACGGAACCTCGGGATACGAGGAGGCGGCGGCCCAGGGGCTCTTTGCCGGAATCAACGCGGCGCTGAAGATACAGCAGCGCGAGCCGCTGCGAATTGGGAGGCAAGAGGCCTATCTCGGAGTGCTGATTGACGATCTAGTGAGCAAGGGCACCGAGGAGCCATATCGCATATTCACGAGCAGTGCCGAGTATCGTCTTTTGTTGCGACAGGATAACGCTATCGATCGGCTTCTTTCGCACGCCCGCGCGCTCGGCACGCTCGACGCCGAGGATCTGGCGACAGCGGAGGAAAGCCTCGCCGAACGAGGTCGCGCGACGCATCGTCTACGCTCGGTCCGGATCGCGCTCGAGAAGGTCGGGGGCAGCGATGCGAATCGAGGCGGGGCGGGAGCGGATGGGAGCGCCGGCGTTTCGGAATCAAGGTCGAGCGCTTCCTCCCTCGCCCAACTGCTCTGCAGTGGCTCGATCAGCCTGGAGGCGCTTCTGGATCGCGCCGAACTTGCAGATCTCACCCGTGAGACGTTAGAGTCGGCCGCGATCGAGGTGCGCTATGAAGGTTACATTCGAAGACAGTTGCGTGAGGTCGAGAGGGCCGTTCGCCATGAAAATCTACAGCTTGCCGATTCGATATGGGATGAGCCCCTGGCTGAATTGTCGAAAGAGGGTCGCGAGAAGCTACGGAAGATTCGACCGGGCACCGTCGCACAGGCCGCCCGCATCCCAGGCGTCTCGCCTTCCGACGCCGCGGTTCTCGTAATCTATGCCGAACGGGAACGCAGACGCGCACGCCTCGCTCCAACTGCCTCGTGATCTCGAGCCCGACTTCGCTGAGTTCAGGGACCGCCTGTCGGAGCGCCTGACGTCCGGCGCTCTCACCTCCGAGAAGGTCCAGCTTCTCGCCCGCTTCGGGCAGCTAGTCTACACCCAGGTAGCGCAACTGTCCCTGGTAGCGCGTGGAGACCGGACGGTCCTCTACACGCGACACATTCTCGATTCCCTCAATCCGATCGACATCCAATCTCCCGCTCCATCTTCAGCGCTCGATATCGGCAGTGGAGGAGGGTTTCCCGGGATTCCACTGGCGATCATGTGGCCCTCCACACGCTTCACGATTCTGGATTCGAGGGAGAAGAAAGCCGGCTTCCTGGAGCGCGCTGTACGCGAGCTAGGAATACGGAACGTGACGGTGGCTTGCGGAAGGCTGGAGGAGTACGGGCGGAGCTGGACAGCCGAGCCGCACCGGAGCGTGTACATCAGGGCCGTGGGAGACCTGCCCGAGCTACTCCGCTCGGCCGAGCGCGTGGCCGTCCCGGGTGCGGAGTGGCTCTACTTCCTCGGCGCGGGCGCGTCATCCGACGACCTCATAGCCCAGCTCGGCGCTGCCGGAGCCTGGGCCTCTGCCCTCCCAGGAGCCTTCGGCGGGCGCCTGCTGCGCGGTTACTTTCCTCCTGGGCCGCCTTCGGCGAAGCAGCGGTAGCCGTGCCCATGTTTCACGTGAAACGTCGCGGTAACAAGCGGTAAAAATGTAGGTTGACCCTGCTCGCTTGGGCTCGACGCTCTTCATCCGCCCCTGGGCCCGCGGCCCCTAGCTCGCACGGTCCCGGCTTCCCAAGCCGTCGCTCTTGCCCCCCGCATCTCGTCCCCGGCGCTAGGAGGAGCCTGCTGGCCAACTGGGCCTCGACCGGCCACGCGGCCACTGGCCGCGCGACGTCGCCCTCGATCGCCCCGAATCACCCTAATCGGTCCCCGGTGCCGTCTCGACCTCCGCCATACGCAAGGTCATGTAACTTATTTGCAGTGACTTACGACAATGTTTCACGTGAAACATTTTAATTTGTATTTTGCGCCACGCGTTGCCGTAGACTGCGCCGGGGCTCTTGCACGGATGAAAGGCTCCGGCCGCGGCCTCGTAGTCGCCGGTGGGGTTAACATGGGAGAGGGTGGATGGCCAGGACGGTCGCGATCGCCAATCAAAAGGGTGGGGTGGGCAAGACGACGACAGCCGTGAACCTCGCTGCGGCTCTTGCCCTGAACAAGAAGACGGTCCTTCTGGTAGATCTGGATCCTCAGGGGAACGCCGGAAGCGGCCTTGGATTTGCCAGCCTCAAGAGCACCAATCGCGGCATCTACGAGGTGTTGACCGGCGGCCTGCCGGCCCAGGACGCGGTCGTTGATTCAGGCATCGCGGGCCTTTCCTTCATTCCCTCCGGCCAGCGACTCGCGGGCGCCGAAGTGGAGCTTGTTGACGCGGAGCGGCGCGAATATCGCCTCAAAGACGCCCTCCTTCCCCTGGCGGAACGTTACGAATTCATCTTCATCGACGCGCCGCCTTCGCTGGGCATCCTTACCGTCAATGCGCTCACCGCGGCCGGCTCGGTGCTCGTCCCAGTGCAGTGCGAGTACTACGCCCTGGAGGGCTTGAGCCAGCTGCTGGGCGCGATCCGCCTCGTGCAGCAGGGGCTCAATCCCTCGCTACAGATAGAGGGAGTTCTTCTGACGATGTACGACAATAGGCTCAACCTCTCGCAACAAGTCATGGACGAGACCCGGCGCTACTTCGCCGAGCGTGTCTACAACACGGTAATTCCGCGTAACGTTCGACTGAGTGAGGCGCCGAGCTTCGGCAAGCCGGTCGTGGTCTATGATCCTATTTGTGCCGGATCATTGAGTTACATGAACCTTGCAAGCGAGGTGATCAATCATGGCTAGGAAGGCATTGGGTCGTGGGCTTGCATCGCTCATTCCCGCCGCGGTGAATCGCGAAGTCGCAGTAACACCGGAGCTGAGGACAGTCGAGCCCCGGCAAGGTGAGATCCAGCACGTCGCGCTCGACAAGATCGTACGCAATCCTGCTCAGCCAAGGACCCAGTTCGATCCGACGACCATTCGAGAGCTGGCGGCATCGATTCGCGAGCGAGGAGTCCTCCAGCCGGTCCTGGTCCGGCCCTCCGGCGGCGCGTTCCAGATTGTCGCAGGCGAGCGCCGGTTCCTCGCCGCCCGGGAGGCTGGGCTCGAGACCATTCCGGCAATCGTCCGGCAATTCACCGACCGCGAAGCGTTGCTGATCGCGCTCATAGAGAACGTTCAGCGCGAGAACCTGAATCCCATGGACGAGGCTCGGGCATACTACAGACTCGCAATGGAGTACGGGCTTCCACATGAAGAGATCGGTCAACGGGTCGGCCGGGACCGGTCAACGGTTTCCAATATATTACGCTTCAATAATTTACCTGACGAAATCCAGTCCTTCCTCGAGACCGGGAGCATCAGCCCCGGCCATGCCCGCGCCCTCCTCTCGATAACCAGCGAGAAGGCCCAGATAGAGCTGGCCAAATCGGCGGCCGCTCACGGCTGGTCAGTGCGTGAGCTCGAGGAGCGCGTGCGCCGGTCCTCCTCGGGCAAGGCCGCGGCCAGGCCGAGAAAGAGCCCCAAGCGAGCTTTCTCAGCGGAACTTATGGGACTCGAAGACGATCTTATGAGAGCCTTGGGGGCTCGCGTTCGCATCACTCGGCGGCGCGGGGGAACCGGTTCGATCTTCGTCGACTACCACTCCGAGGAAGAGCTCGACCGCCTCGTGAACGTGCTGCGATCCTTGAACGCCGAGGCGCGCTGAACCGGCGTCCCGGGCTTTTCGTTCGCCGGCCTGCTTGCATGAAGATCGGCGTGTGGGAATGACTCCTTTCAGCTTCGCCAGCCGCTGCCAGCAGATCGTTTGTGGATAACTCGCTCGAAGCAGTGGATAACAGGGCAAGGCCAATCCCGGCATATGCTTAATCAGGCCGTGCTGATGTCCAAGCCGTACTTATGCACATGGTGGAAGCGCGGCGAATACGGCCGCTGATTTTTCGAAAGCCCCTTCGGGGAATATCGCGGAGAGAACGATCATGACGCAGGCTGTCCCAAAGGACGATCTCAAGCTACTAGAGGAGCTGAAAGACGCGCGCGGCGCCATTCTCGGCGAGCTGCGCAAGGTCATCGTGGGCCAGGACGCGGTTGTCGAGCAGCTCCTTACGGTGCTCTTTGCGAACGGGCATTGCCTGCTCGTCGGCGTGCCCGGACTCGCGAAGACCCTGCTCGTCTCGACCCTGTCCAGGATCCTGGATCTCAAATTCAGCCGGATCCAGTTCACGCCCGACCTCATGCCCTCCGACATCACGGGGACCGAGATTCTCGAGGACGATCCGGCGACCGGCCGCCGCGCGTTCAAGTTCATCCACGGGCCGGTCTTCGCGAACATGATCCTGGCCGACGAGATCAACCGGACGCCTCCCAAGACCCAGGCCGCCCTCCTCCAGGCGATGCAGGAGTATCGCGTCACGGCGGGAGGGGAGACCTATCCGCTTGCGCTCCCGTTCTTCGTCCTGGCAACCCAGAACCCGATCGAGTTCGAAGGAACCTATCCGCTTCCGGAAGCCCAGCTCGACCGCTTCATGTTCCACATCTCGGTGGGTTATCCCAGCGAGGAGGAGGAGGAACGGATCGTCGCCACCACGACGAGCGCGTACGAGGCGGAGCCCAAGCGGGTGCTGGGCGTGGATCAGATTCTCGAGCTGCAGCGGCTCGTGCGAAGGATCCCGGTGGCGGAGCACGTGGTGCGCTATGCCGTGCGTCTCGCGCGGGCATCGCGCCCCGGGCCGGAGAGCGCGCAGTTCGTCCGCGATTGGGTGAGCTGGGGTGCGGGACCTCGCGCCGCGCAGTACATCGTGCTGGGAGTGAAGGCGCGCGCCGCCCTCTACGGGCGTCCAACGCCGAGCGTGGAGGACGCGAAAGCGGTCGCTCCCTCGGTGCTCCGGCACCGGATCATCCCCAACTTCAACGCGGAAGCGGACGGAATTTCGAGCCTCGACATCATTCAGAAGCTGCTCGACGCCACGCCCTCAGTCGACGGCAAGCGCACCTAAGGCTTCGGCCATGGCCACGACATCGCAGCGGCTTCTCGATCCGCACTTCGTTTCGAAACTGGCCCGTCTCGACCTTCGCGCCCGGCTGGTCGTGGACGGATTCCTCACCGGGCTCCACAAGAGCCCCTATCACGGCTTCAGCGTGGAATTCGCGGAGCACCGCCAGTACATGCCCGGCGATCCGCTGCGCCATCTCGACTGGAAGGTGCTGGCGAAGTCGGATCGGAAATACCTGAAGCAGTACGAAGAGGAGACGAACCTCCGCGCGACGCTCCTCATCGACACGAGCGCCTCGATGAGCTACTCCTCGCACGGGCTCTCGAAGCTGGATTACGCAAGGCAGCTCGCGGCCTCGCTCGCCTACCTCATGCTGCGCCAGAACGACGCGGTGGGCCTCTTCGCGTTCGCGAGCGGCCGCGGCGAGCTGATTCCGCCGCGATCCACGCCCAGCCATCTCCGGCAGCTCCTCGTGCTGCTCGACCGGCTCCAAGCCACGGGAGGGACCGACTTCGCGGCTTCGCTCCACGCGCTCGCCGAGCGCGTCAAGCAGCGCGGGCTCATCATCATCCTCTCGGATCTTCTCGACGAGCCCGAGCGGATCGCGGGGGCGATCCATCATTTCCGCCACCGCAAGCACGAGGTTCTGGTGTTCCACGTCCTCGATCCCCAGGAAGTAGGATTCCAGTTCGAGCGCGAGGCGACCTACATCGACCTCGAGACCGGCGACCGGGTTACGACGCGGCCTCAGGAGCTGCGCGGCGACTACCGCACGCGCGTCCGCGGCTGGATGGACCGGATTCGTGAATTCTGTGTCGAGAAGCAGGCGGACTACGTTTCCGTCACGACCGACATGCCCTACGATCGCGCGCTGATCGAGTATCTCTCCAAGCGCGCGCGCCTTCTCTGAGCCCCGAGAGACCGTGCCCTCGTTTTCGTTCCTGAACCCGGGGTTCCTGTGGGCCCTGCCCCTCGCCTCGATTCCGATCCTGATCCACTTCCTGAGCAAGCGCCGGCTCCCCGAGATCCGTTTTCCGACCGTGATGTTCCTCCGCGCACTCGAGCCTCGCGAGATCCGGAGGCTCCGGCTCCGCGAGATCCTGCTTCTCATCCTGCGCACGCTCGCGATGATCCTGATCATCTGCGCGTTCGCCCGCCCCTCCGTCGAGCCCAAGGGCGCCGCCACGCGCGCGGCGGCCGCGGTGGCGGTGGTCCTGGACGATTCGGAGAGCATGGGAGCGCTGGACGAGCAGGCGCGGCCCAGGATCGAGGGAGCGCGGGAGCGCGGGCTCGCCATCGTGGACGCGACCCGGTCGGGCGACGAGATCGCGATCACCACGACCACCGGGCCCGATGCGCCCCTGATGAACCGCTCGGGGGACCGCGTCCGGCTCACGCGCACCGTGGGCCAGATCAGTCCGACGTGGCTGCCCGGGGCCATGGACGCCTCGCTGGAGCGAGCGCGGCGGTTTCTCGGACGGAGCGCTCTGAAATCGCGCGAGCTCTACGTCATCGGAGATTTCCAGGCCGCCAACTTCACCCCCGAGGCGCGCGAGAAGGTTGCCCTGATCTCCCGCTCGGGCGCGCGGGTTTATCTCGTTCCCGTGGTAGCCTCCCGCGTCCCCAACCATGCCATCGAGGATCTCGACCCGGAGCTTCGTCCGGGCCTCCAGAGCAAAGGGCTCGAAATGCGCGCCCGCATGGTGAATCACGCCGACGCTCCGAGCGAGCGGCTCGCGGTGCGGGCTCGGCGTGGCGATGCGCTCATCGGAGGGGGCGATGTCTCGCTCCAGGCCGATGAGTCGCGTTGGGCCTCGCTGCCGATCGACTGGAGAGCCGGCGCTGCCGCCGGCGTGACCACGGATTCCAGGGGCTTGGCGCCCGTCGTGGTCGAGTCGGACGTGGACGCGCTCCCGGGCGACGATCGCCGCTACGCCGTGCTCGGCGCGCCGCGGCGGCTTCGCGTGCTCCGGATCGTTGAATCGCGCGACGGCGCGCCCGCGTCGCGTTTCACCGCGCTCGCGCTGGATCCGGCCCAGGACGGCTCGAGCGGCTACGCGGTCGAGGCCGGGACGCCGGCCTCCCTGCTCGGCATCAACCGGAGCCGCTGCGACGTGGTGATCCTCGAGGATATCGCCTCGCTCTCGAGCGATGCAGAAGCGAGAGTTCGCGCGTTTCTGCGCGAAGGGGGCGGCGTGGTGATCGCGCTCGGCCCCCATGCGGATCTCGACTACTACGGGCGGAAGCTCTTTCCGGGAGTGATCGATCTGGCGCTCGACGGCACGGAGCGCGCCGCGGAGGGGCAATCCTTCGAGCTCCGGGCCCGCGCACCCGCGCACCCGATTCTCGAGGGGCTCTCGCTCTCCGTCGGATCGCCGCTAACGCAGTCGAAGCTCACCGCGCTCGCGCGCGGCCGAACCGCATCGCCGGGAGCCGAGATCGTCGTGGCCACGACCGGCGGCCTACCGGTGGTCGTCGCGGGCCGGCAGGTGGCGGTCTTCCTGGGATCGCTCTCGGACGACTGGGGAGACCTGCCCTACTCGGGCGCTTTCGTCCCGCTGGTCCGGGGGCTGGTGGATCATGCCGCGCGTTCGTCTTCCCCGGACGCGCTCGACAAGGCGCTCGTGGGAAGAGCCCCCGCCGCACATCTCGAATCCGCGCCCTCGGGCGCCGTCGTGGTACGAGGGCCCGGGTCCTACCGATCGCAGGCCACGGTGGTCTCGGACGGATCGGGATTCCGCGCGGTGGCGGAAACGCCCGCCACCGCGCCCGGATTCTATGTGTTCGAAGCGGGGGCTCGCGAAGCGGCAACCGTCGCGGTCAACCTCGATCCGATCGAGAGCGATCTCAGGCCGGTCTCGATCGATTCGCTGGCGACGGGCTCGAAGGACGCTCCGCGCGCGCTCTTGACCGCGTCTTCCCTGAGGTCCCATCTTCACGACACGCGCCAGGGACGCGAGCTTTGGCTCCTCTTCCTCACGGGGGCCGCTTTGTGTCTCGCCGCCGAGCTCATGCTCGGCACCGCGCGCATCGCCGCGCCGTGACCGGCGCACCCATCTCGCTCGCCGAACAGCTTCTCCGCGGCGCGGAGCGCCATCCCGCGTTCGACGCGCTCCGGAGCGGGGTCGCCGCCGCGCCGCCGGCCGCCATCCCCGTGCGAGGGATCGCGGGCAGCGCGGGCGCGCTTCTCCTCGCCGCGCTCGCGCGCTCGGTGGCGCGCCCCTTCGCGGTGGTCGCCCCCGATCTCGACCGCGCAGAAGCGTGGCGCGACGATCTCGAGTTCCTCCTCGGGCCCGACCGGGTCGCCTACCTTCCGCCGCACGACGTCGTCCCCTGGAGCGCGCAGGTCGCGACCGGTCCGGTCCGGGACGACCGCATCACCGCGCTGCTCCGCCTCGGGGATCCCGATCCTCCGCTCGTGGTGATCCCGGCCGTCTCCCTCTACCGGCTCGCGCCCGCGCCCGACGCGCTCCGCTCCCGCGCGGTCACGCTCACGGCCGGCGCCGAGATCGCTCCCGAGAAGCTGGCGCTCCGGCTCGTCATGGCGGGATACCGCTCGGTCGGCGAGGTGGGCGAGATCGGTGAAGTGAGCCGCCGCGGCGGCCTGCTCGACGTCTTCGGTCCCGGGATGGAATATCCCGTCCGCATCGAATTCGACGGGGACCAGGTCGCGTCGCTCCGGACCTTCGACATCTCCACCCAGCGTTCCGTCGCGCCGCTCGATCGCACGCGCATCGCCCCGGCGCGCGAGGTCCTCTTCGCCGAAGACCTGGATGAGCGGTTGAAGCCGCTCGATCACGGCGCACTCGCATCGGACCTCGAGGGGGTTCGCATCCGCGAGCTGGTGCGCGAGGGTGTCTACTTCGAGGGCGTGGACTGGCTCGCGCCGCTCCTCGGGATCCGCTCCAGCTCGGTCCTCGACTATCTGGCTCCGGGGACCGCGCTCTGGGTTGACGAGCCCGAGGCGGTCGAGCGCGAGCTCGAGACCACGGAGCGCGAGGCCGAGCGTCTCGAGCCCGACGCTCGCAAGCGCTCGCCGCTCCTGCCCGGCCGCGACCTCCTTTTCGGCGCCCCCTCGCGCTCGCTCGCTCGCCTCGGGGACTTCCAGCGCATGGAATCGCGCGTCACCACCGTCGCCTCCGATCGCGAGCGTGCGATTTCCTTCGATGCGCGTCCGCAACCTTCGTTCGGCCGCAAGCTCGACCTCCTGCGCGGCGAGCTCCGCCGGCTGGAGGAGCTCAAGTACGAGCGCGTGATCGTCTGCGACAACCGGGGTCAGGCGGAACGGCTCGAGGAGATCCTCGGGGACGGCTTGGTCTCGGTGGACGTCGGCTCGATCACGTCCGGTTTCATCCTTCCCGCCGCGCGGCTGGCGGTCTTCACCGACCACGAGATCTTCGCGCGGTACCGGCGGCGCCGCGGACGCCGCTCGCGGGCCTCGCGGACGTCAATGCGGGATCTGATGACGCTCGAGCCCGGACAGTACGTGGTGCATCTCGATCACGGGATCGGCGTCTACCGCGGCCTCAAGCGGATCACGCTCGACGGGCAAGACACCGAGTGCATCCAGATCGACTACGCGCAGAGCGACCGGCTATTCGTTCCCATCGACCAGCTCGGGATGGTGCAGCGCTATTCGGCCGAGGAGGGGCGCACCCCGCTCATCTCGCGTCTCGGCGGCGCCGCATGGCAGAAGACCAAGGCGAAAGCGCGCAAGGCGATCCAGGAGATGGCCGAGGAGCTGCTTCGCAATTACGCGGTCCGGAAAGCACGGGGCGGACGCGCCTTCTCCACGGACACGCCCTGGCAGCGCGAGCTGGAATCCGCGTTCCCCTACGACGAGACGCCCGACCAGCTCCGGACGGTGGAGGAAGTGAAGCGCGACATGGAATCGCCGCTCGCGATGGACCGGCTGGTCTGCGGCGACGTGGGCTACGGGAAGACGGAGGTGGCGATCCGCGCGGCGTTCAAGGCGATCCAGGACGGCACGCAGGTGGCCATCCTGGTTCCCACGACCGTGCTCGCGCAGCAGCACCTCGCCACCTTCACGGAGCGGTTCGCCGATTTCCCCGTGCGGATCGACATGCTGAGCCGGTTCCGCTCGCCGCGCGAGCAGAAGGAAACCGTCGAGAAGATCCGGCGCGGAGAGCTGGACATCGTGATCGGCACCCACCGGCTCCTCTCCAGGGACATCCAGTTCAAGAATCTCGGTCTCGCGGTGATCGACGAAGAGCAGCGGTTCGGTGTGGCGCAGAAGGAGCGCATCCGGACGTTCGTCGAGAACGTGGACGTGCTCACGCTGACCGCAACTCCCATCCCGCGCACGCTCCACATGAGCCTCCTCGGCGCGCGTGACATGTCGGTCATGAACACGCCGCCGCGCGGCCGCTATCCGATCAAGACCGAGATCGTGGAGATGAACAAGGACGTGATCCGGGACGCGCTCCTGCGCGAAGCCGATCGCGGCGGGCAGTCCTTCTTCGTGCACAACCGCGTCGAGTCCATCGACCGGATCGCGAATTACCTCCAGAGCATCGTCCCGCAGCTGCGCTACGGAGTCGGACACGGCCAGATGCGCGACGTGGAGCTGGAGCGCGTGATGCTGGATTTCATCGAGCGGCGCACCGACGTGCTCGTGACGACCCTCATCATCGAGTCGGGGCTGGACATCCCCACCGTGAACACGATGCTGATGAATCGCGCGGACGCACTGGGCCTGGCGCAGATCTACCAGCTCCGGGGCAGGATCGGACGCTCGCACCATCAGGCGTTTTGCTATCTCCTGGTGCCGCCGGGAACGGTCCTGAGCGAGGACGCCGAAAAGCGACTGCGGGTGATCGCGGAGCACGAGGAGCTGGGCGCCGGCCTCACGATCGCGATGCGGGATCTGGAAATCCGGGGCGCCGGGAACCTCCTGGGCCCCGAGCAGCACGGATTCATGGTGAGCGTCGGGTTCGATCTCTACTGCCGCATGGTGGACGAGGTGGTCCAGGAGCTTCAGGGAAAGGCCCCCGAGCGAAGGCCGGAGCCGGCCATCACCAGCGACCTGCCCGCTTTCATTCCCGGGGAGTACATCGCCGATCCGGACGAGAAGCTCGACGCCTACCGGCGCATGGCTGCGATCACGGCGCTGGAAGAGCTGGAGGAGCTGCGCGCCGAATTCCGCGACCGATTCGGGCCGCTCCCGGCCGAGGCGGGGCATCTCTTCGAGCTGAAGCGGCTCCGGCTGATCGGAAGGGACGCCGGCGCGACCCGCCTCCGCGTGGGACACGACCGCCTAGAGGTCGACCTGGCGGAATCGCTCAAGCGGGAGCAGATTCTCCGCCTCGTAGCATCCACCACTGCCCGGATCGAGTTTCTGGGAGGTGGGACCGGCGCTTTCAGGGTGAAGGCGCCCGAGGAGCCGATCTTGCTCGCCACAAATCTGTTGCGGGCGCTGGAGGGGTCTGATAGCGTGCCAAGTCCGCCTCTTCCAGCTGCTCGAAGTTGAACCGCGACCGGGAGTTCAGGGTACTAATGGCGAAGCGGTGCGGCGCTGAAGGGCCCGCCGAAACCACAACTCATCCAATGAAAAACCTCAGAGCAATTCTTGCGGCGCTCCTGGCGCTCGTTCCGCTCGGCGTCTGCCTCGCCGCGGGGGCGAAATCCGCGCCCCGATCCGGGCCGGTTCGGGGAGCGATCGCGTTCGTCGGGGGCCGCCCGGTGCAGGAGGCCGACGTCAGGCGCGCGGCGCTCGTGATGGAGTCCGATCCCCTCCGAAAGAGGCAGCATGCGCTCTGGCGCAAGAAGCTCCTCGATCTCTGCGCGGATCGCGAGCGTCTGGCGCTCGAGGCCGAACGGCTCGGGCTGCCCAGGGACGCCGCCGTGAATCACGGGATCGAGCTCTTGAGCGCGGACATCCTCTATGCCGCGATCCGCGAGAAGGCGCTCCTGCCCGAGATCACGCCGAGCGCGGCGCAGGTGGACACCGCGCGCGCGGGAGGCCTCTTCCGGCGGGTGAAGATGGCGCTCATCCTGAGCGTCACCGACCGCCAGACGACGAACCAACTGGTCGACGCCATCCGGCATGGGGCCAGCTTCGATTCCATCGCGGTCCTCTACAGCGTTCATCCATCCGCGTCCAAGGGAGGCGAGGTGGGATGGAGGCGGGTCGGGGATCTGAACGCGCGCTCCTGGGCCGAATTCAAGACCGCAAAGCCCGGCGACCTCATGGGACCCTATACCAACGGCGAGTCGCATGAATTCTATCGCGTCGAGGAGATCGTGGACCCGGATGACCGGCAGATCGCCGCCACCATGATGCGCGACCGTCTCCTGGAGGTGGATTCGCGCTACAGGGTCCAGCTTCTCCAGGACCATCACTTCAAGATCGACGCGGACAACGTCGCCTCGGTAATCTTCGCGGTGGCCACCGAGAAGAGCGACTCGATTCTGGCTTCTCTCGACCCCGATGGGCGAAGGCCCAAGCGGGGCGTGCGCCCGAGTCTCGGCGTTCTCGCGCGCGTGGACGGCGACTCGATCACCTACCGCGATCTGGCTTACCCGGAGCTTCTGCAGCGGGATGAGGAGGGAAGATCGAGTATCGAGGACTCGCACAGGCTGATCATGTTGACCAGCGCCGCCATGCTGCCCCGCTTGATCGCGCGGGATGCCCGCGAGCGCGGCATCGCCAGCGAGCCCTCCGTGGCGCGCCGGCTGCGTCTCATCCGCGAAGAGGTTTCCACCCGCGCGATGGTGGCGCGGGCGGTGCCGAGGCTGGACTCGACGGCGGTCCGCGCGTATTTCCATGCGCACGCGTCGCGTTACCGGAGGCCCGCGGCGCGGCGCGCGCTCGTCGCGGTGTTCGCCTCCGAGGACACCGCGCGGATGGCGCTGCCGGAGTGGAATCGGCGCGAATTTCGCGATTCACTTTTTATCGTGGAAGGGTTCCGGAGGATCGATCGCGGGACGGCGACGACGATGTTTCCCCGCCTCCAGGGAGAGATCTTGATTCTCGAAACGGATACGGATCCCCTGTCCACCGCCGTGCGGGGCCTGGATGCAGGGCGGATCTCGCCCGTAGTCGCCACGCCGAACGGGTACGCGATCGCCAAGGTCATCGCCCGCGAAGCGCCCAGGGCGTTCTCGCTGGATGAGGTGCGCGCCGACGTGAGCGTGGATGCCCGCGAAGACGCGGAGAACGCATGGGTAACGAGTCTACTGGAGCATTTGCGGGCGGCCACGCCGGCCCGCACCGTGCCCGCGCAATGGAACGCGGTCCGGCTTGGAGTGGGTTCTGACCGAGGAGGGAATCGCCGATGAGGCGTCACGTCATACAACGTCTCGTCTGGATCGCTGTGGCTCTGTCCGCCACGGCAATGCCCGCGACGCGCGATCCCGCGGCGTCCGAGCGGATCGCCGCGATCGTCAACAAGGAAGTCATTCTCGAGTCCGACGTCGACGAGCAGCTCCGGGTCGCAATGGCCAATTTCCGCGTGGATCCAGGCGATTCGGTCTCCGTCGCGAAGCTCCGGAAAGACGTGCTCCACCAGCTCATTGACGAACAGGTGATCCTGGCCGAGGCGCAGCGGCAAAGCGTCACCATCTCGAAGCCGGAGCTCGACCAGGCAGTGAAGCAGGCGATCCAGAACGTGCGGACACGGCTCGGATCCGAGGAGAACTTCCACCGCGCCCTCGCCGAGGAACACACGACGGAGGAGGCGCTGCGCCGCAAGTACGAGCCCGACGTCAAGAAGCAGCTTCTCGTGATGCGCCTCGTCGGCAAGGAAGTCCAGAACCGGACGAGCGTGACTGACGCGGACGTGAAGGCCTATTTCACGGCCCATCGCGATTCGCTCGGAAAGAGACCCGAGCAGCTCAAGCTGTCGGCCATCGTGCTCGGATTCGAACCCGACTCGATCCAGGTCAAGAAGCTCCACGTCCGCGCGGATTCGCTCCGCAACCTGATCGTGGTCAAGAAGGTGCCCTTCGAGGACGTGGCGAGAAAATTCTCCGACGATCCATCGGGTGTGAGAGGGGGCGACCTCGGCGAGTTCAAGCGCGGCGAGATGGTCGGGGAGTTCGAGGACGTCGCGTTCGTGCTCAAGCCCAACGAGATCAGCCAGCCGGTGCGCAGCCGCTACGGTTGGCACCTGATCCAGGTGCTCGAGCATTTCCCGAAATCGGATTCCCTGCCCGAGCGCATCCATGCGCGCCACGTCCTGCTCCAGGCCAAGATCAGCCCTGCCGACGAGGAGCGCGCGCGGAAGCGGGCGCTGATGGTGCGGGACTCGCTGCTCAAGGGCGCCAATTTCGCCGCCACCGCGAAGCGCTATTCCATGGACACCGCCACCAAGGACTCGGGCGGCGTCCTGGGCGAGGTTCCGGTGACGAGCCTCCCCCCTACGTTCCAGGAGCCCTTGACGGGCCTGGGCGAGGGCGAGGTGAGTGTCCCGCTCAAGGGCGAAGCCGGGTACTATGTGTTCAAGCTGTCCGGAAGGGTTCCCGAGCGGGAGTACCGGCTCGAAGAGGTCAAGGACGACCTGAGGCAGATCGTCCTGAACCAGAAGCTTCGTGAAGCATACGACCGCTGGCTGGAACGGATCCGCAAGGGCGTGAATATCGAGGTCAAGGACTGAACTCACGGAGGTCCCGGGAAGATGGCGCCGCGCCGGCACACACTCCTCTTCACGATGGGAGATCCCGCCGGCATCGGCCCGGAGATCCTCGCGCGCGCGCTCGCGCTCGCGCCGCTGCGCCGTGAGGCCCGCCTCGCGGTGGTCGGCGACCCCGAAGTGATGGAGCGGGCCGCCCGCCATGCCCGCGTGCCGCTCCGCTTCCGTCCCATCGCTCCCGGCCAGTTCGATCCCGACGCCGGCGGCGGCAGAGAAATCCCGCTCATCATGTCCACCACCGGAGTGTGGGGCACCTTCGACACGGGATTTCCTTCGCAGGAGACCGGCCGCACCGCGGCCCGCGCGATCGAGACGGCGGCCAGGCTGGCGCTCGAAGGGCGGGCGAGCGCGATCGTGACCGCGCCGATATCCAAGAAGGCGCTCCACCTCGCGGGATATCCCTACCCGGGACACACGGAATTCCTCGGGGCTCTGGCGGGCGCTCCGGACACGCGAATGCTCTTCGCGGGAGGGCGGTTTCGTATCGTCCTGGCCACGGTGCACGTGGCGCTGCGCCGGGTCTCAGAGACGCTCGACGTCGAGTCGCTCACGCGGACGTTCCGCTATGCCGCGGCGGCCATGCGCAATTTCCGCTGGGGGCCGAAGAAGCCGCTGGCGGTGCTCGCGCTCAATCCGCACGCCGGCGAGGACGGCCTTTTCGGCGACGAGGAGAAGCGCGTGATCGCGCCGGCGATGGAGCGGGCGCGCGCCGAGGGGATCCGCGCCGAGGGCCCGTATCCAGCCGACACGTTCTTCGGCCGCCACGCAGCCGGCGCCAAGGGCGGGGACAGTAGTATCACGATCGCGATGTACCACGATCAGGGGCTGATTCCCGCCAAGATGGACGGCATCGGCGGAGCGGCCAACATCACGCTCGGGCTCCCCTTCCTCCGCACGTCCGTGGATCACGGCACCGCGTTCGACCGCGCGTGGAAAAGGGGGTCGCGCGCGCCCGATCCCGCCGGCCTCGTCAAGGCGGCCCGCGTTGCCATCGATCTCGCCTCGCGCACCGGCGGGCGGCGCCTGGAGTGGGCATGGCCCTGATCCGGCTCGAGCACGTCACCAAGTACTACAAGGACCGGCTCGCGCTGAGCGACGTCTCGCTCTCCTTCGATCCGAGCGAGTGGGTGTTCATCACCGGGCCGAGCGGCGCGGGAAAGTCCACGCTCCTCAGGCTCGTTTCGCTCGCCGAGCGCCCGAGCCGCGGTCGCGTGGAAGCCGAGCCCGGCATGCGGCGCGCGATCGGGATGCTGGGCCAAGAATTCCGGCTCCTCCACGACCGGAACGTCTACGAGAATATCGCGCTCGGCTGCCGCATCTCGGGAGTCTGGGAGCGCGACGAGATCCGGCAGCGCGTCGCGCCGCTCCTCGATGAGATGGGGCTTCGCAGCATGGAACGGCTCTATCCCGGACAGCTTTCCTCCGGCGAGAAGCAGCGCGTCGCGCTCGCGAGGGCTCTGGTCCGGCATCCGCGCATCCTCATCGCGGACGAGCCGACCGGAAACCTGGACCCCGCCGCCGCGGCGCAGATTTTCGCGCTCATGCGACAGTACCGCGACCGCGAGACGTTGGTGCTCGTCGCTACGCATTCGGAGGACTGGACGCAGCGCCATCCGGGCCGCGTGATCCGCCTCGAGCAGGGCGTCGTCAGGTCCGACGAGGCCCAGCCCGAGCCGTACGGCGGCCTCTCCGGGCCGGCAGCCGCGAGCGCGGCCGATCCGGTTCCGGGCGCCGGCGGGATCTGATGGGGCCGCTCCGCTACCTCTGCGCCGAGCTGTGGCGCACGCTGAGCCGCCACCGGACGCTCTGCCTCGCGAGCATCCTCTCGATGGCGTCGATCCTGCTCATCCTCCTCCTCTTCATGATGGTGCTGACGGGGGTGGACACCTACACGCAGCAGCTTGAGTCGCGGGAGGAGATCTCGATCTTCCTGAACGAGGGGCTCTCGCGCTCCGACGTGGACGTGCTGGCCGGCCGCCTGCGGCTTCTGGCCGGAGTGGACAGCGTCCGTTTCGTGAGCAAGGACGAAGCGTGGGAGCAGTTCCGGGCCGACGTGGGCGATGAAGCGCTGCTCCAGGCGGTGGGTGGGAATCCGCTCCCTGCCTCCTTTGTGGTGCGCCCCCGGCCCGACTATCGCAGTGCGGAAGGTGTCCGCTCGATCGCGCGCCAGGCGGAGACGCTCCCGCACGTGGAAGACGTGAGGTATGCGGGGGAGTGGGTACTCCGCGCGGAGCAGGTCACGCGCACGCTCCACCAGATCGGAGCGGCGTTGGGGCTCATCATCCTCATCGGCGTGCTCTTCGTGGTCGGAGCGACGACACGGCTCGCCATCTTGGCGCGGATCGATTCGCTCCACCTGATCCGCTCTCTCGGGGGGGGCTTCATCTTCACCGAGGCGCCCTATCTTGCGGAAGGGTTCGTGCTCGCCAGCATCTCCTCGGTCATCACGATCCTCCTCGCGCGCGCCATCCACGACTCGCTGGCCGAGGGGCTCTTCCACCTGCCCATGCCTTCGACGGAGGTTCTGCTCGGATTCGCCGCCGTCGCAGGGCTCCTCGGGCTGCTGGGCAGCTGGATCGCCCTCGCGACGCTGCCCCGGAAATGGCTCCTCTAGACGCGCGAGCGGGGAAGCGCCGGCTCCTGGTCCTCTGCGCCCTGGGCGCGCTCCTCTGCGCCCAGTCCTCTCCCGCCACGGGACCTGCGCCGTCCGCCGCGCCCGACACGACGCGCCGCGTGGTGGACGAGACCCAGACCGAGATCGAGAATCAGAAGAAGGAACTCGAGTCGCTGGGTCGCGAGCTGAACGAACGCCGCGCCAAGTCCCAGCAGCTCCGGGGCCGCGAGCGAAACCTGCTCGGGGAGCTCAAGGAGAAGGAGGTCCAGCTCTCGCTCACGATTCGCTATCTCGCGGCGCTGGAGCGGCGGCGGAAGATCGTCTCCTCCGACCTCGGAGACGCGACGACCGAGCTTGCGCGCACGGCGGTTCAGCTCGAGGGGAACCGGCGGCGCCTGGCCTGGCGCATGCGCGAGATCTACAAGCGGGGCCGCAGCCGCGACATCGAGTACCTCCTGTCCGCGCGCACGTTCCCTGACCTCGTGAACCGCACGTACTTCCTGGCCAAGGTGGCCCGCGAGGACAAGAACCAGATGCTGCTCACCCAGGCGCACCGGACCGAGGTCCAGGACACGAAATCGCGTCTCGAGGAGCGGCAGCGCGAGCTGGACCGGCTGAAGCGCGAGACGGAGCGGCAGCGAAAATCGCAGAAGCAGCTCGCGGCGGAGCGCCGGCAGCTCCTGGTGCAGATCCGCGGGGAGCGGAAGTCGAACGAGCAGGCAGCGGCGGAGCTGGAACGCGCGAGCCAGCGGCTCCAGGCTTTGATCGGCGAGCTGGAGAAGCGGCGCATCGCGGCGGAGCGGGGCGGCCCGGGAAACGTGGTTCCACTCTTCGGCGATTTTTCCAGGAACAAGGGCCGGCTGCCATGGCCCGTCGTGGGCAAGGTGGTCGGGGCGTTCGGGTACCAGAAGAACCCCCGCTTCAACACCGCCACCTACAACAGCGGCATCGACGTCGCCGCACCGTTCGGCACGCCGATCGCGGCGGTTTCCAAGGCCCGGGTGGACTACGTGAGCTGGCTCGACGGGTACGGCAAGTGTGCTATACTCAATCACGGTGGAGGCTTTTACACGCTCTACGCCCATGCCTCCGAGATCCTGGTCGCCGTCGGTAAAGAGGTGGCCGCCGGCGAGATCATCGGGCGGGTCGGCGACACCGGCTCTACCGTTGGAACAGCTCTCCATTTCGAGATCCGGCAGGGGAAGATCGCAGTCAATCCCCTAGACTGGTTCCGTTGAGATCGACATATGGCTGACACCCTCCGCGGCCAAGACGAAGCTCTAGCGCTTCTCCGCGCCGCGTTACAGTCGGGACATGTCGGGCACGCCTATCTCTTCCACGGCCCCTCCGGCGTCGGAAAGACGCGCGCCGCCCTCTACTTCGCGCGCGCGCTGCTCTGCGAGTCGAGACGCCCCGACGGCTCCCCATGCGACACGTGCGAGTCCTGCCGCATGGGGCTCGCCTTGCGGCATCCCGATCTCGAGCTGCGCGTCCCGCTCCCCTCGTTTACGAGCGAGGGAAGGACCGAGCGCCAGGCCGAGGAGGCGCGCGCCGAGGCCCGGGCCGCCATCTTCTCGCGCCTACAGTCCGACCCCTTCTTCCTGCCGATTTTCGCCAAGCCGGCCGTGCATTCGGTCGAGGACATGGCCCGCGCGAAGCAGTTCCTGTCGATGACCGCCCGGCGGGACGGGGGCGCCAAGGTCCTGATCCTGAAACGGGCGGAAGCGATGACCGCGCCCGCCGCCCACGCTTTCTTGAAAATGCTCGAGGAGCCGCACCCGAACCGGGTGCTGATCCTGGGCGCACGACAGGTCAGCTCGCTCCTTCCGACCATTCAGTCCCGTTGCCTCCACGTCCGCTTCCGCCCGCTCGCGGCCTCCTTGATCGCCTCGGTGCTGGAGGGCCGGGGGGTCTCGAAACCCGTCGCCAGGCTGGCCGCCGCGATCTCGGACGGAAGCCTGGGCCGCGCACTCCAGCATTTCGAGACGCCGCTCGACGCGGCGGGCAAGGGGGCCCAGGACGAAGGGGATCTCGAAAGGCTCCGCGCCGTGGCGCTCGATCTGCTCGTCCTACCGAGGGAGGACGCGATCCTGGGGCCGCTCCGCAAGGGGCGCATGGACCGGGACCGGCCCAGATTTCTCGCGGCGGTGTCGCTCGCCCTCCACTATTACAGGGACCTGCTTCGCTTCCGGCTCCTGGGCGAGGAGACGGAACTCATGAACGAGGACTTGAGGCGCAGGATCACCACGGAAGCCCGTGCGCTCCCGCTCGAGTCCCTGACCCTGCGCGTTCGCCTGCTCGAGGAGATCGCGGCTTCGGTCCAATCCAATGTCTCCATTCCATACGCGGTCGCGTCGGCCCAGTACCGCATGGCCCAGGGCACGCCGTGATCGAATCGAGAGGGGCTCCGCATGCCGGGGATAAACATATGAACGAGCTGATCGAAGTCGTGTTCAAGGGACGCCGCCGGGAATACTTCACCAATCCACGCGAAATCCCCGTGCACGAGGGGGAATGGGTCCTGGTGCAGGCGGACCGGGGGATCGACCTGGGCAAGGTCCACCACACGAGCGAGTGGGTGAAGCGCGAGGACGCGCCCGCGAAGATGCGCGAGCTGCTCCGGCCCGCGCAGCCCGAGGATCTCGAGGTCTTCGAGCGGAACCGCTCCAAGGAAAAGCGCGCGTACGACACCGCGAAGGAGCGGATCATCCACCGCGATGTAGACATGAAACTCGTGGACGTGGAGTACCAGTTCGACGGCAACCGGATCACCTTCTTCTTCACCGCCGAGAAGCGCGTGGACTTCCGCGACCTGGTCAAGGACTTGGCCTCGATCTTCCGCACCCGGATCGAGCTGCGCCAGATCGGCGTGCGGGACGAGGCGGGACGGATCGGCGGGGTCGGGACGTGCGGCAGGGAGCTTTGCTGCGCCACGTGGCTCCGTCAGTTCGAGCCGATCACCTTGAAGATGGCCAAGGACCAGGGGCTCTCTCCCAGTCCGTCCAAGATCTCGGGCGCCTGCGGCCGGCTGAAATGCTGCCTCCGCTACGAGCTGGATTTCTACAAGGAGTGCTCGCGCGAGTTTCCGAGGATCGGAAGCAAGCTGATCCTCGCCGGTGTGGAGCAGGAAGTTTCCGGAGTGGATATCTTCCGCCGCACCCTGGTGCTCACGGACGGCTCCGGAAACGACACGCCGCTCGCCCTTTCCGAGCTTCCCGCGGGCACCAAGGTCGTGGGGCCCTCGCGCGACCGGAGGCGCGGCTGCGACAAGACGCGGTGCGGCGCGCGGGGAACGAAGCCGGGCGACGGGGAGAGCGTCAAGGGATCCAAGCTCCAGTTTCCCATCTCGGACAACTGATGCCGAAGTTCTACCTCACGACCGCAATCGACTACGTCAACAACCTGCCGCACCTGGGGACCGCCTACGAAAAAATCGCCGCGGACGCCATCGCGCGCTACAAGCGCATGGCGGGGTTCGACACGCGCTTCCTCATGGGAAACGACGAGCACTCGACCAACGTCGAGAAGGCGGCGCGCGAGAAGGGGCTGGATCCCAAGACCTACTGCGACCAGATGGCGGATGCCTTCCAGGCCGTGTGGAAGCGGCTGGACATCTCCTACGACGACTTCATCCGCACCACTGAGCCGCGCCACGTCAAGGGCGTGCAGGCGCTCTTCCGCGCGATCGTGGAGGCCGGAGACGTCATCAAGGGGAAATACGAAGGCCACTACTGCGTGGGCTGCGAGCGTTTCTATCCCGAGAAGGACCTGGTGGACGGGAAATGCCCGGTGCACAAGACCGTCCCCCAGTGGGTGAGCGAGGAGAATTACTTCTTCAAGCTCTCCGCCTACGGGCCGCGCCTGCTCGAGCACTACCGCAAGCACCCCGAGTTCATCATTCCCGAATCGCGGCGAAACGAGATCGTGAACGTGGTGGAGGGCGGGCTGGAGGACATCTCGGTCTCGCGGTCGTCGGGCACCTGGGGAATTCCTCTCCCGAACGATCCGGGGCACACCGTCTACGTGTGGTTCGACGCGCTCATCAACTACATCACAGGCGTCGGCTACCCGGATCCCGGCGGGGATTACTCGAAGTACTGGCCCGCCGATCTCCACGTGATCGGGAAGGACATCACGCGGTTCCACTGCATCATCTGGCCCGCGATGCTCATGAGCGCGAAGCTGCCGCTGCCCAAGACCGTGCTGGGCCACGGGTGGGTCCAGTTCCAGGGAGAGAAGCTCTCGAAGTCGCTCGGCAACATCGTGAACCCCCTCGAGATCGCAGACCGGTGGGGCGCCGACGCGCTCCGCTACTACTTGCTGAAAGAGGTGCCGCTCTCTCGCGACGGCGATTTCACGTGGGAACTCTTCATGGACCGATACAACGCCGATCTCGCCAACGACTGGGGCAACCTCTTCACGCGCACGGTATCCATGATCCATCGCTACCGCGCGGGCAAGGTGGCCGCCGCGGCCGGCGGGCCGATCGAGGGGCTGGGGGACTTGATCGCGGCCTCGCTCCGCGATTACGGCGCGGCGATGGAGCGTTACGAGATCGACAAGGGAATCGAGGCCTCGTGGTCTTTGATCCGGCGCGCGAACCGGCTGGTCGAGGAGAAGGCCCCCTGGAATCTCGCGAAGGATCCGGCGCGCGGCGCGGAGCTGGAGGCGCTGCTCGCCACGCTGGTGGTCGCGCTCCAGCACACGGCGCTCATGCTCTACCCCATGATGCCGGCCAAGGCCCGCGAGGTCTGGGAAACGCTGCGACTCACTCCCGGGATCCAGGACGTGCGGCTGCCGGCGGTGGGGGCGCTCCTACCCTGTCCGGCATCGGGGGAGCCGATCGGCGCCTCCAAGCCGCTCTTCCCGCGCATCGAGCGATGATCGATTCGCACGCCCACCTGGGAAGGCCGGAGTTCGACGCCGACCGCGAGGAGGTGCTCGCGCGCGCCAAGGCCGCAGGGGTCGCGTGGGTCGTGGAGGCCGGCACCGACGCCGCCTCAAGCCGCCGCGCGATCGAGCTTTCGCGAAAGCACCCCGGCGTGCGCGCGGCCGTGGGCATGCACCCCTGCGACGTGCGCGAGGGGCGCGAGGCCGAGATGGAGGAGATCGCGGCCCTGGCGCGCGAGCCCGAGGTGGTCGCGATCGGGGAGACAGGGCTCGATTTCCACTGGCCCGAAAACGCCGCGCCCGAGGTCCAGGAGCGCTTCCTCCGCCGGCACATCGCGATCTCGCGCGAGACCGGCAAACCCCTGGTGCTGCACCACCGGAAGGCGGCCGAGCGCGTGGCCGAGGTACTTCGGGAGGAGGGCCCGCCGGCGGCCGGCGGCAGTTTTCACTGCTTCGCCGGGGACCTGGCGCTCGCCCGCAGGGTACTTTCCATGGGGTTCAAGATCGGGGTCGGGGGATCCTCGACCTTCAAGAAAAGCCCGCTCCCCGACATCATCCGCGAGCTGGAACTGACCGACATCGTGCTCGAGACCGACGCTCCCTACCTCGCCCCCATGCCGCACCGGGGAAAACGAAACGAGCCGGCCTATCTGGCCCTCGTGCGGGACCAGCTTGCCGCGTCGCTGGGAGTGGCCCCGCGCGCGCTCGAGGACGCGACCGACGCCGCCTCGCGAAGCCTTTTCAGGCTATAAGAGAGGCGCTTCCTCGGGGGTCTCCGCCGCCCTGCGCGAGCTGGGGGTCCGGCCGAGCAAGCGGATGGGGCAGAATTTCCTGTGCGACCCACGGGTGGCGCGCCGGATCGCGGCGCTCATTCCCGGTGCCCGGGAGCCGGTCCTCGAGATCGGGCCTGGCCTGGGGGCTCTCTCGATGGAGCTGGCGTCCACGGGACGCGCATTCGTCGCGGTGGAGCTGGACTTCCGCCTTGCCGAACATATGGAGGAGAAGCTCCGGTCCTTTGCGCGAGCGCGGGTGGTCCGGGGCGACATTCTGGATCACAGGGTGGAGACGCT
>JAYUAE010000244.1:0-6695 GCA_043741515.1 Candidatus Eiseniibacteriota bacterium | reverse complement strand
GCCGAATTCGAAGGTCCCAAACGTCAGGAAGATCAGGAAGACGCCAAGGATGAACCCGAAGTCGCCGATGCGGTTCACCACGAAGGCCTTCATACCGGCGTTGCAATTCGCGAGGTCCTTGTACCAGAAGCCGATGAGAAGGTAGGAGCAGAGCCCCACCCCCTCCCACCCGAAGAACATGACAAGGAAGTTGTCGGCCAGCACCAGCATGAGCATGCAGAACGTGAAGAGATTCAAGTAGGCGAAGTAGCGCCCGTACGCCTTCTCGTGGTTCATGTAGCCGGTCGAGTAGACGTGGATGAGGAACCCGACTCCGGTCACCACGAGCATCATCACGGCCGAGAGGGGGTCGAGCCCGAGCCGCACCGCGGCCGAGAAGTCGCCCGAGTCGATCCATGAGAAGAGCGTCTGGAGGTAGAAGCGGTCCTCGGCCGGCAGCCCGAGGAGCGACTGGAAGCAGCCGAGCGCGATGACAAACGCCGCGCCGACCGAGCCGACGCCGATCGCACTGACCAGTTTTCGCGGCAACTTCCCCGCGCCGAGGCCGTTGATCACGGCCCCGAGGAGCGGAAGCGCCGGCACCAGCCAGAGCAGATTCAGGGACATCGTCGCCTAGCCCTTCAAGAGGTGGACTTCGTCCACGTTGGCGGTTTCCTTCTTGCGGAAGATCGCGACCAGGATGGCGAGACCGATCGCCACCTCCGCCGCGGCGACCGCCATGACGAAGAAGACGAAGATGTGGCCGTCCATCGAGCCGTGCTGCCGCGAGAACGCCACGAAGGACAAGTTCACGGCGTTCAGCATCAACTCGACCGACATGAAGATGATGAGCGCGCTCCGGCGCACCAGAACCCCGATCAGCCCGATCGTGAAGAGCATCGCGGCGACGATCTGATAGGCCTCGAGCGGAATCGGGGATCCCTGCATCACATGAATTTCCTTTTCGCGAGGACGACCGCGCCGATCACCGCGATCAGGAGCAAGACCGAGGTGACCTCGAAGGGGAAGAGCCACGTGCTGTAGAGCATGCGCCCGATCTCCGCGGGCGAGCCGAATCCGGGCGGCAGCGCCGCGGCCGGCCCTGCCGCACCCTCCGCGCCGCCGCGCGTGAGCACGACCCAGAGCACCTCGGCGAAGGCGATCGCAGCGAACAGCACGCCGAAGCCCTTCGCGGCTCCCGGCGTGAGCAGCGCGCCGTCTCCCTTCACGTTCAGGAGCATGACGACGAACAGGAAGAGGACCATGATCGCTCCGGCGTAGACGAGGATCTGGATCGCCGCGATGAATGCCGCGTTGAGGAGGATGAACATCCCGGACAAGGAGAGAAGCACCCCGACCAGGTGGAGCGCGCAATGGACTGGGTTCCTCCGGAAAATGACATTGAACGCGAACCCGACGGCCGCGAGCGAGAAGAGCGAGAAGAGGATCGCTTCGGTCATCTCGCGCCCGAAAGCGCCACGACGACCGCCGTGACCATGAGATTCACGAGCGAGGCCGGCAGGAGCACCTTCCAGCCGAACGCCATGAGCTGGTCATAGCGAAGGCGCGGGAACGTGGCCCGGAGCCAGACGTAGAAAAAGAGGAACAGCGAGAGCTTGATCAGGAACCATACGACCGGCGGGAGGAACGGCCCGCGCCATCCGCCGAAGAAGACCGAGATCGCGATTCCCGACACGACCATCATGTTCGCGTATTCCGCGAGGAAGTAGAGCGCGAACTTCATCGAGGAGAACTCGGTGTGGAACCCCGCCACCAGCTCGGTCTCGGCCTCCGCGAGGTCGAAGGGCGCGCGGTTGGTCTCGGCGATGCCACAGAGGAGGTAAATCACGAATCCGAAGAACTGGGGCACGATGAACCACATGTGGGCCTGTTGCTGCACGATGCCCACGAGACTCAGGGTCCCCGTCATGAGTATGACGCTCACGAGCGAGATGCCTTGCGCCAGCTCGTAGGAGATCATCTGGGCCGAGGAGCGGAGCCCGCCCAGGAGCGGATACTTGGAGTTCGAGGCCCAGCCGCCGAGCACGATTCCGTACACGCCCATCGAGGTCGTTCCCAGGATCCAGAGGACCGCGATGTTCACGTCGGTCACTTGCAGATGCACCACCCGGCCAAAGACGGTGACCGTGTCGCCGAAGGGAATGACGCTCAGCGCCATGAACGCGGTGATCACGGGAAGTGCCGGCGCGATGATGAAGACCCAGCGGTCCGCCTGCGCCGGGATGAGGTCTTCCTTGAAGAAGAGCTTGATGCCGTCGGCGATCGTCTGCAGCAGGCCGAACGGCCCCACGCGCTGAGGTCCGATGCGGTCCTGCATGTGGCCGATCACCTTGCGCTCCATCCATACGATGAGCGGGACCCCGGCCAGGACGAATCCGAAGACGATCAGGACCTTGACCGCCGATTCGATCAGAAAGGCGATGTCCACGCGGCTATTTCAGCTCTTCCAGGAGGCGATCTACTTGCTGCGGCGTGACGTTTTCGTAATAGCGGTCGTTCACCATGAGCACGGGGGCCGTGCCGCAGGAGCCCAGGCACTCCACCGAGACGAATGTGAACCGGCCGTCCCGCGTGGTCTCGCCGTCCGTGAGGCCCAGCTTCTCCTGGATCTGCTTCTGCAGGCGCTGTCCGCCGAGGAGGGAGCAGGAGATGTTCCGGCACACCTGGATCATGTGCCGCCCGACCGGCTTCTGGTTGAACATGGTGTAGAAGGTCACGACCTGCCGCACCGACTGGGCCGTGAGCCCGAGGATTTGAGCCACCTCGCGCTGCGTGTCCTCGCTGAGCCAGCCCTGGTCGGCCTGGGCGACGTGGAGCGCCGGGATGAGCGCCGACTGGTGGGTCTCGTAGACCTTGGTCAGCGATTCGATCTTCTTGCGCGCGTCCGGCGAAAGCACCGAATCAGTTCTCCACGTTCGGGAACTGGGCGGACTGCGTCGGGAAGTCCTTGCGAAGCGGGTGCCCCAGCCAGCCGTCCGGCGTGAGAATCCGCTCGAGGTTCGGATGGCCCGCGAACGTGAGGCCGAACATGTCGTAGACCTCCCGCTCCATGAAATTCGCACCGCGCCAGACGGTGGTGGCGGTGGGGACGGAAACATCTTCGTCCACCCGCGTCTTGAGGAGCAGGCGACGGCTGAACGTGTGCGAGTAGAGGATGTAGACGATCTCGAACCGCGGCTCGCCGGATAGCCTCTGCCCCAGGCCATCCACGGCCGTGATGTCGGTCAGGAATTCGTAGAGAAGGTCGGGGTCCGTCTTGAGGAAACGCAGCGCGTCCGCGACGGCGGCGGGAGCGACCCACACCGAGAGATCGCCGCGAAAGAGCTGCTCCCCGCCATAGGCGTCTCCGAATCGCGACTTGAGCTTCGCCACGATGGACGCCTCGGCGCCCTGGATCGGCTGCAGATCTTCGGGATTCGGCGTCAATCCCACTCCAGCGCGCCTTTCGCCCAGACGTAGACGAATCCGACCAGGAGGATGCCGATGAAGACCCCCATCTCCGCCAGGCCGAACATGCCGAGCCGCTTGAAGACGATCGCCCAGGGATAGAGGAAGACCGTCTCGATATCGAACACGATGAAGAGCATGGCCACGAGGTAGAAGCGCGTGTGGAAACGCTCGCGGGCCGTCCCCGTCGGCGTGATGCCGCACTCGTAGGCGGCCGATTTGGCCGGATCGTACACGCGCCTGCCCAGGTAATGCGAGGCCAGGAGCGTGAACGCGGCGAAGCCCACCCCCACGATCAACATCATGAGAATGGGGATGAAGGCCGCGGTCGAATTGGGGTCGATTTGATTCATTGTGGGCCTTTCGACGCGCAAATCCTATGGCCTGGAACCGGCGCCGCCTCAAACGATCCCGAGTTCGTGAAAAAAGGTGCTAATTCAGGCAGGTTATAAAGTTGGGGGCTTGGCTGTCAAGCCACTTTCTCGAAATGAACCTTGTCCGCCGTACCCGAGACCCGGACCGCGAGGAGATCGGGGTCGTGCTCCAGGAGAAGAAGCCAGCCCTCGCGCGTCGCGTCGCGCAGGATGGAGCGCTTGGTTTCGAGGGTCGTGAGCGGGTAGAGGTCGTAGCCCATGATGTACGGGAGCGGCAGGTGCGCTGCCGTGGGCACCAGGTCCACGGTGTAGAGCGCGCGCGACTCCGGGATGTCGAAGAAGACGCCCTGATGCCCGCGCGTGTGCCCCGGCAGGTTCCGCATGGTGACCCCCGGCAGGACCTCGACGTCGTCGTCGTGCAGCACGAGCTGTCCCGCCTTCTCGATCGGATCGTAGTTATCGGACATGTAGGATGCGCGGTTCCGCTCGTTGGCGTGGTGCGCGTCCTCCCATTCCTGCCTCCGCACGAGGTAGTGCGCGCGCGGAAAGGTCGGGCGCGCCGTTCCGTCCTCGCTGCGGGTCGTCCCCCCGCCGCAGTGGTCGAAGTGGAGGTGCGTGCACGCGACGGTCGTGACGTCCCCCGGCGCGACGCCAAGGGCGGCCAGGTCCTCGAGCAGCGCCTCGGGACGCTCCACCGCGAAGATGTCGCGGAACTTGGGATCGTCCTTCGTTCCCACGCCGCAATCCACGAGCACGCGCTGTCCGTGGCCCTCGATCAAGAGGCAGTTCATGCCCATCCGGATGCGGTTCTTCTCGTCGGCGGGAGCGGCCCGGTTCCAGAGCACCTTGGGGACGACGCCGAACATGGCGCCGCCGTCCAGGCGGAAGCGGCCGCCGGAGACGAAGTGGACCTTGTAGGGTCCGAGTGTGAGTCCTGTCGAAGGAACGATGCCGGAGTGCCCCATAAGCCGAGTTCTGTCGGATTTCTCCGTGGCGACCATTTCTCTGGGACGTCCGTTACCGGACGCCTCAAGCAACCTACCCGGGAGTCGAACGAGGCGGGCCACCTCTTCTCCCCTATTTGGTCTTTCTCCAGGCGGGGTTTACCAAGCCGAAGGCGTCACCGCCTCCGCTGGTGCGCTCTTACCGCACCGTTTCACCCTTACCTCGGACTTTGCGCCCGAGGCGGTTTGTTTTCTGTGGCACTTTCCCTGGGATCACTCCCGCTGGGGGTTACCCAGCACCCTGCCCTGTGGAGCTCGGACTTTCCTCAGGCCGCTTTGGCAGCGACCCGCGGCCGCCTGTGGCACTCCGGCAAGCCGTTCCTGCCTGAACTGCTGCGGTTAGATTAGAGGCGGGAGCGCGGAGCCGTCAACCCACGGCGTCCAGCGCCTCGTTGGCCAGCTCGTCGGCGCGCGTGTTCTGCTCGCGCCGCACGTGGCGGATCTTGTACTTGGGAACGGCGTTCAGGAGCATGATGACCTGTCCGTGCAGCGACTGGAGCCGCGGCTCCTTCACCTTGTATTGCCCGTTGAGCTGCCGCACGACCAGCTCGCTGTCGAGGCGAAACTCGGCCTCCGAGGGACGCGAGTCCTTGATGTATTCGAGCGCGGTGATGAGCGCCATGTATTCCGCCTCGTTGTTGGTGCGAACGCCGAGCGCGCGGCTTGCCTCGTAGACCGTCCGCCCCTCGTCATCCTCGATCACGACGCCGATCGCGGCCGGGCCTGGGTTCCCCCGTGCCGCGCCATCCGTATGCACGATGTATTTCACCGATTCAGCCTACGCCTTTGCCCCCGGTTTGACAACGACGGCGGCGAAGCAGAGAATGGCTGACCGCCTTCATCTTGCGGTAGAAAGGACTCGAACCGATGCCGCGACCCAGCTCCGAAGACGTTCATCTGATCCTGAAGCTCTACGAGTTGCGCCGCGATCCCGAGCTGCGCCGCGCCCGCGCGTTCATGCTTTCCGAATTCAACCTCAAATCGTGGGATGAGGTCCGCCGCCATTACCTGACTGGCGACGAGGTGGACCGGCATTTCCGGATGGCCACCTCGTACTGGGAGATGGTGGCCGCCTTCGTGAACCGTGGGCTCTTGAACGAGGAGCTCTTCTTCGACACGCACGGCGAGGACATCGTCGTCTGGAAGAAGATCGAGCCGGTCATCGCGGGCGGGCGGAAGCAGATCCGGCCCACCTGGCTCTGGAACCTCGAGCGCATGGCCAAGCGCCACCAGGCCTGGCGCGAGCGCACGTTCGCGATCGCCGAGCGCCTGATCAAGGCGGAGTCGCAGCTCAAGACCAAGAAGCCGCGCGCCAAGTGAGCAGCACGTTCGGGAAGCTCCTCACGATCACAAGCTTCGGAGAGAGCCACGGGCCCGCCGTCGGCGTGATCCTGGACGGCTGTCCTCCCGGCATTCCCGTGACGCCCGAGGCCGTGCAGCGCGACCTGGATCGCAGGCGCCCCGGACAGAGCGCGGTCACCACGCAGCGCAAGGAGCCCGATTCAGTCGAGATCCTCTCGGGCGTATTCGAGGGCGTGACCACCGGCGCCTCGATCGCCCTCGTCGTGCGCAGCGTGGACGCGCGATCGGGCGATTACTCGAACCTGAAAGATCTCTTCCGGCCCGGCCACGCCGACTACACCTACTGGGTGAAGTACGGCGTGCGCGACTATCGCGGCAGCGGCCGGTCCTCCGGGCGCGAGACCGTGGGGCGCGTCGCCGCGGGCGCGATCGCGCGGCTGATCCTGGGCGGCATCGGCGTGCGCGTGCAGGCGTGCACGGTCCAGGTCGGCGACATCGTGGCCGAGAGGCGGGACCTCGAGTTCGCGGAGGAGAACCCGGTGCGCTGCCCCGACCGCGAGAAGGCCGC
>JAYUAE010000243.1:0-2864 GCA_043741515.1 Candidatus Eiseniibacteriota bacterium | reverse complement strand
TAGATGAAATGGGTCGGCTTCCGGGCTTCGATTTCCTTCGCCGCGTCGCCGGCCTCCGCGATGCGGGCCACGGTGACCTCCAGAGGCGGCGCTCCTTCTCGGGAATTCACGTTCCAGGTGGGATCAAGGGTTACCGGCCGAACGCGGCCGTAGCGGACGTGATCCATCATCCCCGCGACCGCGTCGGTGAGCAGGATGTCGAGGTCCCCATCCAGTGCCGGGGTCGTGGAATTCTTGCGGTCCGCGAGCAACCGCTCGATCGCCGCGAGGTGATAGTCGGCGGGATTCAGCCCGTCGCGGCCGATGCCCCGGATCGCCTGGACGATGCTGCTCTGGTCGTTTTCATCCCAGGCGTGCGTGCCCTTCCGGGCCTGGTAGAAAAGACTCACCGGCTTGGCCTGGAGCAGTCTTTGCCCGCGGACCGACGCTGCCCCGCGGTCGATTGCGGTCAGCCGGTCTCGAATCGCTCCGTCCACTTCCGATGAGGAAGGCCCTGCCTTGCCGCAGCCCGTCGGGACGAGCGCGGCGAACAGGATCAGGGCTCGGATGAGTGTCACCTTCATGAGTTCCTCCTCTTGCCTGTTGGCTCGACCATCTCCTTGAGGTCGAACCGCCGGAGATCTCCGATCCGGTCGATCGAGAGATCCGGCGCCGGATAGTGTGACACGTTCGGGTCCTGCGCGTAATGCCCCTGCCGCGCGAAGACCGTGGTCAAGCGGCTGCCCCACACGTCCTTGACCGCCGCGAGCAGGCGGATCTTGTCGTCCACGAAAACGTAGTGGTCGGCCGGGAAGCGGCTCTCCACGTCGTCCAGCTCCCGTTCCTTGTGGACGTAGATGAGCACGCGGCCCTGAACGGCGTCGAAGATTCCCGAGCGCCGGATCTTGCGCGGCTGAAAGACCACGTCGCCGTCCGTGAGGATGACCGTGGAGCCCCAGCGGCCGAGGTGCCGGATGACCTCCAGCGCTCCCGGATAGAGCCGGTCCGCGAAGGGATACTCGATCAGGAACGCGGAGAGCGCGAGGAGATGAGGATCGCGCGGATGCTCGATGCGGTAGCGCTGGAGCGCTCCCAGGTAGTCGGCGTAGCCCAGCTCCACGCGCAGCTCTTCGAAAATCGCCCAGTAGCGCTCCTGCCGCTCGACGCCGACTTCCTCGGTCAGGAATTGCTTGAGGTCGGCCGCGACGGCGTCGTTGTCGAGGAGCGTGTTGTCGACGTCGAGCAGGAACACGACACGCGTGCTCAGACCGGCTGGCCCTTCTCGCGGGCGGCGATCACGATTCCCAGGTCCTTGTCTCCGCGGCCCGACAGGTTCGCCACGATGAGCGTGTCGGCGGCAAGCGTCCGCGAGCGACCCTCCCGGATGAGATAGGCGAGCGCGTGCGAGGACTCGAGCGCGGGCAGGATTCCTTCCGTGCGCGCGAGGAGGTCGAAGGCAAGGAGCGCCTCCCTGTCGGTCGCCGTCTCGTAGCGCACCCTCCCGCGCGCGTGGAGATCGGCATGCTCCGGGCCGACGGCGGGATAGTCCAGCCCCGCCGAGATCGAGTGCGTGCTCCGCACCTGTCCGGCTGAATCTTGCAGTACCTGCGTTTTCGTGCCGTGCAGGACCCCGACGGCCGGCTCGGCGAACCGGGCCGCGTGGCGTCCGGTCGCGGTCCCTTCGCCGCCCGCTTCCACCCCCACCATCCGAACCAAGCGGTCCTCCAGAAACGGATGGAAGAGACCGATGGCGTTGCTCCCTCCGCCGACGCACGCTACCAGGAGATCGGGAAGGTTTCCTGCGATTTCCTGGATCGCGGCCCGGGTCTCCCGGCCGATCACCACCTGGAAATCCCGCACCATGGTGGGGTACGGATGCGGCCCGAGCACCGAGCCCAGGAGATAGTGGGTCGTCCGGACCGACGCGGACCAGTCGCGCATCGCCTCGTTGATCGCGTCCTTGAGCGTGCGGCTGCCGGAGCGGACCGCGACCACCTCGGCGCCCAGGAGTCGCATGCGCTCCACGTTGGGCCGCTGCCGCTGCATGTCCACCTCGCCCATGTAGACCACGCACGTGAGGCCGACGCGCGCGCAGGCGGTCGCGGAGGCGACGCCGTGCTGCCCCGCGCCTGTCTCGGCGACGATCCGCGTCTTTCCCATGCGTCGGGCGAGCAGCGCCTGACCCAGCGCGTTGTTGAGCTTGTGCGCGCCCGTGTGGAGGAGGTCCTCGCGCTTGAGATACACGCGCGACAGCCCGACGGCCTCGCCGAAGCGCTTGGCGTGAGTGAGCGGCGTGGGGCGTCCCGCGAAGGTGCGGAGCTCGCGCGTCAGCTCCGCCTGGAACGCCGGGTCGGCACGCGCCTCGTCATAGGCGCGCGCCAGCTCGAGCACGGGGGTGAAGAGGATCTCCGGCACGTAGGCGCCGCCGAATTCGCCGAAGCGGCCCGCTTCCCCGCTCACGAGCGCTTGGGGCGGGTCCGGTCCGCCTCGCGGATCCGTTCGATGAACCGCTGGACCTTCGCGGGATCCTTCCGGCCGGGCGCAAGCTCGAGGCCGCTGGATGCGTCCACCCCGAAGGGGCGGACTTCCTGGATCAACTCGGTGACGTTTTCGGGATCGAGCCCCCCGGCGACGATGAGCCGCAATCCCGCACTCACGGCGCGCCGCGCCCAGTCCCAGTCGGCGCGCCTCCCGGTGCCGCCGGCCCGGTCCGGATCGGCCGCGTCGAGCAGGTACGTGCGAAGCGGGACCATGGGAAGCGTGGCAGGGTCGGGCGTGTCCCCGCGGAGCACCCGCCAGACTTCGTAGGCCCCGGCGGCCGCGCCGTCCTCGATCGAATGCGACTGGATCGCGTGCACCGGAAGGTCCTCCAGACGCCGGCTCAC
>JAYUAE010000242.1:0-2870 GCA_043741515.1 Candidatus Eiseniibacteriota bacterium | reverse complement strand
AGAGGTTCTCCTTCCGCTCGATCATCCCGACGAGGTTCCGCCTCATCTCCTGCTTCACGGTCTGGGGACGATAGCCGCTAACTTTAAGCGCCTTGATGGTTTCGGGCTTCTTCATGGGATTGCTCGGATTCTCCTTCGGGTGTGGGGCGCGGATCTCATGAGCAGAGCGTAAACCCAGGCGCCGCCGCCATCAAGGGCCGCGGGATCCGCCCACTCTAAATAAATGTTGACTTATACGGCCTATTTGCCGAATAATATTAGGCAATGAGTGCAACGCTCCTAACAAAACACGACATCGGCGCCGCTCTCGACGCAATCGACAGAAAGCTTCTGGCGCTGGTTCAAGACAATGCCAAGCTTTCTCAAGCCGAGCTTGCCAAGGCGGTCGGGCTCACCGCTCCCTCGGTGAACGAGCGCATCCGGAAGCTCGAGCGGGGCGGAGTGATCCGGGGCTACGTGGCGCTCCTGGACGAACGGAAGCTGGGTCACGACATCACGGCGTTCGTCGAGATATTCATCGAACATCCGAAATTCGAATCCGGTTTCATCGAAGCGGTCGGGGACTTGGACGAGGTCCTCGAGTGTCACCACATCACCGGCGAATTCTCCCTTCTGCTCAAGGTGCGGGTGCGGGACATGGCCGCCTTTCGCAAGCTCCTGATCGAGAAGCTCAACACGGTCCGGGGAGTGCGCCAGACACGCACGCTCATCGTCCTCGCCACGGCCAAGGAACAGCGCCGGATCAAGATCGACACCGAATGAACACAACCCAGTTCGAAAGGAGCTTTTCATGAACCCGACCCTGGCAGCCTCGTCGACGCCGATCGCGCCCGACAAGGTCCACGAGACGATCGCGAAGCGCATGCTCGCGGACGGATTCGACTTCGTCCTTGATCTGGAGAAGAGCGAAGGCGTCTACATCTATGATTCCCGGCACGGGAAGCGGCTTCTGGATTTCTTCTCCTTCTTCGCGACCAACCCCGTCGGGATGAACCATCCGGGGATGAAGACGCCCGAGTTCACGAAGAAGCTCCTGCGCGCGGCGCTCCACAATCCTTCGAACTCCGACGTCTACACGGTCGAGATGGCGGAATTCGTCGAGACGTTCGGCACGCACTGCATGCCCGCGCACCTGCCGCACCTCTTTCTCGTGGCCGGCGGCACGCTCGGCGTCGAAAATGCGCTCAAGGCCGCTTTCGACTGGAAGGTGCGCAAGAACTTCGCGCGCGGCCACCGCGAGGAAAAGGGGCACAAGGTGCTCCACTTCGAGCAGGCGTTCCACGGCCGCTCGGGCTACACGCTCTCCCTCACGAACACGACCGACCCGCGCAAGACGGCCTACTTCCCGAAATTCGATTGGCCGCGCGTCTCGAACCCCAAGGTCCGCTTTCCGCTGAACGAGGACAACGTGAAGGACGTGAAGAAGCGCGAGGCGCTCTCAATCGCGCAGATCCGGACCGCGTTCGAGCAGAACAAGGACGACATCGCGGCCATCATCCTCGAGCCCGTCCAGGGCGAGGGCGGCGACAATCATTTCCGGAAGGAGTTCTTCCAGGAGCTGCGCCGGATCGCCGACGAGTACGAGGCGATGCTGGTGTTCGACGAGGTCCAGGCGGGCCTCGGGCTCACCGGGAAGATGTGGTCCCACGAGCACTACGACGTGAAGCCCGACATGGTCGCCTTCGGAAAGAAGACCCAGGTCTGCGGCTTCCTCTCCAGCGCCCGGATCGACGAGATCGAGGAGAACGTGTTCCACGTCTCGAGCCGGCTCAACTCCACCTGGGGCGGCACGCTGGTGGACATGGTCCGCTCGGCCCGCTATCTCGAGATCATGGCCGAGGAGAAGCTTCTCGAGAACGCGGCGGCGCGGGGCGCCGAGCTTCTGGCGGGGCTCGATGCGCTTCAGCGCGAGTTCCCGGATCATCTCTCGAACGCGCGTGGGAAGGGCCTCATGTGCGCCTTCGACTTCTCGAGCACGGGGCTCCGCGACAGCGTGATCGCGAAGGCCTACGAGGACGGGATGATCGTGATCGGCTCGGGTTCCAACTCGATCCGGTTCCGCCCACCGCTCATCGTGTCGAAGGAAGCGATCGCGGAAGGTCTGGAGAAGCTCCGGGCCGGCATCAGGAAGTCGATCGCGGGGTAAGAACTCCCTTCGCTGCCTCTCGCCGCGGCAATCGAGCCGCGGCGAGGGCGGCGATCCCCAGCACGATCCCCGCCATCCAGAGCGGCGCGCCCGGGCTCACGACGTCGAAGACGAATCCGCCGAAGAAGGGGCCCACCGCGCGCGCCAGGCTCCCGAGCGATTGGTAGATGCCGAGGATTCCTCCCTGCTCGTCGGACGGGGTGGCCAGCGAGATGAGCCCGGACAGGGAAGGCGTCAGCATCCCGCTCGCGACCGCGATCAAGCCCATCACCGCCAGGAAGAGCGCGAGCGGAGGCACGAGGCCCGCGGTCGCGAACGCGGCGCCCATCAGCGCCAGGCCCGCGCGCACCAGGGCACGCTCTCCGAACCGCCGCACGAGCGCGCCGACGATCCCCATCTGCATCGCGGCCGCGACGACCCCCACGTAGGCGAAGAGGTAGCCGATCTGGTGCGGCCCCCAGCCGAAATACCGCTGGGAGAAGAGCGCCAGTATGGCCTCCATCCCGGAGAAGCAGAGCGTCGCGGTGAAGAAGAGCCCGAGCACCGTGCCCACGACCGGGCGCGCGAGCGCGTCGCGCATCGTCGTCCGCGCCCGGCGCCTCGCCGCCGCCTCCGCGCGAACCTCGGGCGGCAGCGATTCGGGCAGGCGGAAGAACGCGAAGACCGCTGCCGCCAGGGCGAGCGCGGCCGAGGCGCAGGCCGGCGCCGCGAATCCCCAGCGGCT
>JAYUAE010000241.1:0-2879 GCA_043741515.1 Candidatus Eiseniibacteriota bacterium | reverse complement strand
AGCTGTGGAGGCGGGGCTCACGCTCGGTCCCGTGGCCGCGCCCGAGATGGAGCTCCCGGGGATCGACCTCCTGGACCGGCACGAATCGAAACGGCAGGCCATCGACGAGAAGGACCTCCTGGAGCTGTCGCGCGTGCTCGAGCGGACCCTGGCCGATTTCGACGTCGAGGGACGGGTCTCGGAAGTCCACCCGGGCCCCGTGATCACGCTCTTCGAGTACGAGCCCGCGCCCGGCATGAAGGTGAATCAGATCCTGAACCGTCAGGACGACCTGGCGCTGGCCCTGAAGGCACAGCGGATCCGCATCGTGGCGCCGATTCCCGGAAAGGCCGCGGTCGGGATCGAGATCCCCAACCGCGTCAAGGCGACCGTGTCGCTTCGGGAGATCATCTCGTCGCCCGCGTTCCAGGATTCGGCCGACGCGCTGCCGCTTGCGCTGGGGAAGGACGTCGCGGGCGTGCCTTTCACCACGTCGCTCGAGCGCATGCCGCACCTGCTCATCGCGGGCGCGACCGGCTCGGGGAAGAGCGTCTGCATCAACACGCTCATCATGAGCCTTCTCTACACCAAGACACCCGCAGAGCTGCGCTTCATCCTGATCGATCCCAAGATGCTCGAGCTGACCCCCTTCAACGGGATCCCGCACCTGCGCATGCCGGTCGTGACCGACCCCAAGAAGGCGGCGCAGGCTCTTCGATTCTGCGTGAAGGAGATGGAGCGCCGGTACCAGATGCTCGCAAAGCACGGGGCTCGGAACATCGAGGGATACAACCGCCTGAATCTCGATCCCTCGCAGTCCGAGGAGCCCAAGCTTCCTTACATCGTGGTCGTGGTCGACGAGCTGGCGGATCTCATGGCGCTCCTTCCGACCGAGATCGAGGAGCCGGTGGGGCGGCTGGCCCAGATGGCGCGGGCCGTCGGCATCCACCTGATTCTGGCGACGCAGCGCCCCTCCGTGGACGTGATCACGGGGATGATCAAGGCGAACTTCCCGTCGAGGATCGCGTTCCAGGTGGCGAGCCGGACCGACTCGCGCGTGATCCTCGACATGAACGGCGCCGAGAGCCTGCTGGGTCACGGCGACTCGCTCTACCTTCCAGCGGGAAAGCCGGAGCCCTACCGCATCCACGGCGCATTCGTCTCCGGAGAGGAGATCGAGCGGGTCGTGGGCTTCCTCAAATCGCAGGGCCGGCCCGTCGTGGCCGACGATTCGGCCCTGGAGCAGGTCCGGATCTCCGATTCGGACGACGCGGACGACGAGCTCTACGAGGAGGCGATGCGCCTCGTGGTGCTGCATCAGCAGGCCTCGACGTCCATGCTCCAGCGTCGCCTCAAGGTGGGCTACTCGCGCGCCGCGAGGCTCCTCGATCTTCTCGAGGAGCGCGGCGTGGTCGGACCGTCCGAGGGCGCGAAGGGGCGCGAGGTGCTCGTCACCGAGCAGGAGATGGCGGACCGGGCGCATGAGGACCCGGGCGTGGGGTCCAGCGCGTGATCGCGCCCATCCGGCTCGAGCCGCCGAAGGCGAAGCCCCGCGCGGGCACGGCCCCTGGCACGGGCCCGGGGGCCGCAGCCGCGCGCGTGGCGCTGGTCACGCTGGGCTGCGCCAAGAATCTCGTGGACTCGGAGATCATGGCGGGGCTTCTTGCGAACGGAGGATTCGTGACCGCGTCCGATCCCGGGCAGGCCGACGTCGCCCTGGTGAACACGTGCGCTTTCATCGGTCCCTCGCAGCGGGAGTCCATCGATCGCATCCTCGAGATGGCCGCGCTCAAGCGCGAGGGAAAGCTCCGCGCAATCGTCGTGGCGGGATGTCTGGCGCAGCGGTACCAGGCGGACCTGCTCGACGAGATTCCCGAGGTGGACGCGGTCGTGGGCACCGGCCAGGTGGACGCGGTCGTCCGGGTGCTGAACCGGGTTCTCCGCCCGGGCTCGGAGCGGATCCTCGAGGTCGGACCGGCGGGGACTGCGGTGGATCTGGCGGAGCATCGCGCGGTCTCCACGCCGCGGCACGTCGCCTACCTTCGCATCGCCGACGGCTGCGACTTCCGCTGCACCTTCTGCATCATTCCCAAGCTGCGCGGCGATCTCCGGAGCCGGCCCATGGAATCGGTCGTCGCCGAAGCGCGCCGCCTCGCGGAGGCCGGGACCCGGGAGCTTCTCCTCATCGCGCAGGACTCGACCTCCTACGGGGATGACCTGTACGGCGAGGCCCGGCTCCCTCAGCTCTTGCGCTCCCTGGCCGCCATCGACGGGATCGAATGGATCCGGGTCCACTACACGCACCCGAAGACCTGGAGCGAAGCGCTGATCCAGGTGTTTGAACAAGAAGTGAAGATTTGCAAGTATGTCGACATTCCGTTGCAGCACGTCACGGACGCCATGCTGCGCCGGATGCGCCGCGAGGTGCGCCGGGACGACATGGAACGGCTGATCGAACGCCTGAGGAGCCGCATTCCGGGCGTCGCGATCCGGACCCACTTCATCGTGGGATTCCCGGGCGAGACGGATGAGGACTTCGATCAGCTGCTCGAGTACGTTCGCCGGGCCGCTCTGGACCACGTGGGATGCTTCGCGTATTCGCGCGAAGACGGCACGCCTGCGGGGCTCATGAAGGAGCAGGTGTCGGAGCGTGTGAAGCTCGCGCGCCGTCGCGCGCTCATGGCGGCGCAGCGGGAGGTCGCCTCTTCGGTCTGGGGCCGCTGGGTCGGCCGCACCGTTCCGGTGCGCGTGGATGCGAGGGTCGAGGGCCGCCCCGGAGTCTGGTCCGGACGCGTCGAGCAGCAGGGCTATGAGGTGGACGGCGTGACCTACGTTCGCGCGGCAGGCGGCTCACCTGAGCCCGAGCAGGGGGCCCAGGTGAACGTTCGCATCCTGCGGGC
>JAYUAE010000240.1:0-2885 GCA_043741515.1 Candidatus Eiseniibacteriota bacterium | reverse complement strand
GGACGGGGGATCAACCTTGCCCCCCGGCAATCGATCAGGTAAATACGATTGATGATCCTGGCCCAGATGTTCGGTTCGAGCGCCATCGTGTGGGACGGAACGTCCATGATCCCCGCGGCGCTCGATCCCAAGCTGAAGCGAGGAGCGCCCCGCGGCCAGAGCGTGCTGGCGGTCGGCGACGAGGTGGAGACCTCGCGGAGCGGCGCGGGCGCGCTCTCCATCGTCGCCGTCGCGCCGCGAAGGAGCCACCTCGGGCGGTCAACGGGCGAGAACAAGGAGCCCCAGGTGATCGCCGCGAACGCCGAGCGCGCGGTCATCATCTCCTCGGCCAGCGAGCCCCCGTTTCGCGCGGGCCTGGTGGACCGCTGGGCCCTCCTCGCGCACCGCGGGGGGCTCACGCCGTTCCTGATCCTGAACAAGGTGGATCTCGTCTCCGTGACCGAGGCCGAGCAGATGATCGCCGACGCAGCGGTCCCGCTCTCGTATATGCTCGGTAGCGCGAAGACCGGAACGGGAATGGAGGAACTGCGGGAATCGCTCCGCGGAGCCACCTCGGTCTTTGTCGGGCATTCCGGCGTCGGCAAGTCCTCGATCCTGAGAAGACTCCTTCCCGGGACCGAGATCGCGACCGGCGAGCTGAGCGGCAAATCGGGAAAGGGGAAGCACACGACGACCAGCGCCAAGCTCTATCCGTTGCCTGGAGGCGGACACGTGATTGATACGCCCGGAGTGCGGAGCGTCTCCCTCGGTGAGACGAGCGCGGCCGAGGCCGCCTCGGTCTTCGCGGAGATCCGCGACGCGGACGCATGCAAATTCAGCACGTGCACGCATCGCATGGAGCCCGGGTGCTCGGTGCTGGAGGGCGTCCGGAGCGGAGCCATCCCCGAGCACGTCTACGCGCGCTACCGGAAGCTTCTCGTGGAGACTGAGATCGAGTGAGCGGGCCCGCGATCGAATCCAGGCTCGGCGAGCTCATGATCGTGGGAGTGCCCGGCACCGACCTGACCCCCGAGGTCGAGGAAACGCTGCGCCGCATCAGCCCTTCCGGGGCCATCCTCTTCGCGGCCAACTTCACGGACGCCGACCAGGCCGCGCGCCTCGCGCGCGCGCTTCATGAAACGCTCGGCTCGCCCGAGCTTCCCGCGCTCGTGGGCGCCGACGAGGAAGGCGGCATGGTCTCGCAGCTCTCCGGTTTCTGGGAGGTGCCCCCCTCCGCGCGCGCCGTCGCGTCGTCCGGGGGCCCGCCCCTCGTCAAGGACCTGGCCCAGCGGACCGCGCGCAGGCTCCTGGCGCTGGGCATCAATCTCGACTTCGCGCCGGTCCTGGACATCGATTCCAACCCGGCGAATCCGGTGATCGGGATCCGCAGCTTCGGCGCCACCGCCTCGCATGTGACCGCGTGCGGGCGCGCCGCGATCGAAGGGTTCCTGGCGGCGGGGATCATTCCGGCGGTGAAGCACTTCCCCGGCCATGGCGACACGAGCCTCGACTCGCACGTCGCGCTCCCGGTGGTGGGCGCGGACGAGGCCCGCATGAACCTGCGCGAGCTTCGCCCCTTCGAGGCCGCCGTGAGCTGGGGCGTGCCCGTCGTCATGACGGCCCACGTGCTGGTGCCCGCCTTCGAGCCCGACCCCACGCGGCCGGGAACGATCTCGAGCCGGGTGGTCACCGACCTCCTGCGAGGGAGGCTCCGCTTCACCGGCGTGATCATCACGGACGCGCTGGAGATGGCGGGCGTGACCTCGATCGCGCCGTACGGAGAGATCGCGGTCCGCGCGATCGAGGCCGGCTGCGATCTTCTCCTCTATTCCAAGCTCTCGCCCGGACCCGAGGAGGCGCTGGTGGCGCTCCGCGAGGCGCTCCGCTCGGGCAGGCTCACCGAGGAGCGGGTGACGGCCTCGCTGGAACGGATCCGCGGGCTCAGGGCCGGCAGCGCCGCGCGCCCCCGTCCCTGGTCCGATGCGCTCGAGCGCGAGTCGCGCCAGCTCATCTCCGCCGACGAGCTGGAACGCATCGCCGAGGGAGCGATCCGCATGCTGAAGCAAGGCGCGGGCGGAATTCCGCTGCGGAACCCCGTGGACATACTGGAGGTGAACCGGCCTCCCCTGCGGGCCGCGATGGCGGAACTACTCCGCGCCCACGGCATGACCGTGCGCGAGATGGCCGCAGATCCCGAATCGTGGCCCACCCGGATCGAGGGATCGGCGCTCCTCACGCTGGCCGCCCGCGCCACGCTCTCCGCCGAGGACGAGGCGATTGCGCGCGCCTGGCTCAAGCGCTTCCCGGAAACGGTGGCGGTGGCTTCGCTGAACCCGAACGTCACCGAGGGCTGGGACGAGGTTCGGACCGTGATCACGACGTTCGACAACACGCCCGCCAGTCGCCGGGCGCTCGCCAAGCGGCTCGCCGGCTACACCGAGCCCAAGCCCCGCCGGGGCGCGCCCCAGCCGCAGCCCCAACCGCGCCCGCAGTAGCGCCCCAAACGAAACGGGCGGCCACTTGCGTGACCGCCCGCAGATTCCAGTTCGTGTTATGCGCGGATCAGACCTTGTCCTTGTCCTTCTTCATCGAGCAGGTGTTCGCGCCGCCACTGGCCGCCATCGACTTCATGAATGCCGCTCGGGCGTTCGGTCCATCGGCCTTGAACACCGCGGTGAAGCCGGCGTTCTTGACCGCCTTGGTGATCGCGCGCTGATCCACCTTCTTGTCCGAAAGGATGTACGCCGTCTTCGTATCCAGATCCACGTGCACGCACTGCACGCCCTTCTGCGCCATGGCCGCGTCCTGCACCTTCTTCACGCAGGCGCCGCAGTGCATGTCGTTCACGGCGAAGCTGGCGACGGCGTGGCTGGCCCCGAACGAGCAGGCTTCCTTCGAGGTCCCGA
>JAYUAE010000239.1:0-6800 GCA_043741515.1 Candidatus Eiseniibacteriota bacterium | reverse complement strand
AGAGCGCCGCGAGAAGCGCGAGCGACGTGAGGAAGAGACGTGGGTGGTGCTGGGTCCGGTTCACGATTGCTACCTCCGAAGATGGTCCGGCTTGGAGGCGTGATTGATCCGGGGATGGGAATCAGACTGCGGTATTCCCTCCTGGAAACTGCCCGGCAGGAAGAAGCGGCACGCGGGAGGGGGAAGAGGTGCCGGAACAAAGTTAGTACCAGGCGGACGGGAACACAACAGCGAATCGTGAAGGAATGGCCGAGCCCCGGGATGACGCTCCCGGGGCTCTTTTCTGCCATTCCGTCCTGCGGGATTACCGGCTCGCGGCCCGCTGAGGCTTCCGTTCCATCACGGGCCCCATGCCGACTTGCCGCCAGAACGTCGCGGCATCGCTCTGGCGCAGACGCGTCGTCTCCGAGATCGAGTGGAACGCGAAGACCATGCCGCAGCCGGTCACGATTCCGGCGTAGAGCTCGCCCTTGGGGGCCGCGGACGAGAAGAGCCAGGCGAACACGACGGCGGTGACGACGACCGCGTTCGCCAGCACGGTGGAGACCCAATCGGTGGTGGAGGCGCTGAACCCAGGCACGATCTCGAGGTGGCCGAGCCGAGTGAACCACTGCGGCGCGTTGTCGCCCGACTCGAAGAACTCCTTTACGTAGCCTGCGATCAAGCGCGTCTGCTGACGGCCGTGCACGGTGGCGTAGAAGCCATAGGCCACTGCCAGGATCACGGGCAGCATGAGCGCGGGGCTCTTGGCCGCCATTCCCCAGGAGAGAAGCATCGTGGCTGCGATTCCCGAAGCGATCCAGCAGAAGTGAGTGGTGCGCTCCGCGTCCCGTCCCCGGCTCATGAGGATGGAGTACTCCATGCGTTCGTTCTCGTTCATTGAAGCCATACGACCCCCTCTTAATGTGGTTGGCGCAAGTAACGTCGGCCCCTTCCTTCGCCCGCTCAATCATCGGCAGGGAGGCCCGCTCTCATGAGCGGCGGCAGGGGGGTGTGACTGGCGCGCGACCATGGGGCCGGATCGTCACGGGAGGCCCGGGCTGCATGGCCGCGAGCTTTGGCAGTAACCACTTGTGCCAGTGTTGGTTGGCCGCCACCCGCCAGTACGGCACAACGGTTGCATTTACCTGCGCTGAGACGTCTGGAGCGGTTCTCTCCAAGCAGAAAGGAGCCGTACTCATGAATCGGACATACCTACCCAGAATTCACAGCGCTGTCGCGGGCGCCCTCGGCTTCACGATTCTCCTGGGCACTCCCCTTCTCGCCCAAGCTGATCAAGGCAAGTGGTGGACACCGAAACAAGGGGACCAGAGGATCGAGCGCCGGGAGCGCGGCTGGCAGGGCGCCCGCGACCAGGGAGACCGCCGGCAGAGCGACCGCGGCGGCGCATGGCGGGGCCGGCCCGAGGGTGATCGCGGCTGGAGCGACGGCGGGTCGCGCGGCAGCATCACCTACCGCGACGGTAGATACCGGGCCGGCGCCTCGTGGGGCGGCAATTCTTCCTGGCGCGGCTATCCGGTGCGCCGTGACTTTCTCACGATCCGCGACAGTCACTACGGCGGCTACTTCCGCGCCCAGCGGGTCTATTGCGCACCCAGGCACTATGGCCGGGTCGTGTACGTGCGGCCGATTCGTTACTACATCGCGGCGCACGCGCGCATCGGCGGGTTCGGGATCCACGCGCGCATCGTTCGGCCGCACTATCTCTACGGCTGCAACTTCTGCGACGAGCGGTTCGACGATTACGGCGCCTACCTGAACCACGTCGAGCACTGCGATCACAGACCGGGCGGGGTCCAGATCTCTGTCAGCAACTGGGGCGACGACTACGATTCGCAATGGGGCGGGCCCTATCAGACGGGCGACGATTACGACCAGGGCTACTACAACGACCGGAGCAGATACAGCGACGACGGCTATCGCGACGACCGGTACGATGAGGAATACGACGACAGGTAGAACGCAGCGTCTCTAGACGGCGATCACTCGAGAGGGGCGGACGAGCAGCGGCGTCCGTCCCTCGCTTTTATTCGGACGCCTGCCGTGGTAGAGTCATCCGCTGATTGCCCAGCGTTACCAATCATCACGGATGGAGGTTCAATGGCGGAGCGGGCGCAGACGGCAGCCCCCGAGCGCTTCGGGGCCACGTCGCGGCGGGACGCGTGGTGGCTGACGCCGGCGTTGACCGCCGCGGGGCTGATGCTTCTGGGCGGCTACGCGACCTGGGCTGCCTTGCAGGGCGTGCACTTCGAAGTAGGCGGATACCTGTCGCCGCTCTATTCCCCCAGGATCCACGCGCCGTGGTGGCCTCTCTCTCCCGCGCTCCTGATCCTGATTCCGCCGATCCTCTTTCGCACCACCTGCTACTACTATCGCAAGGCCTACTATCGCGCCTTCTTCCTGGACCCCGCCGCGTGCTCCGTCGGTGAGGCGCACCGGGGCAAGTACACAGGGGAGACGCGGTTCCCCTTCGTGCTCCAGAACCTCCACCGCTACGCCTTCTACCTGGCCTTCGTCTGGCTCTTCTTCCTCTGGCACGACGTCTGGAAGGCGCTCTGGTTCGACGGCCGGTTTGGAATCGGCGTGGGCACGCTGGTGATCTTCGCGAGCACCGCGTCGCTGACCCTCTACACCTTTTCCTGCCATTCCTTCCGCCACCTGATCGGAGGCAAGCTGGATTGCTTTTCGTGCGACGCGAATGCGAAGGCGCGGCACAGCCTTTGGATGAGGGTCACGACCCTCAACGGCCACCACATGGGCTTCGCCTGGATCTCGCTCGTGGCGGTCACCTTCGCCGACTTCTACGTGCGGCTCCTCTCCATGGGCATCATTCACGACTCGAGGCTTCTGTGAGCGAACGCTTCGAATCGCACGACGTGGACGTCCTGGTGATCGGGGCCGGAGGCGCGGGGCTCAGGGCCGCGATCGAGGCTTCCGCGCAGGGCGCGCGCGTGGGCGTCGTCTGCAAGTCGCTCCTCGGAAAGGCGCACACGGTGATGGCGGAGGGCGGCGTGGCCGCCGCGCTCGCGCACGTGGACCCGAGCGACTCGTGGAAGGTGCACTTCAAGGACACGATGCTCGGCGGGAAGATGCTTAACAACTGGCGCATGGCCCAGCTGCATGCGCAGGAGGCGCCCGATCGCGTCCGCGAGCTCGAGCACTGGGGCGCGGTGTTCGACCGCACCCAGGACGGAAGGATCTTGCAGCGGAATTTCGGGGGGCACTCCTCCCCGCGGCTCGCGCACGTCGGCGACCGGACCGGTCTCGAGATGATCCGCACGCTTCAAGATCACGGCGTGCACCAGGGCCTCGAGGTCTTCATGGAGTGCACCGTGACGAAGCTCCTGACCCAGGGAGGCCGCGTGGTCGGAGCCTTCGCGTACTGGCGCGAGACCGGGCGCTTCGTCACGTTCCGCGCCAAGGCGGTGGTGCTCGCCACGGGTGGAATCGGGAAAGCCTACAAGATCACGTCCAACTCGTGGGAGTACACCGCGGACGGTCATGCGCTTGCTCTCGAAGCGGGCGCGGAGCTGATCGACATGGAGTTCTTCCAGTTCCATCCGACCGGGATGGTGTGGCCCCCGGGCGTCATGGGGCTTCTCGTGACGGAGGCGGTGCGCGGCGAGGGCGGCCTGCTCAAGAACTCGAAGGGCGAGCGTTTCATGGAGCGCTACGACCCCAAGTGGATGGAGCTCTCCACGCGCGACATGGTGGCGCGGGCCATCTACACCGAGGTGAAGGAGGGCCGCGGAACACCGCATGGGGGCGCATTCCTCGACATCTCGCACAAGCCGGCCGACGTCGTGAAGAAGAAGCTCCCCTCCATGTACCACCAGTTCATGGAATTCGCGAACATCGACATCACCAAGGGCCCGATGGAAGTGGGACCCACGGGGCATTACGTGATGGGCGGCGTGCGCGTGGAAGCCGAATCCGGCGCCGCGACGGTGCCCGGGCTCTTCGCGGCAGGCGAGTCCTCGGGCGGCATGCACGGCGCAAACCGGCTCGGCGGCAACTCACTCTCGGACCTCCTCGTGTTCGGCAGGCGCGCGGGCGCCGGCGCCGCAGCCTACGCGGCCAAGGCTCTAGCGCCGGCGCCGCTCGATGCCGCGCAGGTCGCGACCGCGGAGCGCGCGATGCTCGCGCCCTTTGAGCGCGCGAGCGGCCCCGACCCCTACTCGGTGCACCGGAAGCTCCAAGACACCATGCAGTCGCTCGTGGGGATCTTCCGGACCGAGGAGGACCTTTCGAAGGGCATCGACGCGATCCGGAAGCTCCGGGCCGAGGCGAGAGCGGTGCGGGTCGAAGGCTCGCGCGCCTTCAATCCCGGCTGGCACCTGGCGCGCGATCTCGAGAACATGCTCGTGATCAGCGAGGCGGTGGCCCGGTGCGCGCTCCAGCGAAAGGAAAGCCGCGGGGCTCACGCGCGGCTCGATTACCCCAGCCTGGATCTTGAGCTGGGCACGGCGAACAGCGTGGTGACGCTCGACGGCGAGGAGCTTCGCGTCTCCCAGTCTTCCCTACCCAAGATGCCCGACGACCTCCGCGCGCTGTTCGAGCCGGAGCCCGCCGGGGTCAAGTCCTGATCGGAGGGCTCGTGGCGGAAGCGACACTCCATGTCTATCGCGGCGACGCCTCGGGGGGAAAGCTCGAGGAGTACAAGGTGCCGCTCGAAGAGGGCATGGTGGTGCTGGATGCGATCCACCACATCCAGGGGCACTTGGCACCCGACCTGGCGGTGCGCTGGAACTGCAAGGCCGCCAAGTGCGGGTCGTGTTCTGCCGAGGTGAACGGGAGACCTAAGCTCCTGTGCAAGATGAGAATGGACGCGCTCCCGCTGGACGCGCCGATCGTCGTCCGGCCCATGAAGACCTTCCCGATCGTCAAGGACCTCGTGACGGACGTAAAATGGAACTACGAGGTCAACAAGAAGATCGCCCCGTTCACGCCGAAGCAGAACGCGGAGTGGCGCTGGAAGCAGGAAGACATCGACCGCGTGCAGGAGTTCCGCAAATGCATCGAGTGTTTCCTCTGCCAGGATGTCTGCCACGTGCTCCGCTCGCACGGCCGGACCGACGCGTTCGCGGGTCCGCGGTTCCTGGTGCGGGTCGCGGGTCTCGAGATGCATCCGATGGACTCCCTCAACCGCACGAAGTTTCTGAAAGAGAGCGCGGGGATCGGGCTTTGCAACATCACGAAGTGCTGCACGGAGGTTTGCCCCGAGGACATCACGATCACGGACAACGCGATCATTCCCCTGAAAGAGCGCGTGGTGGACGACCACTACGATCCGGTGCGGAAGCTCTTCCGTCTGGTGACGGGAACGAAGGACTAGCCGCGCGCCGGGCGCGGGGGTCCCGGGTGTCCCTCACCTCGGCCGGCCGCCGGGCGCTCCTCCTCGCTTTCGTCGTGCTCGCCGCATCATGCGGCGGCAAGCAGCAAGCCCCCCAGCAAGCCCAGCCCGGAAGCGCCAGCATCCAGGCCCGCCTCCTCGTGAACGGGCTGAGCCAGCCCGTGGACCTCCAGAGCGCCCCGAACGACACCAACCGGCTTTTCATCGTGGAGAAGACGGGGTCGATACGGATCTTCCAGGGCGGAGCGCTTCAGCCCCGCCCCTTCCTCGACATCTCCTCGCGCGTGAGCAGCGGAAGCGAGCAGGGCCTCCTGGGGGTTGCGTTCCATCCCCAGTTCGCGACGAATCGTCGCTTCTATGTCGATTACACGGACGGGAGCGGCGACACGCACGTTGTGGAGTTCCTGGCCTCGGCCGGCCTCGACAGCGCCTCGGCGAGCGAGCGCGAGATCCTCTTCGTGAACCAGCCCGCGGCGAACCACAACGGTGGGCAGATCGCGTTCGGGCCGGACGGTTATCTCTACATCGCGCTCGGGGACGGCGGAGGCGCGGGCGACACGTACCACAACGGGCAGAATCTGGGCTCGCTCCTGGCCAAGCTCCTCCGCATCAACGTGGACGTCGGCTCGCCCTATTCGATCCCGCCGGACAATCCCTTCGCCACGCAACCCGGCGCGATGGGAGAAACCTGGGACTACGGGCTCAGGAATCCCTGGCGCTTCAGCTTCGACCGCCTGAACGGAGACCTCTACATCGCCGACGTGGGACAGAACCTCTACGAAGAGGTGGACTACGAGCTCCACCGCTCCGGGGGGAAGAACTACGGCTGGAACATCATGGAAGGTGTTCATTGCTACGGCAGCTCGACGTGCAACCAGACCGGCCTGACCCTGCCGGTCGCCGAGTACTCACATCAGGACGGCTGCTCCATCACGGGTGGGTATGTCTACCGCGGCACCGAGATTCCCGAGCTGAACGGGGTCTATTTCTACGGCGACTACTGCACCGGCATCGTCCGGAGCTTTCAGATCGACCAGGGCAAGGCCGTGAACGCGCAGGACTGGTCCTCGATCTTAAAGACGCAATCCGGCGGCCGGATGCAGGGGCTCAGCTCCTTCGGCCAGGACGCGCGGGGGGAGCTGTACCTCGTGCTCCTGAGCGGCGAGGTGTACCAGATCGTGAGGAAGTAGGGATCGCCAGACAGGGTCTCGAAGGGAATCGGGCACTTACCCCTTGACGAGCAATACGCGTGAATGACCCAGTGCGGGGGGCAGCACCCTCAGAGGAGATTGTGAAGTAGTACCTGCTCAAAACCGGTAGCAGGTGATTGCCTTCGAATCTGATTTGACGCCTCCGATCGTGAGGTCGGCGAGGAAGAATACGTAGTCAAGGGGCCGGCTCAGCGGGCCGACGCGGAGGACTGCGGCGAATAGCTGTGCACAAACCG
>JAYUAE010000238.1:0-2886 GCA_043741515.1 Candidatus Eiseniibacteriota bacterium | reverse complement strand
TGTTCCGCCTTGGCGACGAGATCGCCCACTCCATCATGCGGCATTCCTCCTGACGGCGCGGTTTCACCCTTAGCGCATGGGAATTCTCGAGAAGGTCCTCGCGCCGGTCACGGCGTTCATTCTCTCCGTCATCTCGCACTGGGGATACGCCGGGGTCGTCGCGTGCATGACGATCGAGAGCGCCTGCATTCCGCTCCCGAGCGAGATCATCATGCCCTTCTCGGGCTATCTCGCGTCCACGGGGCGGTTCACGCTGTGGGGCGTGGCGCTCGCGGGGGCGATCGGAAACGTCTTCGGCTCGTGGATTGGTTACGGGCTGGGCGCGATCGGCGGAAGGCCGCTGGCCGAGCGGCTCTCGCGCTGGCGGATCATCCGCGTCACCGAGTACGACCGCGCCAACGGATGGCTCCAGCGCCATGGGCAGCAGGTGGCATTCTGGACGCGCCTCCTGCCCATCGTGCGCACCTTCATCTCATTCCCGGCGGGCGCGGCGCGGGTGCCCATCATGCGCTTCACGGTCTACACGTTCCTGGGCTCCTTCCTGTGGGCCCTGGGGCTCGCATGGATCGGAGCGGCGCTGGGCGAGCACTGGGAGGCGATCCGCGGCTTCGCGCGGGGATTCGATCTTGTCATCGCGCTGGCGCTCGCAGCTCTCCTCCTCCTCTGGCTCAAGTCCCATCTCAAGTCGGCGTAACGCGAAGAGCCGGTCCAGGTTGACGGTATCCCCCGCGAATGTTAGTCTCCTCGTCCTTCTGGGGGATCGTCCAGTGGTAGGACACGTGGCTCTGGACCACGGTACAGGGGTTCGAATCCTCTTCCCCCAGCCACATTCAAGATCGGGTTCGTTCTTCGCATGGAAAACGGCGCTATCGTCTAGGGGTTAGGACGGTTGGTTCTCAGCCATCAAACCGGGGTTCGAATCCCCGTAGCGCCACCATTTTTTCTTCCTATACCGGATACGCCCTGCATCACGTTCGCGTGAAAGGAGCACCGTTCATGCCTTCCGGACTGCGCGCCCGCTCTCGTACGTTCGCCACGCTACTCTTGGCCCTCGCCCCGCTCCTTGCGTCCTCGGGTGTCTCGGCCGCCGCGGAACCGCGCGAAGGGATGTGGCGCGCCTCGCGCCAGGGGACGGGGAGAATTCCGGCGAACGTGGAGCGGGTCGATTCGCTGGGCGGCATCATCCAGTACCGCCTGAAGTCGAACGGAATGACGATCCTCCTCAAGCGCAACGATGCGGCTCCCGTGATCACCTTCGAGGTCGTCTACCACGTGGGGTCCCGGAACGAGGCCCCCGGGAACACGGGCTCCGCACACCTGCTCGAGCACCTCCTCTTCAACAAGAGCACCCAGAACTTCGGGCGCGCGCTGGGACACAAGACGTTTCAGGAGGTCCTGTTCGCTGCGGGATGCGACTACTCCTCCACGAACATGACCACCTGGTACGACCGCATGAACGGCTACTCGACCCTGCCCGCCGACAAGCTCGACCTGGCGATGAAGATCGAGGCGGACCGCCTCGGACGGGCGCTCATCCTCGACAGGGAACGGCAGCCCGAGATGACCGTGGTCCGGAACGAGTACGAGATCGGGGAGAACAACCCGTCCACCGCGCTCTACAAGGCGGTGATCGGGTCCGCGATCCAGGCCCACCCGTATCACTGGGACACCATCGGATACCGGTCCGACATCGAGGGGGTCTCGACCGAGACGCTGAAGCAGCACTACAAGGATTTCTTCTGGCCGGACAATGCGGAGGCCATCCTGGTGGGTGATTTCGACCCCGACGTCGCGCTCCGCATGTTCGACCGCGAGTTCGGCGCCTTCACGCGCTCGCCGAAGCCCATCCCCGCGGTCATCACGGTCGAGCCATTACAAGAAGGCGAGCGGCGGGTCGTGGTGCGCCGCCCCGGCCAGGTCGGACTCGTCGAGATCGGATACATGCGCCCCAACTCGCTCGATCCGGATTTCATCCCGCTCGACGTGCTCGCCGCCATCCTGGGCTCCGGAATCAACTCGCGGCTCTACCAGGCGCTCGTGGAGAAGGGGCTCGCCACCGACGCCGGCGCCAACAACTACACGCTGCGCGATCCCTTCCCCATCCTCTTCGACGCCACCGTCGCGCCGGGCGTGAGCCACCAGAAGGTGGAGGACGCGATGAAGGCCGCACTCTACGAAGTGGTCAGGAAAGGCGTTACCCCCGTGGAGCTGGAGCGGGCCAAGAACCAGATCGAGGTCTCGGTGATCCGCGGACGGGACGGCACCTACGAGCTGGCGTCGAGCCTCGGTGAGGCGGTCGCCTCGGCCAACTGGAAGTGGTTCGTGGGCTACGTGGACACGATGAAGCGCGTCACCACCGCGGACATCCAGCGCGTCGCGGCGAAATACCTCCTTCCGGATCACGCCACGGTCGGATGGTTCGTCCCCGCGCGCGCGGACGAGAAGAAGCCGCAGAAGGGCGCCGGCGCGGGCGGCTCGGTGGAATCCTCGGCCTCGAGCGGACACGCCGCCGGAGAGGCGGATCACAAGACCTTCGCGCAGCGCACCCTGCACCGCGTGCTGGGCAACGGGATCACCCTCGACGTGCTCGCCAACCATGCGGTGCCCACCGTCGCGGTGCACGGGATCATCCTCGCCGGCCGGATGCACGAGCCGGCCGGAAAGCCGGCGGTGCCGCAGCTCACCGCCATGATGCTCGAGCGCGGGACCGCCGCGCACGACAAGCGCGCGATCGCCGCGCGCCTCGACGGCGTCGGGGCGCAGATCCACGTGGGCAGCGACGTGTACGGAGCCGCCGTCCAGGGCTCGGCGCTCTCGCGCGACACGGGGCTCCTGCTCTCGATCCTGGCCGACGAGATGAAGAACCCCGCCTTCGCGGACTCCGAG
>JAYUAE010000237.1:0-6808 GCA_043741515.1 Candidatus Eiseniibacteriota bacterium | reverse complement strand
GTGCTCCTCGTGCTCCTGGGATTCTTCGTCGCGCGCAGCCGTGAGCAGACCGAGGAGCGAGCCGGGGCCGACCTGTTCCGCGCCGAGATGTCGGTGGGGCAGAACGACTACGCAACGGCCATCCAGATGCTCCGTGAGATCGTGGATTCGGCTCCGGGGACCCATGCTGCGCGGTCCGCGATGCTCTACCTGGGCGATGCGTATGCCGGGCAGGGAAAGCCGGGCGAGGCGGTTAACTGGTACCGCCGCGCCCTCGCGAAGTCGGGGAAGGACCGCGACGCCAAGGTCTCGAGCCTCCACGGGCTCGCCTCCTCGCTCGAGGACCGGGGCGATTTCGTCCAGGCCGCGTCCAACTACGAGGAGCTGGCCAAGCTGGGCGCGACCGACAACGAGAAGGGCCGCGTGATGCTCGCCGAGGCGCGCTGCCTTGCCAAGGCCGGGCAAACGCAGAAGGCGGTCGCTGTGTACCAGGCCGTCGCGCGCCTCCCGGTCGTGGACTCCGACATTCTGAACACGGCGGGCGTCGGCATGGGCGAGCTCTCCGCCGGCACCACGACCCCCTAGCTTCACCGCCTCATGGCGGCTCGCGTCGCGCTCGCGCTGGTGTGGCACATGCACCAGCCGTCCTACCGGGACGCGCTGACCGGCCGGACCCTTCTTCCGTGGACCCGCCTCCACGCCACCAAGGATTACGGCGACATGGTGACGGCTCTTCGCCGCCACCCCCGCGTCCACGCCACGTTCAACCTCACTCCCGTGCTTCTCGAGCAGCTCGAGGCGATCGCCGCGGGCGACTCCGACCTCTTCCTCGATCTGGCCCGGAAGCCCGCCGCATCGGTCACGCTCGAGGAGCAGCGATTTCTCGCGCGGCATTTCTTCAGCGTGAACGAAGCGCGCATGCTCGAGCCGTATCCTCGCTATCGCGAGCTCAAGGCGCGCTGCGCGGTCACGGCGGGCGGGGCCCGCGGGGCGCGCGAGCATCCTCTGACCCCTGAGGAGATCCGCGATCTCCAGACCTGGTTTCATCTCGTGTGGATCGATCCCGAGTACCGGAACGATGAGCCGCTTCGCTCGCTCTTCGCGAAGGAGCGGGGATTCACCGAGGAGGAGAAGCGCGCGCTCCTCGATTGGGGCGTGGCGCTGGCCGGGAATATCCCGAAAATCTACCGGGAGGCGGAGCGCGCGGGACAGATCGAGATCGCAACCTCAGCCTACCATCATCCCATCCTGCCGCTCCTCGTGACAACCGAGGCCCCGCGCGAGATTTCCGGCTCGATCCCGTTGCCGAACCCGCCGTTCGTAGCGCCCGAGGACGCCGCAAGCCATCTGCGCCTCGCGCGCGAGAGCCATGCGCGGCGCTTTGGGATGGCGCCCCGGGGGACGTGGCCGCCGGAGGGAGCGGTGAGCCAGGCAGCGCTCTCGCTCATCGCCGAGGCGGGCTTCGCGTGGTGCGCGTCGGACGAGACGGTCCTGGCGCGCGCGCTGGGCCGTCCGGAACCCGGCGGCGAACGATGGGCGTCGGCGCTCTACCGGCCCTATCGGGTCGAGACCGTTGGCGGCCCGCTCGCGATGGTGTTCCGGGATCGCGCGCTTTCCGACCGGATCGGCTTCACCTACATGGCCTGGGAACCCGAGCGCGCCGCCGCGGATTTCGTGGGGCGCGTGCTGGAGTGCGGCGACCGCGCTCGCGGGGAGGGCGTCGACGACCCGCTCGTGACCGTGATCCTCGACGGCGAGAACTGCTGGGAATCCTACGCGGACGACGGAGGGCCCTTTCTCGAGGCGCTCTATCGCGGGCTGGAAGGGGAGCCCGGAATCGAAGCCCTGACCGTCGGGGAAGCCCTGGCGCGCAGCGCGCCAACCGAAACGCTTCCGCACATGCCCGTGGGATCCTGGATCGCGCCGGATCTCTCGATCTGGGTGGGGCGCACCGAGAAGAATCGCGCATGGGCGGAGCTTCGACGGGTGCGCGATCGCTTGCAGATAGCGATCGTGAACGGGGCCCTGCCCGCCGCGCGGATCGAGCAGGCGCGCGCGGAGATTCTCGTCGCGGAGGCGAGCGACTGGTTCTGGTGGTATGGCGACGATCATCAGAGCGCCCACAAGGACGAGTTCGATGCTCTGTTTCGCTCCCATCTGGTCCGGACGTATAGCCTGTTGAACCTTCCCGCGCCCGCGACCGTGCGGCGCAGCCTGCGCGGCGCGCCGCCTGAAGGGCCGGGCGGAGAGCACGTGCCGTACGTGGCGCCGACCCTGGACGGCCGGGACACCCACTTCTACGAATGGAGAAACGCGCTGCTTTTCGACGCCGCATCGGACCAGGGCGCCGAACACCGCACGGGCGGGAGGATCCAGCGAGTGCTGTTCGGCTTGAACGAGAGCGACCTTTTCGTGCGCGTGGACGGAGTGGGAGCCGCAACCGGCGCGAAGATCCCGAGCGCGATCCGGCTCCGCTTCACGCTGCCGCGCGTGATCGAGGCTCGGGCACAGCTCTCGCGGGGACCGCGAGGCCCGCTCGATTGGGCCCAGGGGGCCGGCGGCGGCTCCGGCGCTCCGGCGGCGGCCTGCGGCGACGCGGGCGAATACGCTGCCGGGCGAGTGACCGAGATTCGCGTTCCGCTCGCGCGCCTCGAGGCCGGGCCGCGGGCGATTCTCCGGTGGTCCGTCGCGATCGAGGAAGCCGGGGAACTCGTCGAGGTGGTTCCGAGAGCGGGCGAGCTCGCGACGCCGACCCTCGAGTCCGACTTCCAGGCGAAGAACTGGTCGGCCACGTAGGCGCTTCGGGTCCGCAGCGGGTGTTTCGCCCGCCGGGGCGCCCTTGACGCTACCCACGCCGCGTGCTATTCCTGCCACGTGCCGGTCGCGTCACCATACGAATCGATCAATCCGGAAGATGTCGAGCGCGGGCGGCTCCTCGCCGCCGTCGCGTATCTCCCGGGGCTCTGCTTCCTGGGCCTCCTCGGCGCGCCCGAGAACGCCTTCATCGGCTTTCACTCCCGCCAGGGATTCCTGCTCTTCATGGTCGAGGTCCTGCTCGCGGTCTTCTTCTCGATCTACGACGGCACGCTCGGCAGGATCCCGTACGTGGGCCCGTTCGTCGGCTACCTCGTGAAGTTCCTCGCCTGGAGCTCGATCCTGCTCCTCACGGCGTTCGCGGCCGCCAAGGCCGCGGGCGGCGAGACCACCAGGCTCCCATTCCTCGGCGAAAACGTGGAACGGGTCCCGTTCTGATGTCGGCGCCGGGCGAGAAGCGGTTCTGGCTGCTGCGCCGGCTCTCGAGGGTGATGAGCGTCCTGGCGTGGGTCGTTCTGGTCATCATCGTGCTCGTGGTTCCCGTGGGCTTCGCCAGGGCGGTCGTGGACCGGGCGCCCGATGAGTTCATGGAGACGCTGAAATACGCCGTCTCCGGCGGCTTCATCTTCATCTACCTGCTCTACACGGCCCAATGGATCCAGGTGATCCTGGCGGTCGAGGAGAACACCAAGCAGTCCACGTACGTCCTCGAGAAGCTCACGACCCTCATGCAGCAAGTGAGGGATCGCGTGGGCGACCCATCCGAGCGGCCAGCCAGCCGCGAAATAACCGAAGAACGGGAAGTCGGGGAGAAGCCGGAATAAGGCCCCGGTCACGGCCAGCCCGCCGGGTCCCGCGTCATGTCGTAGAAGAGATATTATGTAAACTACGATCCGGGGGGATTTCGGCTCGGAAAGCCAACGCTGAGGCCGGATCGTAAGCTGACAGTGCCCCGCCGACCGATCTACTCGGACAAGATCATCCGCTCCGACGGCCACCGGCCCATCCCTAGAGGCGGAAGACGCCGCGCGTGCGTCGTCCCTTGAGGGCGTTGCGGGAGTCCACGATGGTCTTCGCGTGTTTGGCCACGAGGCTGAAGTCGAGCGCCTTGTGCGCCGTCGCGATCACCACGCAGTCCGCGGCGCGGAGGGTGTCCGGCCGAAAGGGCGTGGCCCTGAGCTTCCGGCCGGCGTGGTGGATGGACGCCACGTACGGATCGCAAAAGGAGACCCGGGCGCCCTCTTTTTCCAGGATGTCCAGAATATCCAGCGAGGGGGACTCGCGCACGTCGTCGATGTCGGCCTTGTACGCCACACCGAGCACGAGCACGCGGGAGCCGCGAACCGACTTCCGGCGCGAGTTGAGCGCTTCGCGGATCCGGTTCACGACGTGATACGGCATGCTGCCGTTCACCTGTCCGGCCAGCTCGATGAAGCGCGCTTCGAACCCGCTCTGGCGCGCTTTCCAGGAGAGGTAGAAGGGATCCACCGGGATGCAGTGTCCGCCGAGGCCGGGGCCCGGGTAGAACGGCATGAACCCGAACGGTTTCGTGGCGGCCGCGTCGATCACTTCCCAGACGTCGATCTTCATCTTGTCGCACATGAGCGCGACCTCGTTCACGAGGCCGATGTTCACGCTGCGGAACGTGTTCTCCAAGAGCTTCACCATCTCGGCGACCTGCGTGGAGCTGACCGGCACGACCCGGTCCACGACGGCGGCATAGAGCGCCGCGGCCGTTCGGCTGCACGCCGGCGTGACGCCGCCGACCACCTTCGGGATGTTGTGCGTCTGATAGACCGGATTGCCGGGATCGACGCGCTCGGGAGAGAACGCGAGGTAGAAATCACGCCCGATCTTCCAGTGCTCGCGCTGGAGCAACGGCAGCACCAGCTCGTCGGTGGTGCCCGGATAGGTCGTGCTCTCCAGCACGATGAGCTGCCCGCGCCGGAGCCGCGGCGCGATCTCGCGCACGGCGGCCAGGATGTAGGAGACGTCGGGATCCTTCGTCTTGCGGAGCGGCGTGGGAACGCAGATGTCGATTGCGTCCATTCGGCGAAGCTCGTCGAAATCCATCGTGCCGCGGAGCGCTCCGCTGCGAACGAGCTCGCGCAATTCACGGGTGGGCACGTCCTGGATGTAGGAGCGGCCGCGGTTCAACTCGTTCACGCGGTGCTCGTTGATCTCGAAGCCGGTGACCTGGAAGCCCGCCTTGGCGAACTCGACCGCGAGCGGGAGACCCACGTAGCCCAGCCCGATGACTCCGATGCGCGCCGTGCGGCGCTTCAGCCGCTCCTCAGTTCTGTTCGCGGCGGCCATCCATGCCCCCCTCACGCGTGCGAGGCCCGAGCGCGGGCGGCAGCACCGGCGCCACGGAGCGTGCCGTCGTTCGAATCTTCTTCGGCGTCTGCTCGCCGTACCCGTAATAGCGGTAGTCGTAGTAGTAGGGGAGCCCCTCCACGGCGTTGTTCAGCACGACGCCCGAGACTTTGGGAAGGATCGGCTCGATGAGCTGGCGCATGCGGCGGACGAGCATGAGTGGCGTGCGTCCCGCCATGGCGACGACCAGGACGGCGTCCACGTGCTCGGCCATGAGAAGGGGCTCGACGACCGGAACGACCGGCGCCGCGTCGATGAAGATGATGTCGTACTTGGGACGCACGGTATGGATGAGCGACTCGAACTCCTTGTCGATGTAGGCATCGCCGGCCGACCCGGTGGGACGTCCGCTCGTGATCGCGAAGCGAACGGTATCGCCCGGCTTCAATTTCTGGAGGCTCTGCACCCGCCCCTCGCGGATGGTGGTGCCGGCGGTCTGATCGCTCGCGATGATCAATCAACCCCCAAGTGGCGTGCCAGGGCCTTTGCAATTCGTATACCCGCGAATCCATCCCAGAGTTTCGGACAGCGCGGCTCAGGGAAGATGCCTTCGATCAATGGATTGGCCGCGGGAAGGATTGCCGCGGGGTCCTCCCCCAAGAGCCTGTTGGTCCCCTCGGTAATGGTAACTGGGCGCTCGGTGTTCGGTCTCAATGTAAGACAGGGAACGCCAAGGGCGGTGGACTCCTCCTGGATGCCTCCGCTGTCGGTGACGAGGAATCGAGCCTGGTCCATCAGGCAGAGAAAGTCCATGTATCCCAGTGGCTCGGTGAGGCGGATCGTGGAAGGAAGCTCGATCCCCGCCCGCTCCATGCGCTCCCGCGTGCGCGGGTGGGCGGGAAAGAGAACCGGAATCCGCTTCGAGAGCTCCCGCAAGGAGTCGAAAATCCCGCGCAGCGAATCGGCGCGGTCCACGTTGCTTGGCCGGTGGAGCGTGACGAGCGCGTAGGAGCGCGTCTTGAGACCGAACCGATCGGGCGCTCGCCTCTGGCGCGCGGCCTCCAGGTGACGCCTCAGCGTATCGATCATCGGATTTCCGACGAGGTGGATCTTTCCGGCCTCGACTCCCTCCGCCAGGAGATTCTCGACCGCGTCGGCGGACGTGGCGAAGAGGATATCGGAGACGGCATCGGTGACGAGCCGGTTGATCTCCTCGGGCATGGTGCGGTCTCGGCTCCGAAGCCCGGCTTCCACGTGCGCGACCGGAACGCCGAGCTTCACGGCGACGAGGCTGCAGGCCATGGTCGAGTTCACGTCCCCCACCACGAGGACGAGCTTCGGCGCGCGCTCCTCCACGAGGGGCTCGAACGCGGTCATGATGCGCGCGGTCTGGCGCGCGTGCGTGTCGGAGCCAACCTCGAGGTCACGGTCCGGCGCCGGGAGGTCCAACTCCTCGAAGAAGATTCGTGACATTTCCTGGTCGTAGTGCTGGCCGGTATGGACCAGGAAGGGGCGAATGCCGGGGTACGCGCCCAGACCTCGGAGGATGGGCGCCATCTTCATGAAGTTGGGGCGCGCCCCGACGACGCAGAGGATCTCGCTCACGATCCGGCCCAGCCCAGAGCGCGGGCCGAGAGCGCGAGCGCCGCCGATGCGAGGGAGAGAAAGACGTTCCTTCCGAAATGTCCCGCGCGCGTCC
>JAYUAE010000236.1:0-6826 GCA_043741515.1 Candidatus Eiseniibacteriota bacterium | reverse complement strand
CTTGTGCCGGCACCGGTTCGCTGTTCGCAATGGAGAGCATCACCAAGAGGGCTCCGATCGTCTTCATATCAGGAATCCAGTGTAGCCTACAGAAGGCGCCGTCCCCAGCATTCCAGAGTCAGGATGGCCCAGAGGAGCTGCGTGTCTCTACGGGCACCGGCGCGCTGGGCATCCCGGATGCGGCGCACGGCTCCGATGTCGAGATAGGCGGATACGAACGAGTCGCGTCCAAGGACCCGCTCCTCCAGGAGCGCCCCGAGGGTGCCGTCGAGCCAGCGTGACACGGGAGGCGTGAATCCACGCTTCCCCCTCGCCAGAATGCGGGCCGGCACCATTCCGCGAAGCGAGCGTTTCATGAGTCGCTTCCCGCTTCCCCACGCCACTTTCGAAGACGGCCGCAAGAGCGCCGCGAACTCGACGAGCACGTGGTCCAGGAGCGGAACCCGGACCTCGAGACCGTGGGCCATGCTCGCGCGATCCACCTTGGTGAGAATTCCATCGGCAAGGTAGGTCTTGAAGTCCGCGTACTGCATCTGGGAGGTCGTGTCCCAGTCGCTCGCGCGGTCGAAATGCCGGTTCAGCGCCTCGTACGGATCATGCCCCACGAGGGCCCGTTTCAGGCCCTCGGCGTACACGAGGTCCTTCGACCCCGGGGCAGAGATCGACATCTCGCCGAGATATGCCGCGCGGTGGGACTCGGAGGCGTTGAGGAGCAGAGGCTTGAGCCGGAGCGGCCTCGGAATCCAGGATCCCGCCGGAGCGAGACGCCCCGCGGCCGCGAGCAGCTCGGGGGCGTTGCGTCCCGAGACGACGCGGCGGACGGCGTTCCGCGCCTCGTTGGTGCGATATCTCCGGTAGCCGCCGAAGGTCTCGTCCCCGCCGTCACCCGAGAGGCAAACGGTGACGTGCTTCCTCGCGCCTTCGCAGAGAAGATACGTCGGAACCGAGGACGGATCCGCGAATGGCTCGTCGAAGTGCCATGCGAGAAGGTCCAGCACCTCCCGCGACGGCTCCGGGATCTCGATCTCGCACGGGGCTGCGCCGTACCGCCGCGCCGCCAGGACCGCGTGGGCGCGATCCTCATCCTTGGTGCCGGGAAACGTGGCGGTGAAGGTCTGGATTCCCTTGCCCGCATCGGCCGCCATGAACGCCAGGACTGCCGTCGAATCGAGCCCACCCGAAAGCAGGGATCCGAGGGGCACGTCCGCTCCGAGATGGGAGGTCACGGCCCCATGCAGCGCGTGCCGAAGCTCCCCCTCGGTGGTCCGGGGACGCTGCCGGGACGGCGTGAAATCCAGATCCCAGTACTGCTCCCGCGTGATGCCCTGGGATGTAACGGTCAGCGTGTGCCCCGCCTCCAGCTTCCGGATCCCGCTCAGGATCGTTCGCGGCGAAGGAACGTATCCGAAAGTGAAGTACTCGTCGAGCGCCGCTTCGTCCACCGTTCGCGGGACTGATGGATGGGTGAGGATCGCCTTGAGCTCCGAGCCGAACACGAAAAGCGCGCCGTTCCAGAAATAGTAGAGCGGCTTGATCCCGACCCGGTCGCGAGCCAGCCAGAGTAGCCGCTCGCGGCGGTTCCATACGGCGAACGCGAACATGCCGCGAAGCCGATCGATGCAGCGCTCCCCCAGGGACTGGTAGAGCTGAAGCAGGACCTCCGTGTCGCTGCGCGTGCGAAACACCCGGCCTTGCTGAACAAGCTCGTGGCGCAGCTCATCGTGGTTGTAGATCTCGCCGTTCAGCACCACGACGGTTTCCCCGTCCTCGCTGACGAATGGCTGCGTGCCTCCCACGAGATCCACGATCGCCAGCCGCGAATGAGCCAATCCGATCCCGTCGCGGCAATAGATCCCCTGCCCGTCCGGTCCTCGATGGGCCAGGGCGCGATTCATCCGCTCGAGAATGGATTGGGACTCGGGTGGCGCAGGCTCCGGCCCGAAGAAGCCGGCTATCCCGCACATGGCGTTACCAGGAGAGGGTGACTCCGGGATGGACCTGGAACGCGTTGTTGTTGTCGTAGGTCAGACCCAGCGTGTAGGTCGTTCCGGCGATCGGCTTGAAGCGAACGCCGAGCGATCCGACGGTCTCCGCGCCGCCGATCTCGGGCGTGAGCGAGCTCTCGCCGGAAACGGTTCCCGAATCACCGCCCTCGAGCGCGGCGGTGCTCCCGAAGACCTCGGCGACGAGATCCCAGCGGCTCGTCCAGTGGAACTCCTCGGCGAGCGCGTAGACCTCGATGTTGTTCACCTGGGCGCCGGGCGGTTTGCCGATGAACCCGTATCCCAGGTTCAGGTGTGTGTCCCACCGGCCCAGGCGCTTGCTCCCGATGAGGTAGAAGGTGAAATCCACCTTGCCGGAGCCGATGCGACGGTCTTTCGCGGTGGGGATCTTTGCCTCTCCCGCGACTGCGAGCGCGGGGGAACTGCTCCGCTCGCGGATGGCGAGCGCGTCGACCGTGACCTCGACGTCCCCGATCCCGGACCGGCGCCGCAGACCCTTGTCGTGGATCCCGGTGAACGGAACCGGCTCCACGAGGATCCCGAGCCTGTCCGTGATCCCGTACTCGACGGCGAGCGGGACGGCGCTTTCCGTCCCGGCCGTCGATGTCTGATACTCGAGTCCCCCTTCGACCTCGAAGCCGCCGGGTTTCAGGAACCTCGCGGTCTCGGTTTCCAGCGGCTGGCCCGCGCGGGCCGGGACCGGCAACACTGCTGCCACGAGGACAGCCATCAGCAAACATGAGCGTGCGGGTGTTTTCATGAGATCGATTGTTGAGACCGCGAGTTAACGGGGGCTAAACGGTTCGAGGAGGAAGACCAGCCGGGGAGAGAAAGCTCGAAGCGCGCCCCGCCGAGAGGTGAAGAGGTCAGGCGGACGTCCCCGCCGTGCGCGCGGGCGACGCGGCGCAAAATCGGTAGGCCGAGCCCGAACCCGTCGTGGCTCGCGCGGGCCTCGGCGCTCCGGAAGAAGGGATCGAAGACGCGCTCCTGGTCCGAAGGCGCGACACCCAGTCCGCCGTCCTCGACCACCACGGTTCCCTGGCCGGCATGGCTGAACACGCGGACGCGAACGCCCTGTCCCGCCGAAGTGAACTTGAACGCATTGGAGAGGAGATTCCGGATCGCCGAGGCGAGCAGGGTCGAGTGTCCCGAGACGAGCACCTCGTCCTCCGCGGTCACCTCGAGATCGGACGCCCTCCCCTGCTTCATGGCGCGGAACTCCTCGACGACGTCTCGGACCAGGTCACTGAGATTGACCGGTTGATGCGCACCCTCGTGCCCGTTCGCTCCGGGCTCCAGACGCCGCAGCAGCAGCAAGGCCTCCACGAGGTCCGACATGGCGCGCGCCTGCTGCCGCGCGCGCTCGAGTCCGTCGCGGACCCGCAATCCGAGGGAAGGGTCCTGCATCGCATACTCAATCTCACCGCAGAGCGCCGTGAGCGGGGTTCGAAGCTCGTGCGCGGCGTCCTGCGTGAAGTGCCGTTCCGCACGGATGCTCTCATGCAGCCGGGAGAGCAGGTGGTCGAATGCGCCCGCGAGCGTAGCAACCTCGACCGGATCGGCGGCGTTGGTGAAGCGATCCCCGGTGCCATCCGCCGTGGTGCGCTCCGCCTGCGAGGCAATCCGGGACAGCGGGCCGAGCGCGCGACGGGCCAGCGTCCGGCTCAGCGCGGTGACGGCAATGAAGAGCGGGACCGCGGTCACGGCCAAGGCCAGGGCGAGCGCCCACACCGCACGCCGCCGCGGCTCCTCGGGCATGGAGGCCACCAGCCAGCCGCCCCCCTCGAGAGCGACGCGCGCCTCGCGCCATTCCTTTCCCGGTGATCGATCGACCGGCGGCGCGGAGAGAACCTCGTGTCCCGCCCGGTCCAGCACGCGGATGTGGACGCCGACGGGCGCGTCTGCGAGGGCCGACTGGGCGGCCACTCGAAGGTCCCCCTCCTCTCCCAGCTCGTGGGTGATGCTCCGCCCCATCTGGGAAGCCGCCTCGAGGAGGAACGAGGATTCTTGCCGCTCGAGCGTCCCGGACGAGAGCCAGATGCTACATCCGGCGAAGAGGAGAATGAGCACCGCGGCCAGCGACTGCTGGAGCAGAGCCAGCCTCCGGACGAGCGATGGCGCCCTCACGCCGGCGCCTCGAAGATGAATCCCTCGCCCCGTATGGTTCGGATCACGCAGCCGAACCCGTCCCCTCCAAGCTTGCGACGGAGCCGGCTCAGGATCACGTCCAGGCTGTCCGACTCGGGGCGTCCCGCCCCGTGCCAGATGCTGTCCAGAAGATCTGTACGCGGGACGACGCGCCCCCGTCTCGCCGCGAGCGATTCGAGCACGGCCCACTCACGCCCGGTCAGGGGCACCTCCATGCCGCCGCGCTCCAGCCTTCGCGCGGTGAAATCGATGCGCACCGAGCCCGCCTGGATGCGTGACGGGGGCGACAACCCCTGGCGGCGGGCCAGGGCCCGGATGCGAGCGCGCAGTTCCGCGAGGGCGAACGGTTTTCGCAGGTAGTCGTCCGCTCCGGCATCGAGGCCGAGCACCCTGTCCGCGACGTCGTCGCGCGCGGTGAGGCAGAGCAATGGGGTCTGGATTCCTTCTGCCCGGAGACTGCGGCACAGATCGAGCCCGTCCCCGTCGGGAAGCATGAGGTCCAGCACGATCACATCGTGCCGTGCGGTCATCGCCAGGCGAATGCCGGTGGACAGCCGCGACGCCGTCTCTACTGTCATCTGATCCGCTCCCAGGGCACGGACGAGGAGATCCCGCGTCGGTCCGCTGTCTTCGACGACCAGGACCCTCACCGCGCCCGCCAAACGGCCAGGCGCTGGGTTCATCCGGTCACCGTTCCGCAAAGGCCTGGATCAGCCGGGCGACGTGCTTCGCGTGCTTGAGGTAGAGATCCACGCGCAGGTTTTCGTCGGGCGCGTGCGCCCGCGTGTCGGGATTCCCGAATCCGGCTGTGGCCACGGGCACGCCCAGCTCCTGGATGAAGGCGAAATTGGGGCCGGAGCCGCCGACCATCGGGACGATCTGCATGGGCGTTCCGTAAACGGGCTCCGCGGTCTTCGACACGAGCTCGAGAAAAGGGTCGTCGGGGTCGGTGCGGCCCGCGGGGTTTCCGCCGAGGAACTGGATCCGGACGTCCTGGAATCCCTCGCGGTCCAGATGGGCGCGGAGCTGCCCCAGCACCTGCTCGGGGGTCATGTCCGGAACGAGGCGAAAGTCCACCTTGGCCGAAGCGCGCGCCGGAAGCACCGTCTTCGAGCCCGCGCCCTGGTAGCCCGCAGTGAGTCCGCAGATCGTGCACGTCGGCTCGAATACCTCGGCGATCCGAAGCTCCAGCCCGCCCTTCATTCCGCGCAGGAATTCCTTCGCCCCGTACCGGGCCTTGTAGTCCTCCGCCATGTCGGGCGCCTGCTCCATGAGCTCACGGTCCCGCGCGGTCGGCGGTCGCACTGGATCGTAGAAGCCGGGAATCCGGACGCGCTCGTCCTTGCCCTTGAGGCTCGCCAGCGCCCACGTCAGCCGCCACGCGGCGTTGGTGAAGATCGAGCCGCCGATGCCGGAATGAACATCGCGGCTCAGGCTCTCGACCGAGAGCTCCACGTAGCAGATGCCGCGAAGGCCCGCGTACTGGAGCGGGATGTCGCGATGATCCACGTACCCGAATTCCCAGAGGCAACCGTCCGCCTCGAGGCGCGCCCGGTTCCGACGCACGAATTCGTGCATGTGGACGCTGCCGATTTCCTCTTCTCCCTCGATCACGAACTTGATCCGGCACGGGAGGCTCTTCCCATGAGCCAGGATCGCGTCGATCGCCAGGAGCCGGGCGGTCAGGTGTCCCTTGTCGTCGCTCACCCCGCGGCCGTAGAGATGGCCGTCGCGCAAGGTCGGCGTGAACGGCGGGCTGGTCCAGAGCTCGAAGGGCTCGGGGGGCTGAACGTCGTAGTGGTTGTAGATGAGGAGGGTGCGGTCTCGCGCTCCTTCGCGCTCGGCGAAAACGACCGGGAATCCGCCGGATGGCAGGATCTCCACCGCGAAGCCCCGCGCGCGGAGCATCTCGGACACGAGCCGCGCGCAGTCTTCCATGCCGAGGTTCTGGGCCGCGACGCTGGGCTGGGCAGCGTAACGGGTCAGCTCGGCCAGGCTCTGGTCGAGGTGCTGGTCGAGATAGCGGTCGATCGGGACGAAGTCGGTCGCGGCGTTCACGGTCAGGAGGCCCGCGCCGGGGTCAGAGCCCCGGCCCCCGGTCCGTCCGGATTCGCGGCGGGATCCTGCGCGGGCGCGATCTCGCAGGTTCCCGCGCCGAAGGCGACGAGATAGCCGAGCGCCTCCTCCCGCCGGCCCGCCTTCACCAGCGTGTCGAGGAGGTTCCCCATCATTCCCTTCCAGTCGGGGTGATGCATCAGGGAGCGGCGATCCTCCTCGCACAGGGATGCCAGGATTTCCTTCATCTGGTCCGCGGCGCGCGCGAACTCATCCGCGGCTGCGTCCAGGTTCCCGGATTTCGCGTGGATCTCGCCCATGAGGTCCATCCCTCGCGCAGCCAGCGGGCGGTAGCCGCGCTCATTCGCGCTGCCGACCAGCTCGGCCAGGTCCCCCAGCGACTCCGAGCCGGTGCCCTCGCCGCAGGCGGCCCGGGCGGCCGTCAGGGCCGCCCGCATCTCGAAATGCGACATCCTGGACCAGCGAGCGATATCTCTCGCCTGCCGGGCCGAGCGCTTCGCCTCCGCGTGATTCCCCGCCGCGATCTCGACGCGCGCGGACGCGATCAAGGACTCGATCAAGCTCTCGACATTGCCCGTCGGCTCCCCGAGGGAAACGGC
>JAYUAE010000235.1:0-2916 GCA_043741515.1 Candidatus Eiseniibacteriota bacterium | reverse complement strand
CGGTGGAGCAGATCGACATCGGAGGCCCCACGCTGATCCGCGCGGCGGCCAAGAATCACGCTCATGTGCTGACGGTCGTGGAGCCGGCGCAGTATGCGGAGGTGCTCCAGGCGATCGATCGCGGGCATGGCGCGGTCCCCGAGCCGATGGCCCGGAAGTTCGCGCGCCGCGCTTTCGAGCGGACCGCCGCCTACGACGCGGCGATCGCGCGCTTCTTCGCGGCCTCGTGCCCGGAACCCAAGGCCGCGCTCCCCGAGCGGCTCGAGACGCGGTACCGCCTCCTCCAGAAGCTCCGCTACGGCGAGAATCCGGGGCAGGAGGGCGCGGTCTATGCTCGGGAGGACCGCCTCGGCGGGATCGCCGCGCTGGCGCAGCTCAAGGGGAAGACGCTCTCCTACAACAACTATCTCGACATCGAGGCCGCGCTTTCGCTCCTGCGCGAGTTCGAGGAGCCCGCCGCGGTCGTCATGAAGCACCGCAATCCTTCCGGCGCCGCCGTCGCGCCCACGATCGCCGGGGCGATCCCGCTCGCGCGCGACGCGGACGCGCTCTCGGCCTTCGGGGGGATCCTCGGTGTGAACCGTCCGCTCGACGACGCGGCGCTCGAGGCGATCGGGAGCATCTTCCTCGAGGTGGTGGTGGCGCCTTCGATCACGGCCTCGCCCGAACGGCTCGAGAAGACGCGCAAGAACCTCATGGTCCTCGAGGCGCCGGATCTCCTCCGCGGAGCGACCGACGCGCTCGCCACACGGAGCCTCCTCGGCGGGCTTCTGGCGGAGACGCTGCCCGCGCCGGCTCAGTTCCAGAGCTGGATGGCGGTCACGGCGCGAAAGCCGACCGAGGCGGAGACGCGGGACCTGAGATTCGCCTGGCGGGTGACGCGGCACACGATCTCGAACGCGATCGTGATCGCGCGCGACGGGCGCACGCTGGGGATCGGGGCCGGGCAATCCTCCAGGGTGGACGCCGTGCGGCTCGCGCTCCTCAAGGCGGAGCGGGCGGGGCACGACGTCCAGGGCGCGGTGCTCTGCTCCGACGCCTTCTTCCCGTTCCCCGATTCGGTCGAGATGGCGGCGAAGGCGGGCATCACCGCGATCGCGCAGCCGGGAGGCTCGGTGCGCGACGAGGAATCGATCGCGGCGGCGGAGTCGCGCGGTCTCTCCATGCTCCTCACCGGCGAACGGTGCTTCCTCCATTGAGCCACGAGCTCCTGCTCATCCTGGACTACGGGTCCCAGTTCACCCAGCTCATCGCGCGGCGGGCGCGCGAGGTGGGCGTGTTCGCCGAGATCGTGAGCCCAAGGCTCACTCGCGCCGAGATCGAGCGGCGGGCTCCCAGGGGGATCGTGCTCTCCGGCGGGCCCATGAGCGTCCTCGAGGCGGGCGCGCCGGGTCTCGACGAAGGAGTCTTGAACCTCGGGATCCCGGTGCTGGGGATCTGCTACGGCTTCCAGCTCCTCGCGCGCGACCTGGGCGGCCGCGTGAAGCCCAGCTCGCGCCGCGAATACGGCGAGGCGACGCTTGCGATCGAGCAGGAGGGCAGGCTCCTCGCGGGCCTGGACCACACGAGCCGTGTGTGGGCCAGCCACGGCGACGTGGTGGAATCGATGCCGCGCGGATTCACGCGGCTCGCCAGCACCGAGTCCGTGGAGGTCGCGGCGGTCGAAGATCCGGAGCGCGGAGTCTACGCGGTCATGTTCCACCCCGAGGTCGCGCACTCCACGCAGGGCGCGCGAATCTTGAAGAACTTCCTCTTCGAGGTCTGCGGCTTTCGCGGCGACTGGACGATGGGGCAGGTGCTGAACGAATCGGTCGCGAAGATTCGCGCGCAGGTGGGGAAGCGCCGCGTGCTCTGCGCGCTGAGCGGCGGCGTGGACTCCTCCGTCGTGGCGGCGCTCCTTCACCGCGCGATCCCGGGGCAGATGATGGCCGTCTTCGTGGATCACGGACTCTTGCGTTTGGGCGAAGCCGAGCAGGTCCATCGCTCGATGGGTCAGATTCTCTCCGACGACCTCGTGACCGTGGACGCCAGCGAGCGGTTCTTCGAGGCGTTGCGTGACGTCGAGGACCCGGAGCGGAAGCGGAAGATCATCGGAGCCCAGTTCATCGAGGTCTTCGACCGGACCGCCCAGGAGCGCGGCGGGGCCGAGCTTCTGGCCCAGGGAACCCTCTATCCCGACGTGATCGAGAGCACCTCCACGCGCGGGCCCTCATCCAAGATCAAGTCGCACCACAACGTCGGAGGACTCCCCGAGCACATGAAAATGGAACTTGTGGAGCCGCTCCGGGAGTTATTCAAGGACGAGGTGCGGGAGCTTGGGGCGCTTCTGGGGATGCCGCCCGCGATCCTCCAGCGACACCCCTTTCCGGGGCCGGGTCTCGCGGTGCGGATTCTGGGGCCCGTGAGCCGGGAAGCAGTGAAGACACTGCAGCTTGCGGACGATATATTCATCACGGAACTCCGCAAGGCTGGACTCTATGATCAAGTGTGGCAAGCGTTTGCGGTCCTTCTGCCCGTTCGAACGGTGGGGGTGATGGGGGACGGCCGGACGTATGATCAGGTGGTGGCGCTGCGGGCGGTAACTTCCAGCGACGGAATGACGGCCGATTGGGCCCGTCTACCGGAGAGCCTGCTGGCGCGGGTCTCGTCCCGGATCGTCAACGAGGTGGTCGGGGTCAGCCGCGTCGTTTACGACATCAGCACGAAACCTCCCGCGACCATTGAGTGGGAGTGAGCCGTTGGCAACTCAATTCCGGGAGGTCGTCTTGAAGCGAACGGATCTCGCAGCGCTTCTGTCCCTCTGCCTCGCGCTGTTCGCGCTCCTCACCGGCCCGGTGCGCGAGGCCCGCGCGGCCGCGATGTCGCCGCGCATTCTCGAAGCGGCGCGCGGCACTTTGAATGAAGGGCGCCTCCAAC
>JAYUAE010000234.1:0-6879 GCA_043741515.1 Candidatus Eiseniibacteriota bacterium | reverse complement strand
AATGCGCATTATGTCAATTGCTTGCGGGCTTGGGTTCGACGAAATCCTGAGCACGGCGCTGGTCGGGGCGATTCCGCCCGAAGTTCTTCCGGACGGCTCGGACCAGGACCTGTGGGAGGTGCAGAATCCCAAGAGCCGCGAGCTGAAGCATCTGAGGACGAGCCTCCTCCCGGGCCTCCTTCACGCCGCCGCACGAAATCTTCGACACGGAGCGCGCGAGGCGCGACTTGTCGAGGCGGGCACGGTCTTTCGCGCGTCGCCCCCGCCGCTCGGCTCGGAGCGCATCGAGATCGGCCTCGTGCTCGTGGGCTCTCCGGATCCGTGGGCCGAGCCGGCCGCGGCTACGGATCGCTATCTGGAGCTCAAGGGCGCGATCGAGTCCTGCTTCGAGGCTTTGGGAATTGACTCACGAAAGAGCGCCCCATACCATGAACCCTGCTGGGCGGATGCGGCCGGACTTGCCGTGGAATCGGGCGGCAGGAGGCTGGCGAGGCTGGGCAAAGTCGCGCCCCGCCTCGGGGCGGCAACCGGTCTGGAGCGGCCCGCTTGGGCGGCCGTCCTGGACCTCCTCGCGGTCGCGGAGCTGGTTCCGGAGCGGAGGCGCTTTGCGCCGCTCCCGAAGTATCCGTCCGTGAAGCGGGATCTAGCCGTCCTCGTGGACCGAGCGGTCGCGCAGGGCGATGTGGAAGAGACGATCCGGCGTAGCGGAGGAAGGCTCCTCGTGAGCGTCCGATTGTTCGACGTCTTCGAGGGAGAGCAACTCGGATCGGGCAAGAAGAGCCTGGCGTACGCGCTCGAATTCCGTTCACCGGAGCGAACACTGCAAGACCGGGAAGTCGACGAGGCGGTCCAGGGTCTGGTCCGCTCGCTGGGCTCGGCCGTGGGTGCCACTCTAAGAGGCGGCGTGGAATCGACCGCCACGGGACGACCCTCACCATGACCACGACCATGATCGCCGAACTCGATCAGCTGGAACGCAAGATTCAGGCGGCCGCGAAACTTCTGGATCGCCTCCGGGAAGAGAAGCGCGGCCTGGAGCGAGAGAACCGCGAGCTGAAGGAGCGGGTGAAGACTCTCGAGAACACGGTTGGAAAAGAGAAGACGTCGGACTGGAAGCCGCGGCTACACGCGCTCGAGCAGGAGCGCACGACGCTGCTGGACGAGCGCCGCGCGATGGCGCGGCGGGTAGAAGAGATGCTGGTCAAGCTGTCCGTACTCGAAAAGGCGGTTCACGCCTAGTTCCTTGCGGTCCGGCCCGGCGCCTCCCGGCCCAGGACCGTCGCCGAAACAAGATCCGAGGGGATTCGCGATGGCAACAGAACCGGACACGCTCAGCGTGACGATCTTCGGTAGTGAATACAAGATCAAGGGGGCCGACCCCGAATATATCGGAGAGGTCGCTGCGTACGTCGACTCGAAGATGCGCGAGCTCGAACGCCGCCTCTCGTCCGCGGCCCCGGCCAAGATCGCGATCCTCACCTCGCTCAACATCGCCGACGAGCTCTTCCGGGAACGGATGGAGAAGGATCGGCTCGTCACGGATCTGAAGGGGAAAGCCCGCACGCTGGGCACGACTCTCGACGCATGCCTGCGCGAGGAGCGACCTTGAATCGAATCGGCGACGCGTTCCAGACCTGGAGGAGGGGCTCACCGGCACAAACGCGACGATAGCGACATAGAAGGCGCCCTGCCATGTACGTGACACACCAGGCGTTTTTGAGCCACGACTCAAAACGCGGGAGCCCGAATTTTCGGCGTAGCGACAACCCGGCCTCACGCGGGCCACGCAAACCCGAAGCTAGGGAGCCCACCTGGAGTAACCAGGTTCAAAAGTCTTGTGTGAACGGCATGGGCGGGGCTTTTTTTATATAAAAGGAGGTTGAGAACCGATGCTTAGCCCGCTAGCAACAGTCCTGGTCGCGCTCGCCGCGGCCATCGTGGCATTCTTCCTCGGCTGGATCGCCCACCGGCGCATCGGCGAGGGCAAGGTGCTGGGCGCCGAAGAGCTGGCCGCGAAGATGCTGCGCGAGGCCGAGCGCGAGGCCGAGAATCTCAAGAAGAGCGCGCTCCTGGAAGCAAAGGACGAATGGTTCCGGGAGAAGGCGAGGCTGGACCGGGAGAACCAGACCCAGAAGAGCGAGCTGCTCCAGATCGAGCGCAAGCTCCAGGAACAGGAAGGAAATCTGAACCGCCGGGCCGAGGTTCTGGACAAGAAGGACCGAGACCAGAAGCGCCTGGAGCGCGAGCTGGACGTGAAGAGCGTCCAGCTGGAGGAGCGCGACAAGGAGCTCCAGCGCGTCCTGCTCGAGCAGAACGCCCGGCTGCAGCGCATCAGCGGCATGACCGCGGACGAGGCCAAGCAGCAGCTCATCACCAATCTCGAGAACGAGGCGCGCTCCGAGGCGGGAAAACGCCTTCAGGAGATCCGCGAGGACCTGCACCGGAACGCCGAGCGGGAAGCACGCGAGATCATCACGCTCGCCATCCAGCGCTGCGCGGCGGACCATTCCGCGGAGTCGACGGTCTCGGTGGTGCACCTCCCCAGCGACGAGATGAAGGGACGCATCATCGGTCGCGAGGGGCGCAACATCCGCGCGTTCGAGACGGTGACCGGGATCGACGTCATCATCGACGACACCCCCGGAGCGGTCATCCTCTCCGGATTCGATCCGGTGCGCCGCGAGGTCGCGAGGCGCGCGCTCGAGCGGCTGGTGACCGACGGCCGGATCCATCCGGGGCGAATCGAGGAAGTGGTCGCGAAGGTGCAGAAGGAGCTGGACGAGCAGATCATCGAGCTGGGCGGGGCGGCGGTGCTCGAGGTCGGGCTACACGGCGTGCACCCCGAGATCGTGAAGCTGCTCGGACGGTTGCAGTACCGCACGTCCTACGGCCAGAACATCCTCCAGCACTCGAAGGAGGTGGCCTGGATCTGCGGCATGATGGCCGCCCAGCTCGGCTTCGACGTCCAGATCGCGAAGCGGGCGGGGCTGCTCCACGACCTGGGCAAGGCGGTAACCCACGAGGTGGAAGGCGCCCATGCTCAGATCTCCATGGACATGGCGCAGAAGTACGGCGAGCCGCCGGAGGTGGTCAAGGCGGTCGGGTTCCATCACCACGATCCCACGGCGGAGAACCTCTACGCCGCGCTCGTCATGGCGGCGGACGCGGTCTCGGGCGCGCGTCCCGGAGCCCGCCGCGAGAGCATCGAGAATTACGTGAAGCGGCTCGAGGCGCTGGAGAAGATCGCCGACAGCTTCCCCGGAGTGGAGAAGTCCTTCGCCATCCAGGCCGGGCGCGAGATCCGGATCCTGGTCGAGCCCAAGCAGGTGGACGATGCGCGAGCGCTCCAGCTCGCCTCCGACGTGGCGCGCAAGGTGGAAAAGGAACTTCAGTATCCGGGTCAGATCAAGGTGGTCGTGATTCGCGAGACGCGCGCGATGGAGTACGCCCGCTAGGGCTCGGCGATGAACATCCTGTTCGTCGCCGACATCTTCGGCGCGCCCGGCCGGAGGGCGGTCCGGGACCTGGTTCCCGAGCTCGTAACCTCGATGGGGATCGACTTCCTGATCGCCAACGTCGAGAACGCGGCGGCCGGCTTCGGAGTCACCAAGGACATCCTCACGGAGCTGAAAGCGCTCGGCGTGGAGTGCATGACGAGCGGGAACCACATCTGGGACCGCCGCGAGATGCTTCCGGTTCTGGATCAGGAGCCGCTCCTGCTCCGGCCCCACAACTATCCTCCGGGTGTTCCCGGCTGCGGATCCAAGGTGTTCACGACGCGCGCGGGGGTCAAGGTCGGAGTGCTGAATCTCATGGGGCGCGTCTTCATGAACGACATCGAGTGTCCCTTCCGCGTGGCGGACCAGGAGATCGAGAAGCTCCGCGAGCACGCGAAGGTGATCTTCGTGGACTTCCACGCCGAGGCGACCGCGGAGAAGATCGCGCTCTGCTGGTATCTCGACGGGCGGGTCTCGGCCGTGATCGGAACGCACACCCATGTGCAGACCGCGGACGAACAGCTCTTTCCGAAGGGGACGGGCTATCTCACCGATGCCGGGATGACGGGCCCGCACGACTCCGTGATCGGCGTGCAGAAAGAGATGGCCATCCGGAAGTTCCTCACGCAGCTCCCGACCCGCTTCGAGCCCGCGACCGGCGACGTGAGGCTCCATGGCGTGCACCTCGAGATCGACGAGGAGACCGGGCGCTGCCGCCACATCGAGCGCGTCGCGGTCCATCTCGACGCCACGATGCCGGTCTCCGGCGCCTCGTGAACGACGCCGTGACGGCCACGATCCTCTCCGGAACGGAAGCGGCCGCCGGGATCCGGTCCCGCGTGAAGGAGCGCACCCAGCGCCTTGCCGCGCGCGGCATCACGCCCGGGCTCGCGATCGTTACCGTGGGGGAGCCTCCCGGCGGGAATCCCTACGTGCGCTCGAAGGTTCGCGCCGCCGAGGAGATGGGCGTGCGGGCGGTGGTGGAGCGGCTCCCGGAGAGCACCGGCGCGGATGCGCTCCGTGCGACGCTTCGCGGACTGAGCGGCGACCGGGCGGTGCACGGGATCATCATGCAGCTCCCGCTCCCGGCCCACCTCCGCGAGGACGACCATCTCGAGGACATCGCTCCGGAGAAGGACGTGGACGGCCTCCACCCGCTGAACGTCGGACGCTGGATGCAGGGGCTCACGGCGCACCGGCCCGCCACGCCGCTCGGCGTGATCGAGCTTCTGCGCCGCCAGTGCGGCGACCTGTCCGGAAAGCGCGTCGTCATCGTGGGGAGAAGCCGCATCGTGGGACGTCCCCTGTCCGTGTTCCTCTCCGAGAAGAAGCCGGGCATGAACGCGACCGTCACGCTCTGCCACGCGGCCACCCGCGACCTGGAATCCATCACCCGGGAAGCGGAGATCCTGATCGTCGCGATGGGGCGAAGGCGCGCCGTCACGGCGCGTCACGTGGGTTCGGGCGCCGTGGTCGTGGACGTCGGCATCCATGCGATCGACCGCCCCGCTCCGGGCGCGCCCAGGTTCGAAGGGGACGTGGACTTCGAGTCGGTGCGCGCGGTCGCCTCCGCGATCACGCCCGTGCCCGGCGGCGTGGGCCTCATGACGGTGGCGCTCTTGCTGAGCAATCTCGCCGACGCCGTGGAAGCGCAGGAGGGCGCGCGGTGAGCCAGCGCGGCCGGGTCGTCCCCTTTCCCGCCACGGGACGCACCGATCATGTTTTCACCGTCTCGGAGCTGACCCAGGGAATCAAGAGCACCCTGGAGGATCGCTTCGGCATCGTGATCGTGCAGGGGGAGATCAGCGGGCTCAAGCAGGCCGCAAGCGGCCACTATTACTTCTCCCTCAAGGACGAACAGTCCGAGATCTCGGTGGTGCTCTTCGCGGGGCAAGTCGCGCAGGCCTCACAGGCCGCTCGCGACTCCCTGAAGGACGGTCTCGCGCTCCTCGTGGAGGGGGAGGTCACGGTCTACGCGAAGCGCGGCGCGTACCAGATCAAGGCGCTCCGTGTCGAGCCGGTGGGCTACGGCGCGCTCCAGGCCCAGTTCGAGGCGCTCAAGGTAAAGCTGAAGCAGGAGGGGTTCTTCGACGTGGAGCGGAAGCGTCCGCTCCCACCCTATCCCACGCGGATCGGCATCGTGACCTCCGAGACCGGCGCCGCGCTGCGGGACATGCTGCGCATTCTCAGGAGCCGGGCTCCCTATGCCACGATCACCGTGGCCGACACGCGCGTCCAGGGGGAAGGGGCCGCGCAGGAGATCGCTGCCGCGCTGGCCCGAATGGATGCATGGGGCAACGTGGACGTCATCATCGTGGGGCGCGGCGGCGGCTCGCCGCAGGATCTCTGGGCGTTCAACGAGGAGGCCGTCGTGCGTGCCGTCGTCCGGTCCCGGACTCCCGTGGTTTCGGCGGTGGGGCACGAGGTGGACACCTCGCTCGCGGATCTCGCGGCCGACGTGCGCGCCGCGACACCGACCCACGCCGCCCAGCTCGTGGTGAAGGACATCGCCGAGATCCGGCGAACCCTGGAAGACATGAGCCGCCACGCGCGCGAACGGATTCTCCGGGAGCTGAAGCAGGCGCGCCTCCGGCTCCGCGGGTTCGAGACGCACCACGCGCTGAGACGTCCGGGGCAGCGCGTCCAGGATGAGCGCCAGGGGCTGGACCAGATCCAGGAACGGCTCGCGCGCTCCCTCCGCGACTGGGTCGCGATACGCCGCAGCCGCACGGAAGTGCTCACCGAGCGGCTCCACGCGCACGCGCCCAGCCGCTCCTTCGCCCGGGCCCGCGAGCGGATCGGGGCCCTGCAGCAGCGCGCCCTCCATACGGTCGCGTCGAATGTCGCACGGCGGCGTGAGCACATCGCGAGCCAGACAAGGCTCCTCGATTCCTTCGATCACCACCGCGTCCTGGAGCGCGGATACGCCCTGGTCTGGACCGGGGACGGGGGGAGCCTCCTGAAGCGAGGCGCGGGCATCAAGCCAAGCGACTCGATCGAGGTCCAGTTCTTCGACGCGCGGGCGGGTGCCCGGGTCACCGCGGTCGTGCCCGAAGCGTCCGAGTCCGGGAAGGAGACGCCATGAAGCGAAAAGGAACGGAGGGGGTGGAGCCCGCGGCCGGCGAAGGAGCCACCTTCGAGCAGATGATGGAACGGCTCGAGGACCTGGTCTCGAGGCTCGAGGGCGGGGACCTGTCGCTGGAGGAGTCGATCCGCGCCTTCGAGGAAGGGATCAAGCTGGTGCGGCAGTGCACCTCGGTGCTCGGAGAGGCGGAGAAGCGGATCCAGCGCCTCACGCAGGAAGGCGTCGCGCTCAGCGGCGCGGGGCGCGAGCCGGACGCGGCAGAGGAGGAGCGTGGGGCCGACGAACTCCCTTTTTGAG
>JAYUAE010000233.1:0-2918 GCA_043741515.1 Candidatus Eiseniibacteriota bacterium | reverse complement strand
CGCGTCCTACGAGACCGCGACATGGTGGGAACGAATCTGGAAGAAGTGAGGCTCGCCTGGCGGCGGGGCGCGCATCACGAGCGCCACGCCCGGTCACGAGCCTCCCCTCACAGCCGCGTGAGCCCGTCCACGGTGAGCGAGCACACGCCGTAGTCCTCCTCCACGCGCCCGGTGAGCAGGAACGGGCGGTGCGCGCCGAGCAGGTGGCAGAAGCGACGGTAGGCGTCCGGGAAGAATGTGGCGTCGTAGAGCGCCGTGGTGTCCTCGAAGCCGATGAATTCCATCAGCCGCTCGTCCTTGGCATGGACGAGCTTCGATGTGACGTGCCAGCCCAGCACGGAGACGCGGTGCCCCGCGTGGCGCGCCAGGTCCTTCGCCGCGATCACGCCGCGTCCCCGCAGGGCCCGCTCGTGGGGCTCGAGCGGGTGGGCGCTCAGGAGAAAGCCCAGCGTCTCGACCTCGTGCCGCAGCATCGTCTCGCGGTCGTACGCCCTGGCGCGCGGCGTCGCGAACGGCTGGGGCGCGAAGAGGTCGAGCGTGCCCGTCGCGCGCGGCGCCCTCGCCCCGCGTGGCGCGGCGACGTCGAGATGAAGCTGCCAGAGGAGCTCGGCGCGCGTGCGCCCGCGCGCGATCGAGTCGCAGGAGCCCGCCTTCACGAGGAGCTCGGCGTCGGAAGGATGGAGCGCCGCGCGGCGTCTCAGGTCCGAGAACGAGACGAAGGGCCCTCCGCGCTTCCGCTCCGCAAGGAGCGCCGCCGTCGCGTCCTCGCGCAGCCCCTTGAGCTGCATCAGCCCCACGCGCACCTCGCGGCCACGGCCCTGGTACTCACGCGCGCTCTCGTTCACGTCGGGCGGCAGGATCGCGAGGCCCATGCGCCGCGACTCCGAGATGTAGGCGAACGTGTCGTAGTAGCCCCCCTGGTTCGAGATCACCGCGGCCATGAACTCGGCCGGGTGGTGCGCGCGGAGCCAGCCCGAGCGGAAGGAGACCAGCGCGTAGGAGGCGCTGTGCGGTTTGCAGAAGGAGTACCCCGCGAAGGAGAGAATCATGCGCCAGACCTTCTCGGTCACCTCGCGGGCGACGCCGCGCGCCGCGGCCCCAGCGTAGAAGTCCTTCATGTATTCGCGAAGTGGCTTCACCGGCCGCTTCTGCCCGAGCGCCTTGCGCATACCCTCGGCCTGCGCGAGCGAGAGCCCCGCCAGTTCCATGGCGACCTTCGTGATGTCCTCCTGGTAGCACATGATCCCGTACGTCTCGTCGAGCGTATGGCGCAGCGCCGGGTGAAGCGGGTCGTAGGCGCCTCCGCGAAGCCGCCGAACGTACTCGCGGATGTAGGAGTTCGCCGCGGGGCGGATCATCGAGGAGTGGATCACTAGGTGGTCGAAGTCCCCCTTCCCCGCCTTGCGCTGGAGCTGGCGCATCGAGGGCGACTCCGCGTAGAAAACGCCGATCGTGTCGCCGGCCGCCATGAGCCGCTGCGTGGCGGGATCGTCGATCGGGTTCCATGCGCGCTCGTCAATCTCGGCGCCGGTGTTCCGCTTCACCGCCTGGATCGCGTCCCGGATCACGGCGAGCGACCGGTTCCCCAGGAGGTCCATCTTCACGAGGCCGAATTCCTCGACCTGGTCTTTCTCCCACTGGACGATCGGTACGCCTTTCGGAGCCATCTCCACCGGCACGTGGTCGGAGAGATCTCCCGGAACGAGCACGATCCCGCCGCTGTGCACGGCAAGGTGGCGCGGCTGGCCGTCGAGCGATTCGGCCTGGGCCAGGATCTCGGGCCAGGGCGGCTCGAAGTCCACGTCGCGGAAGCGGGGGCGCCGGTCCAGCCCCTCGATGGGATCCTCGACGCCCCAGTGCCCCTGAAGCCGCCTCGTCACGTTCCGGATCTCGGCCTCGGGCAGGCCGTAGACCTTCGCGATCTCGTGGATCGCGGCTTTCGCCCGGAACGCGACATGATTCGCCACCATCGCCGCGCGCACCGGCGCGCCGTTCTCCGCGAGCACGTCGAGCTGGATCTGGTCGCGCTCGTCCCAGGCGAAATCCACGTCGATGTCGGGCGGGTCCTTCCGCTCCGGCGAGAGAAAGCGTTCGAAGAAGAGATTGTGCCGCACGGGATCCACGTGGGTGATGCCCAGAAGGTAGGCCACGATGCTCGCCGCTCCCGAGCCGCGCCCGCAGATCCGCGGCGTGCGCGAGGTGATCGCCCCGACGATGAGGAAGTAGTCGGCGAACCCCTTGTCGCGGATGACGCCCAGCTCGCGCGTGAGCCGCGTGCGAACCTCGAGGGCGGGAGCGCGTCCGTAGCGGTGCAGGATCCCCGCCTCGCAGCGCGATCTCAAGATTTCGAAGGCCTCGCCGCGTTCCAGGGGGTAGGACGGAAGCACGGTCTTCCCCATGGGCCAGTCCACCGCGCACTCCTCCCCGAGCCGCGCCGCGTTCTCGAGCGCCTCCGGCGCGTGCGCCAGCCGGGCCTCCATCTCCGCCCCGCTCAGGAACGAGCGCCCGGGCTCCACCAGGTCCTCCCGCGGCACCCGGTCGAGCGTGGTGTTCCTCGCGATGGCCCGCAGCGTGTGGTGGATGCGATGCCGCGCGCGGTGGATGAAATGGACGTCGTTGGCCGCGACCGCCGGGATTCCCGAGGCGCGCGCCCACTGGAGGAGCGCGCGGTCCTCGCGGCCGGGAACCAGCTCTGCGTGAACCGGGAGCGCGTCGCGCAGCGCCGCGAGCAGCGGACGTTGCGCGCTCAGCAGCACGAGCGAGGCGGCGTTCTCGCGCACCGCGCGCTCGAGAGAAAACGCGGGGTCGAGGTGGCGCGCGGTCAGGACGTGGCAGAGCGAACGGTAGCCCTCGCGCCCGCGCGCGAGGAGCACGGCGCGGGCGGCGCATGGCGCCGTTTCAGCCTCCACGACCTCGGC
>JAYUAE010000232.1:0-6904 GCA_043741515.1 Candidatus Eiseniibacteriota bacterium | reverse complement strand
CCCTTTCGGGCTATTCGGTCGGGTACCGGGCGGCAACCTGGAGCACCTCGCTGGCCAATCCCGCCGTGCAGAAGCACGTGCTGTCCATTCCAGGGATGGGACGCATGATTTCCCGGGAGGCCTGGCGTCGTGTGCTCCTCGAGCCGGTTGTGATGGACCGGGAGAGCGACGCGAACCGGTTCGCCTCGATCCAGGGGATGCAGCGCGTGTACACGAACTTCTTTCGCCTCGCGCTGAGCGACAGCGACCGGTTCATTCCACAGGAGGCCGCCCGGCTGGACTCGCTCGGGCGAGGGCGGGACGCGCGCACGATGCTGGCGTTCGCCGAGTCCGTGAAGCGGGCGGCTCAGGACACCTGCGACCTCACGAGCGGCGACTTCCGCGCGATCGAGGATTGGGCGAGCCTCCTGGACCGGCGCGGCCACTGGTCGGCTGGAACGGCGCCCCTGCTCCGTGAAGACCGCATGCGGTACTTCGGAACGCTCACCTGGTACGGGCTCGCGCCCGCGCAGACCACCGATCGCCGCATCTGGATGGGCCCGCGCCTTCTCGTGCGCGAGGGGGGCATGGAGGGATTCGTCGCCGACGACATTCCGCTCACCGGCGTGGGCTGCCCGATCGCATGGCGAGAGTGGCTGCGCCGGTCGAACGGGACCCTCAGCGCGAGCACCTGGACCGCGCAATGGATGCGCGAATCCCGACAGGTCGCGCAGGCGGTGGATTTTGGCCGCGACGTCGCGCGCAGGCTCCACGGCGGGCAGTAGCCGCCATTCCGTTCTCCTCTCCAGGGGCCGCGAGCGAGGAGCACGGCGGCCGCGGCAGGAGTTACTTCACCGCGGTGCTACCCGCGCGCCATCAGCCTCAGGTACTCCCGGTCCCACGCGGCGGGCACGCTCTCGCGCGGCGAGTACGGGCCGGGGACGTAGCGGCGCGAAGCGATCCCGAGCTGGCTCTGCGCCACGATGTCCCAGTCCTGCTCGTTCGTGAGGTCCCAGAACTCGATCCCGTCGCGAATGTTGTTCTTGGGATCCGCGAGGGTGTCCGGGTGGAATAGCCACTCCGATTCGACGCGCGTCCGGTCCACAGCGACCGGCGTCAGCATGTAGTAGTTCACGTAGTCGGGGTGGAGGCTGAGCAGGAGATTCGGCATGAGCGTGTAGTAGAACCCGCGATGCCGGTCTTCCTCGGGCAGGGCGCCGCTGACCAGCCGCCCGCACGCGCGCCCGCTCATGGTCGCGCTCTCGTTGGGCGGCTTGATCTCCATGTAGCCGCCCAGGAACGGCCCCTCGACGAGATCGTTCGCGCCGCTCTGGTACGGGAGCACCGACGCCAGCTTGGGATGGATCGTCGGACAGTGCAGGCACTCCGAGTAGTTCTGGAAGACCAGCTTCCAGTTGGCGTGGACGTCGTACACGACGTGGTGCCCCACCGCGAGACCTGGGAGATCGTAACGCGCGAACCGGTCCAGCACCGGACCGAACGCGCCCTCGAAGGGCTGCGGCTTCTCTGCCACGTTCACGAAGAGAAATCCCTCCCACTCGGCGAGGCCGGCCGCGTGGAGCGGGTAATCCGCTTTGTCGAAGTCGGGGACGTCCTGCATGGACGGCGCGCCGACGAGCCGCCCGTCGGTGGAATAGGTCCAGGCGTGATAGGAGCACTGGATGGTCTCGCCCAGGCGTCCGGACTCCTCGCGGCAGAGCCGCGTGCCGCGGTGGCGGCAGACGTTGAAGAAGGCGCGGACATCCCCGGCCCGGTCGCGGAGGACGATGATGGACTCGCCCGCGATCTCGCGAAGGAAGTAGTCGCCCGGATCCTTGAGCCGCGAGGCGCGGCCGACGCAGTTCCATCCGTGCGCGAAGATGCGCTCGCGCTCCTCGGCCAGAATCGCCTCGGACGTGTAGCGCTCGCGCGGCATCGTGCGGGCGCCGGGCCGGTAACTGGTCGTGGTGCGGTGGAAGGTGGTCATGACGGCCCTTCCTTTACTTGCGTCTACGGTCGGCGAGAATTCGCTGCGTGGCGAGCCATCCCGCTCCGCCGAGCACACCCGGTCCTGGGTGGCTGCCCGCTCCCCCCAAATATAACCCGGCGACCGGCGTCGTGTGGCCTCCCCAGCCTGCCACGGGGCGCATGAAGAGAATCTGATCGAGCCCCAGCTCCCCGTGAGATGCGGCGCCTTCGCGGAGCCCGAACTGCGTCTCGAGGTCCCGCGGCGACCACGCCGCCTGGTGGAGGATGTGCGAGCCGAAGCAGGGCGAGACCGCCTCGATCGCGGCGGTGACCGTCTTCGCAAGAGCGTCGCGGCGAGCGGAGTCCCAGGCAGCGCTCTCGCGCAGCCGGTAGGGCGCGTACTGCGTGCGCGCCACGAGGACGTGGCCGCCGCCCGTCGCAAGTTGGGGCGCCAGGATCGTGGGCACCGTGATCTCTACATGCGGGCGCTCCGACACCGTCTGGTACTTCGCCGCGTCGGCGGCCTTCTCCAAAGCGGGGATGCTGGGGGTAAGGGAGACCATGCCGGCGAGCGCCTCGGCGCTCGCGAGGCCGGGGATGTCGGGCAGCCGGTCGAGCGCATACGCCACGAAGGCGGTGCAGCCGCGATGGCGGATGTTCCCTACCTCGCGGAGAAACTCCGGGTCGAGCCACACGGGATCCACCCAGTCGAGGAGCGTGCTGGCCGGATTCGCGGTGGAGAGCACCGTGCGCGCCGCGATCTCCTCGCCGTCGCCCAGCACGACCCCCGCGACCGCGTCGTCCTTGACCTGGATGCGCTTCACTTCCGCGCCGCGGCGAATCGTGACCCCGAAACGCGCGGCCGCGCGCTCGGCGGCGAGCGTGAATGCTTCCGGCCCCTCCCGCCAGGGCGTGCGGCGGCGAACCGCGCCCGGCTGCGCGCCCACGAGATGGTGCAGAAGCACGAAGCCGGTCCCGCCTGAACGCGGCCCCTGCTGATGGTCCTGGATGCCGCCGGTCGCGACGGCGGCCTTGAGCGGCGCGCTCTCGAACCAGTCGTCCAGAAGCTCCCAGACCGAGAGCGGAAGCGTGCGCAGGAACTCGACCATGTCGTGCCGGCCCAGCGCGCGGAACTTCTTCCCGAGGCCGAGGAGCGGCGCCAGCTCGCTCAGGGAGGACGCGGCGATGTCGGGCGCCGGCGCCTGATAGAGCGCCTCGAGGAACCCGGCCAGCTTCCGGAGCTGTGCTACGAATTGCGGCCACTTCGCGGCGTCCGCGCGAGAATGGAAGGCGATCGCCTCCGCGGCACGCCCGGCGTCGCGCGGGAGCGCGAGGACGGACCCCCGCTCGAGGACCACGGCGATATCAGCATCCGACGTGGCGCGGGGGAGGCTGTCGAGCCCCAGCGCCGCCGCGATCGGCTCGGGCACCCAGCCCGGATCGAGCCCCAGAGGCGCCGCGCGGAATCCGGGCGCGAACTCGACCAGCCTTCCCTGCCCGCCCAGCGCCCCGTCGCGCTCGAGCAGGAGCACGCGCTGCCCCGCGCGAGCCAGGCCCGCCGCGGCCACGAGGCCGTTCGCCCCGCCGCCGATGACGATGACGTCGTAACTCGTCGCGCTCACGCCGCGGCCCTCAAGATCTCGAGCGCGGCCAGCCTGCCGGAGGCGCCCATGATCCCGCCGCCCGGATGGGTGCCCGCGCCGCATTGCCAGTAGCCGTGAATCGGCGTGCGGTACTTCGCCCACTCCGGCACGGGACGCAGGAAGAAAAGCTGCTGGAGCGCCAGCTCGCCCTGGAAGATGTTCCCCTCGGTCAGTCCGGTGATCCGCTCGATGTCGTCGGGCGTGAGCACCTGTCTATGCAAGATCAGTGATTTGATATTCGGCGCGTAGCGGGCGAGGGTGTCCACCACCGCGTCCCCGAACGCCTCGCGCTTCTGATCCGTCCAGCCCCCATTCAGGTTGTAGGGCGCGTACTGGACGAAGATGCTCATGACGTGCTTCCCCGGCGGCGCCATCTGGGGGTCGATCATCGAGGGAATGACGATGTCCATGTAGGGATTCCGCGAGAACTCGCCGTACTTGGCGTCGTCGTACGCGCGCTCCAGATAGTCGATGCTCGGGCTGATCGACATGGCGCCGCGCAGGTGCGGGCCCTCGCCGGGCATGCACGTGAAGTTGGGCAATCCCGATAAAGCTAGATTTACCTTCCCCGACGACCCACGGAACTTGTAGCGTCGGATGCCCTCGACCAGATCTCCGGGCAGGTCCTTGGTATCGACCAGACGCGTGAAGGTGAGGCGAGGATCGAGGCCCGAGATGACCAGGTTTGCCGCGATCTCCTCGCCGCTCGAGAGCGCGACCCCGGTCGCGCGGCCGTTGCGCACGAGCACGCGCTCCACGCCCGCGCCGGTGCGCAGCTCGGCGCCGTGGGCGCGCGCCGCGCTCGCGATGGACTCGCTGATCGCGCCGGTGCCGCCCTTCTGGAACCCCCAGGCGCGGAACGCGCCGTCGATCTCTCCCATGTAGTGATGGAGGAGCACGTAGGCGGTCCCCGGCGAGCGCGGCCCCAGGAAGGTGCCGATGATCCCGCTCGCCGACTTGGTCGCCTTGAGCGCGTCGAACTCGAACCACTCGTCGAGGTAATCCGCGCTGCTCATCGTCATCAGCTTGTGGAGCGCGTGGAAGCGCTCGGGCCCGAGCGAGCGGAAATGCCCCCCGAGCTTGAGGAGCCCCGCGAGATCGCCGGGCGAGAGCGATGTGGGATCGGGCGGCACCATCCCGATGATCGGCTTCACGGCCATGGCCATGTGGTGCATCAAGCGCCCGAACACGACCGCCGCGTCGGCGTCGCGCGGCGAATGGCGGCAGAGCTCGCGGCGCGTCTCGTCCGGGTCGGACCAGGAGGCGAGGTAGTCGCCATTGTCGAGCGGGGTGACCGTGCTCTCGAGCGGGAGAATCTGGAGCCCGTGCCGCGGGAGATCGAGGTCGCGGATGATCTCGGGACGGAGGAGGCTCACGACGTAGGAGAAGACCGAGAACTTGAAGCCCGGGAAGACTTCCTCCGTCACCGCGGCGCCTCCCAGAAGCGGACGGCGCTCGAGCACGAGTGTCTTGCGACCCGCCTGCGCGAGATAGGCCGCGGCAACGAGCCCGTTGTGGCCGCCGCCCACCACGATCGCATCGTAGCGCTGGGCGCTCATGCCTTCTTCCGCTCCGGCTCGAAGAAGGGCAGCCTCCGCACGACCGCGTCGGCCAGCTCGCGACGGTGCTCCACCGTGACCTCGAGCTTCACCGAGGTGTCGGGCGCGAAGTGGGGCGCGCGCAGGTGCGCGAGCGCGAGGGACTTCTTGAGGATCGGGGACCAGCATCCACTGGTCCCGTAACCTATTTGTTTTCCTGAGTGATACACGGGCGCGCTCATGCGCCACGCGATGTTCGGGATCTGCGGAGGCAGGCCGTGCGCGCGGAAGAGCCGCTCGAAGGATTCCCAGTCCACCTCGAGCCCGACGAAGCCCCAGGCCGCGCCGCGCTTGCGCTCCGCCGCAAGCGAGCGGCGACCGTTGAAGGGGCCCTTGTCCTTGCTCACCGCCCAGCCGAGATTGATCTCGTAGGGCGTGGACTTGCGCGCCTCGATCAGCGCGTGGTGCGCCGAGTAGTAGTCCACGTCGAGCATGATGAGCCCCGCTTCGATGCGCGCGATGTCCATCGCCCAGACTCCCGTCGGGACGATGCCGAAGGGTTTCCCCTCCTCCATCAGCGCGTCCCAGAGCGCCACGGCCTGCGCGGCGTCCACCCAGATCTCGAACCCGAGATCGCCCGTATATCCGGTTCGCGAGATCGAGACCGGGATCCCGCGCACCGCGCCCTCGATCATGCGGAAGTATTTGAGCGCGGAGAGATCGATGGCGGCCGCGCGGGCGAGGATGTCGCGCGAGAGCGGCCCCTGGAGCGAGAGCGCGCCGACCCGCTCCGAGATGTCCTCGACGGCCACCTCCATGCCGACCGCGTTCATGTGAAGCCAGCGCAGGGACGAATCCGCGCTCGTGAGCCTGTAAGCGCCGCCTCCGAGGTTCGTGACGGTGCCGTCGTCGATCACCTTCCCGGCGTCGTCGCACCAAGGCGTGTAGTAGACCTGCCCGGGCCGGAGCTTCCCCATGTCGCGCGTGATCATGCGATCCAGCAGGCGCGCGGCGTCCCGTCCCGTGAGCCGGTACTTGTAGAGCGGCGAGATATCGATGAGCGCGGCCGCGTTCCGGATCGCGGCGTACTCGCGATCGGGATGCGGATCGTAGGCGCTGGCCATCTGGTAGCCGGACCAGCGTCGCCACGTCTGCGCCCGCACCAGCGGCGCGGTGCGTGGATGAAAGGGAGAGGTTTTGAGCATGGGAGCGGGAGTTTACTACTACTCGTGGAAGAAAGCTCCCAGTGTGTCGCGGCCGATTTTCAGCAACCGACTTCGTAATACCGGAGGATCCGTCCCCCGCGCGGAGGACCACGAAAAGTAGCGCCCCGACGATGACGTTCGCGATCGAGCCGGCGGCGGCGACCACTCGGCTCGTTGCCGAGGTCTGAAGGGCCACCGTAGGCCACGACCGCGATGGAAATCACGGTCGGAAGGCTGGGTCGCATCGGGGGTGACTCGACGGAATTCACGCGCGGCACTATACAGCGGCGGGGCTAGGCTTGCTTGCGTTCCTTGGTGTTTACGACGAGCCGGATGGCGAGGCGGCCGAGCGGCCCGGCTTTCTCCAGCTGCGCCTTGAGCAGCGTGAGCTCCGCAGCGCAGGCTTCCGGCGTGGTGCGGTCGACGAAGGGGATATCGCCCGCCTTCGCGAGATAGAGGCCGAGCTGGCGAGGAACCCCGGCGTCCCGAACGACCGAGGTGATGCGCCGGCGCTTCTTCCCCATCACCGTGACGAGAGGCGCCGGGCCGGCCGTCGTCCCCGGCGGATCCG
>JAYUAE010000231.1:0-2945 GCA_043741515.1 Candidatus Eiseniibacteriota bacterium | reverse complement strand
TCCCCGAGGACGGCAAGAGCGTCCTCTACGACGGGCGCAACGGCGAGGCGTTCGATCAGCGCGTCACGGTGGGCTACATCTACATGATGAAGCTCTCGCATCTCGTGGACGACAAGATCCACGCCCGCTCGATCGGCCCGTACTCACTGGTCACCCAGCAGCCGCTGGGCGGCAAGGCGCAGTTCGGCGGACAGCGCTTCGGAGAGATGGAGGTGTGGGCGCTCGAGGCGTACGGCGCGGCGTTCACCCTTCAAGAACTCCTGACGGTCAAGTCCGACGACGTGGTGGGCCGGTCGCGCATCTACGAGGCGATCGTCAAGGGGGAGAATCCCCCGGCCCCGAGCACGCCGGAGTCGTTCAACGTGTTGGTCAAGGAACTTCAGAGTCTCTGCATGGACGTTCAGCTTCGGGACGAAGCGTAGACGAGGAGGCAGGGCACGATGCAGGAACTGTTCGGAATCAAGTCGCCTCTCGCAACGGAACGTCAGCGATTCAGCCTGGCCCGTGTGGACGATCGCGACAATTCGCGTCGCCGGCTCGCGTTCAATTCCATCCGGATCATGCTCGCTTCGCCGGAGACGATCCGGGGCTGGTCGCACGGGGAAGTCACGAAGCCCGAGACGATCAACTACCGGTCGTTCAAGCCGGAGCGGGACGGTCTTTTCTGCGAGAAGATCTTCGGACCGGTCAAGGATTGGGAGTGCAATTGCGGCAAGTACAAGCGCATCCGCTACCGCGGCGTGATCTGCGATCGCTGCGGCGTGGAGGTAACCCAGGCCAAGGTGCGCCGCGAGCGGCTGGGGCACATCAACCTCTCGGTCCCGGTATCCCATATCTGGTACTTCAAGGCGGTGCCGAGCCGCATCGGGCACCTGCTCGACATGTCGATCCGCGATCTGGAGCGGGTCCTCTACTACGAGTCGTACGTGGTGATCGATCCCGGGACGAGCGGTATGAAGAAGAAGCAGCTCGTCTCCGAGGACGAATACTACGAGCTGACGCAGGATGAAACGATCACGCTCAACGCGAAGATGGGCGCCGAGGCCATCCGCGATCTCCTCACCGAGATCGATCTGGACGAGCTTTCGGCCGAGCTGCGCGCCATCGCGAAGATCGAGAACTCCGTCCAGCGGAAGAAGGAGACGCTGAAGCGCCTCCGGATCGTGGAAGCGTTCCGCCAGAGCGGGAACCGGCCGGAGTGGATGATCCTCTCCGTGATTCCGGTCCTGCCGCCCGACCTACGGCCGCTCGTGCCGCTCGAGGGCGGGCGGTTCGCGACCTCGGACCTGAACGATCTCTACCGGCGCGTGATCAACCGGAACAACCGCTTGAAGAAGCTCATCGACATCCGGGCGCCCGAGGTGATCCTCCGCAACGAGAAGCGGATGCTCCAGGAAGCCGTGGACGCGCTCTTCGACAACGGCCGCCGCAGCCGCGCGGTGCGCGGGCAGGGCAACCGGCCGCTGAAGTCGCTCTCCGACATGCTCAAGGGCAAGCAGGGGCGTTTCCGCCAGAACCTCCTGGGCAAGCGCGTGGACTACTCGGGCCGTTCGGTCATCGTGGTCGGCCCGGAATTGAAGCTGCACCAGTGCGGCATCCCGAAGAACATGGCGCTGGAGCTCTTCAAGCCGTTCATCATCCGGAAGCTCGAGGACAAGGGCTTCGTGCAGACCGTGAAGAGCGCGAAGCGCCTCGTCGAGCGTGAGCGTCCCGAGGTCTGGGACATCCTGGGCGACATCATCAAGGGTCACCCGGTGCTCCTGAACCGCGCGCCGACGCTTCACCGGCTGGGCATCCAGGCGTTCGAGCCCGTGCTCGTGGAAGGAAAGGCGATCCGCATCCATCCGATGGTGTGCGGGGCGTTCAACGCGGACTTCGACGGCGATCAGATGGCCGTGCACGTGCCGCTTTCCTTCGAGGCGCAGATCGAGACGCGGCAGCTCATGCTCTCGACCAACAACATCCTGCTCCCCTCGAACGGGCGTCCGGTCGCGTCCCCCAGCCAGGACATCGTGCTCGGGTGCAACTACATGACGCGGAAGCGGCCGCTTCCTACCGGGAGGAAGCCCAAGCACTACGCCGGCATGGAAGAGGTGCGGGCGGCCTACGACCACAAGCAGGCGGGGCTGCACGATCCGATCGTGCTCCACCTCGACGGGCAGCGGTACGACACCTCCATCGGGCGCGTGCTCTTCAACGAGATCCTCGCGCCCTGGGGCATTTCCTACAAGAACACCGAGATGGACAAGAAGGCGCTCGAGGAGCTGGTGGGCGATTGTCACCGGAATCTCGGAAACAAGACGACCGCGATCATCCTCGATTCGCTCAAGAATCTCGGATTCACGTACGCGACGCAGGCCGGCATCACGGTGGGGATCGACGACATCCTGATCCCGGGCGCCAAGGCCGAGATCATCGCCCGCGCGCAGAAGGCCATCGCGCACATCAACCAGCAGTACCAGCAGAAGGTGATCACCGACGGCGAGCGCTACAACAAGGTGATCGACACCTGGACCCACGTCACGACCGAGGTGGAAGAGGCCACGTTCCAGGGGCTGGCCGCGGACCGCGACGGCTTCAATCCGATCTACATGATGGCGTACTCCGGATCCCGAGGCACCAAGGAGCAGATCCGCCAGCTCGCCGGGATGCGCGGACTCATGGCGAAGCCTCAGAAGAAGATCACCGGAGGGCTCGGCGAGATCATCGAGTCCCCGGTCATCCATAATTTCAAGGAAGGTCTCACGGTGCTCGAGTACTTCGTCTCGACGCACGGCGCGCGCAAGGGTCTCGCGGACACGGCGCTCAAGACCGCCGACGCGGGTTACCTGACGCGGCGGCTCGTGGACGTGGCGCAGGACGTCATCGTGAACATCGCGGACTGCGGCACGGTGAGCGGACTGGAAGTGGGGGCGCTCAAAGAGGGCGAGGAAGTGATCGAGCCC
>JAYUAE010000230.1:0-6949 GCA_043741515.1 Candidatus Eiseniibacteriota bacterium | reverse complement strand
CCGTAGGAGTTCGGGTATTCGGCGATGTCGCGAAGCACCCGGCGAGGATACACTGAACGAGACCTGTGTCGCGAAGGGGTTCTTGGGAAAGGAGACCGTTCATGCTCCATCTGGATACCGGCAATACGGGGTTCATGCTCCTGTGCGGCAGCCTGGTGATGCTGATGACTCCCGGCCTCGCGTTCTTCTACGGCGGTCTCGTGGGGCGAAAGAACGTTCTCGCGATCATGATCCAGAGCTTCGTCTCGCTGTGCTGGACGACGGTGATCTGGTTCGTCTGCGGCTACTCGCTGTGCTTCTCGGGTGACGTGGGCGGCGTCATCGGCAATCTCGACATGGCGTTCCTGCGCCATGTCGATCTGATGTCGCCTTCCCCGAACGATAGCATTCCGCTCATCGTCCATGTTGCCTATCAGATGATGTTCGCGATCATCACGCCCGCCCTGATCACCGGAGCGTTCGCGAATCGTGTGAGGTTCAAGGCGTATTTCATCTTTCTCACCCTGTGGCTCCTGTTCGTCTACTTCCCGTTCGTGCACATGATCTGGGGCGGCGGAATGCTCGCGCGGTGGGGCGTGCTCGACTTTGCCGGCGGCATCGTGGTGCACAACATCGCCGGTATCGCGGCGCTGGCCTCGGTGCTCTACGTGGGCCGGCGCCGGGTGGCGGATCAGGGTCCCCACAGCATTCCGCTCGTCGCCCTCGGGACCGGGCTCCTGTGGTTCGGCTGGTACGGCTTCAACGCGGGGAGCGAGTTCCGCGTGGACGGGACAACCGCGACCGCGTTCCTCAACACAGACATCGCCGCTTCGTTCGCGGGGATGGCCTGGTTCGTCGTCGAGTGGCTGGCGAGCCGCAGACCCAAGTTCCTCGGGCTGCTAACCGGCTCGGTGGCCGGTCTTGCCACGATCACGCCCGCCGCGGGATATGTCTCACCGGCGAGCGCCGCGATCATCGGCATCGTCGCGGGGATCGTGTGCTTCTACGCGGTGGCGCTCAAGAACCGGCTCCACTGGGACGACGCGCTCGATGTGTGGGGCGTGCACGGGGTCGGAGGCTTCATCGGAATCATCATGCTCGGGGTCCTCGCGACGAGGGCGTTCAACCCCTCCGGAATTGACGGCCTCCTGGCCGGCAACAGCGCCTTCTTCATGAAGGAGCTCGTGGCGGTCCTGTTCTCTTCGGCGTGGGCGTTCGCGTTCACGCTCGGGATGCTCTGGCTCATCGACCGGATCACCCCCGTGAAGGTGGCGGAGGGCACCGAGGATGCAGGCCTCGACGTGTCCCTGCACGGCGAGCAGGCCTATGAGATCGGGACGGTGTAAGCGCCGCGCCAGGGATCGCTAGGAATTCGTCCGCGCGCAGCGAGCCGCGAGCATCACGCCAAGGCCGGCACAGAGGAGGGCGATGCTGCTTGGTTCCGGGGCGGGCACAGGGGGATCCGATGGCGGATCGTATGCCATCCAGGGCGCCGACACGGTCGGGAGCGCGCTGACCTCGGGCGGGGACTTTACCGTGAGCGTGTTGCCCGTCGGGACCTATTCGCTCGCGTTCCATCCCGGGACCGCCTACCGGGACACCACGATCGCCGGCGTGGCCGTCACCGCGGGCACGACAACGAACGTCGGAGCGGTTCAGCTTACCCCTCAGTAGATCGAAGGCAGCACAAAGCACGCGGCCCCGGGCACATGATCTCGCCCGGGGCCGCATTGTTTTCGGAGGGGTTCACGCCTTCAGGATGAACGTGACCTTCATGTTCACCCGGTACTCCACGATCTTCCCGTTCTCGATCTCGATCTTCTGCTCCTGGATCCATGCGCCCTTCACGTTCTCGAGCGTCTTGATCGCGCGGGTGATGCCGACCCGGATCGCGTCCTCGAAACTCTTCGTGGAGGAAGCCGTGATCTCCGTTACCCTCGCTACAGTCATGTACGCAGCTCCTTTCGCCGTGTGATGAACGGCATCTGGCCCTTTCGATGCTCCCTCTGGACAGAGGCGCTCATACGAATTGTGTGGGATCGAATGACGTTGTCAAGCTAATGGCGGATACCGCCGCCCGGGACGCGCGAGAAACGCACGTCAGCCTCCGCGCGATCCTCTTCCCGAAGCGGGGCATCTCAGCGACCGAGGCGCTCCTCGCGGCGAACCTGATCGTCGCGGCCTGGCTCTACGCGCAATGGGATGGCCACTACCGCGAGAGCCTCCTCCGGTGGACCTACGCGTGGTGGAGCGACGTCCGCGAGCACGGCGCGTTCGGGTGGTTCGCGCCGACGCTCTTCATGCATGCCGGCCCCGGCCATCTCGCACGCAACCTGGTCGCGCTCCTGGCAGGATCGAGCGCCGTGGAATTTCTCTCGGGGAGCCGCTGGGCGCTTCTCGCCTATCTGATCACGGGGCTTGGTGGCGCGTGGGCGTCCTACGCCGGTCACGGCGCGCCGCCGCTCAGCATCGGAGCATCGGGGGCCGTCATGGGCCTGGTCGGATGCACGGTCGCATTCATCATCCGCCGGCGCCGGATGTTCAACTACGCGCAGCGCTGGAAAGTGTGGCGCGTATACGTCCCTCTGTTCGTCCTGTTCTTCCTGCCCACGCTCGGGAACGCCGATGTCCACGCGCACGTGGGCGGGTTCGTATTCGGCCTGGTCCTCGGAGCGTTCTTGCCCCCGCATGCGCGCATCTCGAGACTTGCCGCCGTAGACACCCTTGGAGACGACGATCCGTAGAAGGACGGAGCCCGGCGCCTTCATTCCCGTGTTTGGGCCGCCCTCTCCTGCATGGCTCTGTACTCCGAAGGCGACAGACGCGGGAGTCTCTGGACGAACGCGGTGAGCGCCCAGATATCGGCGTCCGAATGCGAGGCTCCCCAGGCCGGCATGCTCGTGAACTTGAGCCCGTTCTTGATGACCCAGAAGAGCTGCGAGGGGGTCCACTCGTCCGCGGTCCTGGCCAGGTCCGGGGCCTCAGGCCACAGCCCCTCGGCGATGTCCCCATGTTGGAAGCCGGGGGCTCCATGGCATCCGACGCACATCCGGTCGTAATGACGGAATCCCGTTTCGATCGCCATGGAGTCCGCGGGAGGAGGCGCCGGGACGCCTCGTGCGTGCCGCTGGACGGAATGGGTCATGGCGGTATCGAGGACCCAGTTCATCAGGGGGTTGTCGTGATTCCTCGTGCTCACGTCATAGACGCCCGAGTAGGCCATGGCCAGAACGCCCGCGGCGACGACGATGAACAAGACCAGGAGAATCGCGATGAACTTCATCTCGGCTCCATTTCATGAAGGGGAGGGTTCAGGGAACGGTCTCCTTGCCGCGCAACGGTGCGAGCACGCGTGCCGGACGGCGCACTTTCTCATGGTACCGCTCGCGTGACATTGCCTTGACGTATACTTATTCGAGCAGTCGGTGGAAGTGATCCCATGCCCGAAAGGAGTCTTCATGCCTCTGATCCAATCGTACTGGTACTCATCGTCGTCGGCGTGCTGCTGTGGCTCGTCAACCGCTACATCCCCATGGACGCGAAGATCAAGAGCCTCCTGAATATCGTGGTCATGATCGTCATGGTGATCTGGCTGCTTCAGGCGTTCGGGATCCTGGGTCAGATCTCCAACGTCAGGGTGAAATAGTGGCGGCGCATGCTGCCCCCGCACGGCCCGCGAAGACCGAAAAACCCGAGAAGCTAGCAAAGCTCGAGAGGCTCAAGAAGCCCGAGGAGCTCGAGAAGATGGGACGGAAGGTTTACGAGAAGGAACTCCGCCGCCTCCAGATCGAGCTGGTCAAGATGCAGGAGTGGGTGCGCCACGAGGGCCTGCGGGTCATCGTCCTCTTCGAGGGACGTGACGCGGCGGGGAAGGGGGGCGCGATCAAGCGGATTGCCGACGGCATGAATCCGCGCGTGTGCCGTGTCGTTGCTCTCGGAACCCCCACGGAGCGTCAGCGGGGCCAGTGGTACTTCCAGCGCTACATCGAGCAGCTGCCCGCTCGAGGCGAGATCGTCCTGTTCGACCGGAGCTGGTACAACCGCGCGGGCGTGGAGCGCGTGATGGGGTTCTGCACCAACAAGGAATACCGGGAATTCATGCGCTCGTGCCCGGAGTTCGAACGGATGCTCGTGCGGTCCGGGATCGTTCTGGTCAAGTATTGGTTTTCCGTGCACGACGAGGAGCAGGAGCGGAGATTCCTCCAGCGGATCAAGGACCCGACCAAGCGTTGGAAGATCAGCCCCATGGACCTGAAGGCGCGCGACCGATGGGTCGAATTCTCACGCGCCAAGGACGAGATGTTCGCCGGTACCGACAAGAAACAGACGCCGTGGTACGTGGTCGAGGCCAACGACAAGAAGCGCGCGCGACTGAACTGCATCGCGCACCTGCTCAGCATGGTTCCCTACAAGGACCTCACCGCCCGGAAGATCAAGGTACCTCCGCGCCAGAAGAACACCCACCGCTACGTCCGGCCTTCCATGACGAAGCAGAGGTTCGTGCCCAATCTGTATGGAGACGGGGGAAGCGGCGGAGGGCGTGAGCAAGTTCAGGGCTGAGCGGCTCGCTGCGCCTTGGTAGGAATCGTCTCTCCCCGCGGCGCTAGGAGCCTGCCCTGGCCCCCACGCGCGCCGGAACCCCCATCACCACGCGGAGCTTGTGCGTCGCTCCATCCTCGATCAGCGGGATCTTGTTTGCATCCACCTCCGCGCCGTCCAGCTCGGCCACCGCCACGCCGCGGTTTTTCCGCTCGGGATTTTCCACCGTGATCTCGTACACGCTCCGCCCGGTCTCCCAGTGTATGGAGAAGTGGTCCCACGTGGCGGGGATGCAGGGCGCGATCACGAAGCTTTGCCCGCGGCGCCGCAGGCCCAGGATCGATTCCAGGCCCAGCCGGTACATCCAGCCCGCCGAGCCCGTGTACCACGTCCAGCCGCCGCGTCCGATGTGGGCAGGATGCGTGTACACGTCGGCCGCGACAACGTACGGCTCGACCTTGTAGCGCTCCACGTCGCCCCGTGTGCGCGTGTGATTGATGGGGTTCAGCATGTGGAACAGCTCCACCGCTTCGTCACCGCTTCCCAGACTCGTGAGCGCCATCACCACCCAGAGCGCGGCGTGGGTGTACTGGCCCCCGTTTTCTCGTATCCCGGGCACGTAGCCCTTGATGTAGCCGGGGTCGAGCGACGACTGGTCGAACGGAGGCGTGAGGAGCTGAATCACGCCGGCGTCGCGCCGCACGAGCTGATCGCGGACGGCGTCCATGGCCCGCTCGGCCCGGCGCAAGGGCGCGGTCCCGGAGAGCACCGCCCAGCTCTGGGAGACCGCGTCGATCCTGCATTCCGAGAGCTGGGCGGAGCCGAGCGGCGTGCCGTCATCGAAATAGGCCCGGAGATACCAGTTTCCGTCCCAGGTCTGCTCCAGCGTCGGCCCCAGTCGCGCGGACTCCGCCCTCCAGCGGGCGGCGTGCTCGGTGTCGCCACGCGTCTCGGCGACCTCGGCGAAGTCGCGGAGAATCTTCGACAGGAACCAGCCCAGCCACACGCTCTCTCCCCGTCCGCCTTGCCCGACGCGGTCCATCCCGTCGTTCCAATCGCCGGTCCCCATCAGCGGAAGGCCGTGCGGACCGATGGTCAGGCCTTTATCGATGGCGCGCACGCAGTGGTCGTAGAGGGTGCCCTTGCGCCGCGCCTGCGCGGGCTGCCCGTAGGCCTCCCGCTCGTTGGGCTGGAGCACCGGTCCCTCGAGGAACGGCACCCGCGTGTCGAGCACGGCATGGTCGCCGGTGGATCTCACGTAATGCGCCACCGCGAAGGGCAGCCACAGGAGATCGTCCGAGCATCGCGTCCGCACGCCCCGGCCGTTGTGGTCGTGCCACCAGTGCTGGACGTCTCCCTCGACGAACTGCCGCGAGGCGGCGCGCAGGATGTGTTCGCGGAAGAGATCCGGCCGCGTGAACACGAGCGACATGACATCCTGTAATTGATCGCGGAAGCCGAACGCGCCCCCGGGCTGGAAGAATCCGGTGCGTCCCCACAGGCGCGCGCTCACGTTCTGGTAGAGAAGCCAGCGGTTCATGAGAAGGTCGAAGGAGTCGTCCGGCGTCTCGATCCGCACCGCTCCCAGGATCTGATCCCAGTGCCGGTCCACCTGCTCCAGCACCGCTCGCGCGGCCACGAAGTTGCCGAAGCGGACCGTCAGCGCCCGCGCATGATTGCGGTCGTCCCCCTGGCCGAGGAGGAACACGACCTCGCGCGTTTCGCCGGGCGCCAGGTTGATCCGCACCTGGGACGCGGCGCAGGGGTCGAGGCCGGCGCCGAAGCGCTGCGCCAGCGACTCGCGCCCGAGGGCCGCGGGGAAGTGGAGCGAGCCGTTCCGTCCGAGGAACTCCATCCGGTCCCCGGTCGCGGATGCGGGCCTCACGCTGGAGTGCGCGAACGCCACCCGGGCGGCGAAATGCTGGTTGTAGCTGTTTCGCGCCAGGATGGCGCCGCTTTCCGGATCCTGTTCGGTGACGACGAAGCGGCTATCGCCTGCCCGCGGCGGGCACAGCGCCCACTCGTTGTAGCTGAAGATGCTCAGCTCGCGGACCCGGTGCGTGTGGTTCGTGAGGGAGAGCAGCGTGAACTTGACTGGCTCGTCGGGGTGCACGAAGACCGTGACCCGGCAGGTGACGCCATGATCGCAATGGGCGAACCGCGAGACGCCCGCCCCGTGCAGCGTGACCCAGCGCCCGCCGTCCGGGGATCGCGGAAGGGGGCCCGGGGTCGCTCCCCACGTCTCTCCGGAATCCTCGTCGCGGAGAAAGAGCGCCTCGCCGGTGAACTCGCCCACCGGGTCGTTGCCGAACGCGGTGAGCCGGTTCTCGCGGCTGTTCTCCGACCAGGTCCACGCGGCGCCGGTCGAGCCGATCAGGGTTCCGAACCGCTCGTTGGCGATCACGTTCACCCATGGGAGCGGCGTGTCCTC
>JAYUAE010000229.1:0-6965 GCA_043741515.1 Candidatus Eiseniibacteriota bacterium | reverse complement strand
ATCTCGGGGAGGCGACCAAGGCAGCCGAGCGCGCCGCGTCCATCGAGCCCCGGAACGTGGACATACTGGACACGCTGGCCGAGATCTACTTCCGCCAGGGGAACGCGACGAAGGCGATCGAGGTCGAATCGCGCGCCGCGACGATTGACCCCAAGAGCCAGTACCTGAAAAACCAGATCGAGCGCTTCCGGAAGGCGGGGCGCGGCTGAGGCCGCGGCGAGGATGAACGCGTCCGCATCCCGGCTCCTCCGCCTCGCCGCCGCGGCGGCGGTCCTCGCGTTCCACGCCCCGCCGGCCGGAGCGACTTTCTCGATCGTGGCCTACGACTCGGTCACGCAGGAGCTGGGCGTCGCGGTCCAGTCGCGCGCCTTCAGCGTCGGCATGGCGGTGCCGTGGGCCGAGGCAGGCGTGGGCGCGATCGCGACCCAGGCGGCGACGAATGAATCGTTTGGTCCCGCGGGGCTCGCGCTCCTTCGTTCGGGGAAGCGTGCGCCCGAGGTCATGCGCGCCCTGCTCGACGCGGATTCCGGAAGCGCGCACCGGCAGCTCGGCGTGGTGGACGCGCGAGGCCGGAGCGCCAGCTTCACCGGGAAGCTCTGCTCGGATTGGGCGGGCGGAGTCACCGGCCCCGGCTACTCGATCCAGGGGAACATCCTGGCCGGAGAGGCCGTGGTGAAGGGAATGGAGCGCGCGTTCCTCGACACGAGAGGGGAGCTGGCGGAGCGTCTTCTCGCCGCGCTCGTCGCGGGTCAGGCGGCGGGAGGGGACAAGCGGGGGATGGAGTCGGCTGCCATCGTCATCGGGCGCCCCAGCGAGCAATACCCCGAGTACCGCACGCGCTACGTGGACCTCCGCGTCGAGGACCACAAGGATCCGATCAACGAGCTGATCCGCGTGTACCGGCTGCTCGAGGCCCAGCGCCTCGCGGAGGCCCACATGCGCTACGCGGAGCTGTACGAGAAGTCGGGGCGGAAGGACCTGGCGAGCATGGAACGCGAACGCGTGGCGGAATCCCTGGCCCACGCCCTCGCCCGCAAGGACGCGGACGCCTCCACCTTGAACGGGCTAGCGTGGACGTGCGCCACGAACAGCGTCCATCTCGAGGACGCGCTCAAGGCCGCCGAGCGCGCGGCGGCGCTCGAGCCGAAGAACGCGGAGATACTCGACACGCTCGCGGAGGTCCACTACCGTAGTGGCAACGCAGCGAAGGCGGTCGAGGTGGAAAGCCAGGCGCTCTCCTACTCGCCCAACGATCAGTACCTGAAGGACCAGATCAGCCGCTTCAAGAGCGGCGCCAGGTAAATCCGGAGATACCCATGTCCGAACGGAAACCGGTCACACCCGAGGATCTCTTCGAGCTTCAATTCGTGGACGCCGTCGCGCTGTCGCCGGACGCGACCCGCGTTCTCTATCAGGTGCGGTCCATCGATCCGGAGAAGGATGGATACGAGTCGCACCTCTGGCTCGTCCCGATGCAGGGCGGGGAGCCGCGCCGCCTCACGTTCGGCGAGCACAAAAACGGGAGCGCGGCCTGGCATCCCGAAGGGAAATCGATCGCGTTCGTCTCCGACCGCCGCGACAAGAAGCCGCAGATCTATCGTCTGTCCCTCGAAGGCGGAGAGGCGGAGCGGCTGACCGATCTCGACGGGCGGGTCGGGGGGCTCGCGTGGTCGCCGGACGGATCCAGGCTCTCCTTCTGCTATCGCCGCAATGATCCGCCCGAGACGGGGCATCTGCCGGGCTCGGTCGCGGGAAGGAAGGCGGCGGAGGCGAAGGCGGAGAAGAAGGACCCGAAGCCGCCGACCTTCATGCATCTGACGCGGCTCCATTACAAGGAGGATGGCCAGGGCTTCCTGCCGAAATCGCGGTTCCACGTGCACGTCCTCCATCTCGCGACAGGCGAGGCGCGCGCGGTCACGAGCGGCGAATGGGACCACGGCTCCGCCGCGTGGTCTCCGGACGGGAAGTGGCTCGTGGTCCCGGCAAACCGGCTGCCCGACGCCGACCACCACGCCACCGTCAGCGATCTCTGGCTCATCCCTTCCGCCGGGGGCGAGCCCAAGAACCTCACTCCGCAGCCCGGCGCCGCCTTCGCGCCTGCGTGGTCTCCGGATGGCTCATCGATCGCGTTCCTGGCGAACGAGGACGAGCAGGACGCCTGGGGCGTGAAGAACGTCCATGTCTGGACGGTCTCGCCGGAGGGAGGGCCGGCGCGTAATCTAACTTCCGACTTCGACCGGACCGCGCTCGATCTCATGGGCACCGATCTGCGCGACTTCCACGACGCGGCGCCGCCGGTCTGGTCCGGGGACGGAGCGACCATCCATTACCTCGTGAGCGACGAGGGCTCGACCCACCTCTATTCGGTCCCGGCGAAGGGGGGCAGCCCGCGGCGCGTCACGTCGGGCGCCCTGGCGCTGCTCGCGGTGGACGGCGGGAAGGCCGGCAAGGATCTCGCTGTCGTCCGCTGCGATCACACCGACGCCGGCACCGTGGCGCGTCTCGATCCTGAGACCGGGACCATCACGCCGCTCGCGCGCCCGACCGAGAAGCTCTTCGAGACGCTCGCCGTGGGAACGCCCGAGGAGTTCTGGGTGGACATGCCCGCGGGGCATCGCGTGCAGTGCTGGATGCTCAAGCCGCCGAAGTCCCCCAATACCGGCTCCACGACGAAGCATCCGATGGTGCTCGAGATCCACGGCGGGCCGCGCGTTCAGTACGGCGCCTGCTTCTTCCATGAGTTCCAGATGCTGGCGAGCGCCGGGTTCTACGTGCTCTTCTCCAATCCTCGCGGGGCGCAGGGCTACGGGGAAGCGTTCACGCGCGCGATCGTGCTCGACTGGGGCGGTCCCGATTACGATGACCTGATGCGGGTCGTGGACGAGGCGCTCCGGCGTTACCCCGAGATCGACCCGGACCGTCTCGGCGTCACGGGAGGCTCCTACGGCGGCTACATGACGAACTGGATCGTCGGTCACACGGACCGGTTCCGGGCCGCGGCCACGCAGCGGAGCGTCGTGGACCTCAAGACGCTCCTTCTCGCCGGCGATTTCAGCGACGACGCCGTGCCCGAATTCGGGGATCAGCCCTGGAGGGATTCGCCCGATTACCGGAGGATGTCTCCGATCACCTACGTGGAGAACATCCGCACGCCGCTCCTGATCCTACACAGCCTGGAAGACCACCGCTGTCCGGTGGAGGAGGCCGAGCAGATCTACACGTCGCTCAAGCTCCTGCGCCGGGAGGTGGAGATGGTCCTCTTTCCCTGCGAGAGCCACGGACTCTCGCGCGGAGGGACGCCCTCGCGCCGGATCGCCAGGCTCCACTTCCTGCGCGAATGGTTCGTGCGGCACCTCGGGCCCGCGACCGCGTCGAACGGCGCCCCAAGGGCCGCGGCGACGGAGCCCGCTCTGGCGAAAGCGAAGTGAGTGGAGCTTAGCGGCCGCTCGGTCCTCCTGACCGGCGCCTCGGGTGGGATCGGCCGCGCCACCGCCGAGCTTCTCGCGAGCGAGGGAGCGAATCTCACGCTCTTCGCGCGCCGTGTGGCCCCGCTCGAATCCCTTCGGTCCGCCATCGAATCCCGGGGCGGCGCGGCCATCGCCGTCGCCGGCGACGTGCGGAACCCTGCCGACGCCGAGCGCGCGGTGGCGGAGGCGGTGCGACGCTTCGGCGGACTCGATGCCCTCGTCAACAACGCGGGGATCGGCTACCTGGCCTCGCTCACCGAAGCCGAGGACCGCTCGGTCCAGGATCTCCTCGAGGTGAACGTCCTCGGCGCCTTCCGGGTCACGCGCGCGGCTTTTTCAGCCCTGACGGCCCGGACGGAAGGGGGCAAGGGCGCACAATCGGTCGTCGTGAACGTCGCGAGCTTCGCGGGGAAGGTCGGAGTGCCGTATTATTCCTTCTACAACGCCTCCAAGTTCGCGCTCGTCGGCATGACGGAGGCGTGGCGGAGGGAGCTCTTGCCCCGGGGCATCCGGGTGGCGCTCGTGTTGCCGGCGGCGGTCGACACCGAGTTCCTGGCCCGTCTCGACCGCGGCCGGGCCCTGGGCTTGGGCCCGGCGGGAACCATACTCAAGCCCGAAGAGGTGGCGCGTGCAATCGTGGGTGCGCTCAAGCGGCCCAGGCCCGAGATCTACGTTCCGCGCCGGAACCGATGGACCGGACTCCTGAACGTCATCTATCCGAGGTTGGCGGACCGCATCGTGAACCGCCTCTTCCGCTACCCCGGGAGGGAAGCGTGATTCCATCCGCCACGGACGGCGGGAAAATCGCGCTCAGCTTGACCGGCGGAGGCATGACGGGCGCCTTCTACGAGATCGGCTGCCTCGCCGCCCTCGACGATTTTCTCGGGTTCGACTTCTCGAGCACCGGCTTCCACATCTACATGGGCGTGAGCGCGGGGGCTTCGGTCGCCTCGCTTCTCGCCAAGGGTATCCCCGCGCGGAAGATCTACTGGGGGCTTTTGCATGGCTCGGAGCCCTCGCTCGAGTTCAAGCGCGGCGACTTCTACATGGCGAACCGCTGGGCCATCTTGAAGTCCGTGATCGGCTGCATCGGCTCGATTCCCAGCTTCTTCATCAAATGCGTCCGGACCAACCAGCGGCCGTCCCCGTTCGAATTCATGCACCACATCGAGGAGCGCCTGCCGCCCGGCCTCTTCGCGCTCGATAATTACCAGCGCTTCTTCGGGCAGCTCCTGGAATCGTTCGGCAAGACCGACTCCTTCGCCGGCCTGAACCGCGAGCTCTTCATCCCGGCGACCGATCTGGACCTGGGCACGCGAAGGATCTTCTCGAACGCGGACTCAGACCAGGTGCCGATCTCGGATGCGGTGGCCGCTTCCTCGGCCATTCCGCTCTTCTTCCGTCCCGTCCGGATCCAGGGCCGCGACTACATCGACGGATCCACGGGACGTGTCGCTCACATCGACGTGGCGATCAAGGCGGGCGCCTACACGATCCTCATCATCAATCCGATGCTCAACATCATGAACGACCGGAGCTCGGTCTGCATTCCGGGGAGCGACGGCAAGTGCGCCCGGATCGCCGAGAAGGGGATGTCCTTCATCCAGGACCAGGCCTCGCGGATCGAGACCCGCGTGCGGCTGGACGGCGAGATCCGGCGCGCGCAGGCGGAGTTTCCACAGGTGAAGATCTATCGGATCGAGCCCTCCTCGGCCGAGGTGATGATGTTCCTCCATCCCACGATGAGCTATGCCGAGCGCGAGCACATCCTCCGCTACGGCTACACCTCGATGACCTCGATCCTGAAACGGCGGCGCTCGGTCATCGAGGAGCTGATGCAGTTCCACGGGCTCAGCTCGTCGGACGAGGCCTCGATCGCGGAATGATCCACAATCCCCTGAAGAGCCGGCTGAATCGCGGCGAGATGATCCTCCTGGACGGCGCTCTGGGGACGGAGCTGGAACGCCGCGGCGTTCCGACGCCGCTTCCGCTCTGGAGCGCGCAGGCGCTCCTGGACGCGCCCGACACGGTGCGGGCGATCCACGAGGACTACGTGCGCGCCGGGGCCGACGTCATCACCGCGAACACGTTCCGCACCACGCCGCGCGCGCTGGCAAAGGCGGGACGCGCCGGGGAGGTGGACCGCCTCGTGGAGCGCGCGATCGCGCTCGCGCGCGAGGCGGCGGCGCGGGTGCGCGGCCAGCGCGACGTCCTGGTGGCGGGCGCGCTCGCGCCGCTCGAGGATTGCTACCGTGCCGACCTCGCTCCCGAGCCGGCCCTTGCGGAGCGGGAGCACGCCGAGCAGGCGGTCCGGCTGGCGCGGCAGGGCGTGGACCTCATCCTGATCGAAACCATGAATTCCATCGCGGAGGCGCGGGCGGCCCTTCGCGGGGCCAAGCCGGCCGGGGTCCCCGTGCTGGTCAGCTTCATCTGCCGCAAGAACGGCCGCGAAATCTGGAACGGAGAGTCGCTGGCCGACGCCGTGCGTGCGGTCGAGCCCTTCAAGCCGGACGCGATCCTCGTGAATTGCGTCTCGCCCGGCTCGGTCGCGGACTGCCTCGGCGAGATGTCCCGCGAGACCCGCCTTCCGCTCGGCTGCTACCCGAACGCCGGCGAGCCGAACATGGCCGAGGGAACGTGGCGCTTCGATCCTGAGTGGACGCCCGAGCGCTTCGCCGAGACCGCGGCCGGCTGGGTCGCGCGCGGCGCGCAGATCGTGGGCGGTTGCTGCGGCATCGGCCCCGACCACATCCGGGCGCTCCGGATGGCGCTCCCTCCGGTCCTCGTCGAGTAGGCGTTGAGCGACACGCCGCTCCGTCCCGCCGCGAGCCTCATCCTCATCGCGCGCGCCCCCGAGCTGCGCGTGCTCTGGGTCAAGCGCGCCGAGGCGAATCCTTTCCTGGGTGGCTTCCATTCGTTCCCGGGAGGCCGCGTGGCGCGAGAGGACGGCCCTACCGATCACCCGGCGCTCGAGCTCACGATGCTCCGCTGCGCCGTGCGCGAAACCTTCGAGGAGGTAGGGCTCCTTGTGGGCCTCAAGGGGCCGGTGCCGCCTGCCGACGCCCAGCGCCTGCTGCGGGAGCAGGTGCTGAACGGGAACGCCGAGTTCTGGCCCTCGGTGGAGCGCCTGGGGCTCTCGCTCGATCGCCCCGTGTTCGAGGCGGCGGGCCGCTGGGTCACGCCCCCGTTCAGCCGGATGCGATTCAACACCATGTTCTTCCTGGCCGAGCTCGAGGGCGCGCCGGCGCCGGACGTCTGGCCCGGAGAGTTGGAGTCCGGGGAGTGGATCGAGCCCGCGCGCGCGCTTCGCCTGTGGGACGAGGATCGCGTGGCGCTGGCGATGCCTTCGCTCCATGCGATCCAGGTGGCCTCGGCCGGCGTCGCCGATCTGGCGGCGCGGCTTCGCGGCGTGCCCGAGGCGAGCGGGGTCCCTTCCAGGCACGTGATCCTGCACCCCGGCATCGTCATGGTTCCGCTCCGCACGGAGACGCTGCTTCC
>JAYUAE010000228.1:0-2964 GCA_043741515.1 Candidatus Eiseniibacteriota bacterium | reverse complement strand
CCACATGGGGAGACCGGCCTTGCAATCCGGAGCGTGAGTGATGGCGGGCGCTCGAATCCTCCTCGCGCCCGCGTCCTGCCGTTACCGCTTCGAGCCTACCGCTTGGAGAACTGGAACCGCTTCCGGGCCGCGGCCTGCCCGTACTTCTTCCGCTCCTTCATCCGCGAGTCGCGCGTGAGGAGCCCTTCCTTGCCGAACGGTCCGCGAAGCGAGGGATCGATGCGCAGAAGCGCGCGTGCCGCGCCCAGCGAGATCGCTCCCGCCTGGCCCGTCAAGCCGCCCCCGCGAACGTTCGCGACGAGGTCGTACTTGTCCGTGTTGTTGCTGGAGACGAGGGGCTGCACCGCGATCCGGCTCAGGGCCAGACGCGAGAAGTACTGATCGAGGTCCCTGCCGTTGACCGTGCGCTTGCCCGTGCCCGCCATGAGGCGGACGCGCGCGATCGAGGTCTTCCGGCGGCCTGTTCCGAGAAAATCGCTCATGTGCTTGAACTCGCCTCCCTACGATTGGAGCCGGGAAGAAGCAGCGGCCGCGGCGCCTGCGCGACGTGCGGATGCTCCGTTCCGGCGTAGATCTTGAGCTTCTTGATCATCGCGCGCCCCAGCGTGTTCTTGGGGAGCATCCCCTTCACCGCGAGCCGGATGATCTCCTCCGGCTTGTCGGCCTGAACGTCGCGGAAGCGGGTGAGCTTGTGCCCGCCCGGATACAGCGAATGCCTGAAATAGATCTTCTCGTCACGCTTCCGGCCGGTCACGCGAATCTTCTCCGCGTTGACCACGACCACGTGGTCCCCCACGTCCAGATGCGTGGAATAGTTCGGCTTGCGCTTTCCCTTGAGCACACTCGCGATCTCGCTCGCGAGACGGCCCAGGATCTGCCCCTCGGCATCCACGACGTACCAGTCCTGAACGATTTCCGAGGCGCGTACGTTGTACGTGCCCATGAACCAGACCTCCTGTGAAAAAGATGGTGTAAACCTCGAAGGGTACTGCCGGCCGGGAGGGCTTGTCAACGACGGCTTTGCGAACTCGTTTCACCACCGGTACTTGGGCCCGATTCAAGCCTCCCGGCGCGCCGGGGTCTCCAGCAGGAGTTTCATGGCGTGCTTCAGATGCGATAGCGGAAGGCCAACCACGTTCGAATACGAGCCTTCGATCGCTTCCACGTAGAGCGCGCCCCGTCCCTGCACGGCGTACCCTCCCGCCTTGTCCAGCGGCTCCCCGGTCGCCACGTAGCGCCCGATCTCGTCCTCGCCCAGCGGGGCGAACTTCACGATGCTCCGCACCGCCTGCGTCACGCCGCGGCCGTCCCCCGAGTGCACGAGCGAGAGCCCGGTCCAGACCTCGTGCACCCGCCCCGAGAGGCGGCGCAGCATCGAGACGGCGGTCGCGGCGGTGCCCGGCTTGCCCAGGATCTCGCGGTCGATCGCGACCACGGTGTCGGCGCCCAGCAGAAACGACAGGTCCGCATGGGCCCGCCCGGCGCCCCGCTCGAGCGCCGTTCGCGCCTTGCTCTCGGCGAGCCTCAGCACATGAGCCTCGGCCCGCTCCTCGGGCAACGGCGATTCGTCCACGTCCACCGGGAAGCAATCGAAGTGCGCGCCCACGAGCATGAGGAGCTCGCGCCTTCGCGCCGACGCCGAGGCGAGGATGATGCGGGGTCCGAAAGGATTCAGCAGATTGGTCTGCATGGCTCGATTCAGGGCCCGGAAACGTTTTCCAGCAGGAAGGTCGCGGGACCCATGTTGACCAGCTCCACCTCCATGGAAGCTCCAAACCTGCCCCGGCGGGTGGGGACCCCGAGCGCCGCGAGCGCCTCGCAGAACGCCACGAAGGCTCGCTCCGCGCGTTCCGGCGCCGCGGCGCCGTCGAAGCTCGGCCGCCTCCCGCGCGTGGTGTCTGCGACCAGCGTGAACTGGGGCACGACCAGCGCTTCGCCTCCGGTTTCGCGCACCGACCGGTTCATTCTACCCCGCTCGTCCTCGAAGATCCGGAGCTCGGCGCAGCGTAGCGCCAGCTTCTCCTCGGCGCCCGGCCCGTCCCCGGCCGCGACCCCGAAGAGGATCACGAGGCCGCCCCTGATGCGGGCGATCTCGTCTCCATCCACGCGAACCGCCGCGCGGCCGACCCTTTGCAAGAGAGCCTTCACGAGGCCACGTCGGCCTCCCCCGGCCGCGGCGGCTTCCCGAAGATCTCCTCGCGCTCCACCGACTCCACCCCCTCGACCCGCTCCATGGCGCGCATGACGATCCGCAGATGGCTCAGATCGCGCACCTCGACCACGAACGCGCCCCGCGCGTTCCGATCGCGCGCCTTGATCCCCGCGGTCCGGATGTTCGTGTTCGTCGTGGAGATCGCCTTCGCGATGTCCGCGAGGAGGCTCTTCCGGTCCATGCCGTACACGGAGAGCTTCACCACGAACGAATCCTCCGGTGCCGCGTCCCAGTCCACCAGAAGCCGGCGCTCCGGAGCGACCCGGTCCTCGAACGTGTTCGGGCAGTCGGTCCGGTGCACGGTCACGCCCCGGCCGCGCGTCACGATCCCCACCACCGGATCGCCCGGCACCGGCTGGCAGCACTTGGCGTAGGTGATCATGAGATTGTCGACCCCCTGGATCCGCACGCCGCGGCCCGGCCTCCGGGTGATCGCGCGGATCGTATCGAGCGAGGCCTCCTTGAACCGCTGCACCGGCCCGACCCCTTGTGGGAACCACCGCTGGATCACCTGCGAGATCGAGACGCTCCCCCGCCCGAGCGCGCCCATGAGCTGATCCACGTCGCCGTAACCGAGCGCCTGGGCGAGCTGCTCGAGCGGCGTGTCGGCCGGAGGCGTGAGCCTGCGCCGGCGCAGCTCGCGGTCGAGCATCTCCCTGCCCAGGGAGACCGAGTCGGCATGCTCGGACGCCTTGAGCCAGTGCCGGATCTTGCTGCGGGCGTTCGGGCTCTTCACGAGCTTGAGCCAGTCG
>JAYUAE010000227.1:0-6986 GCA_043741515.1 Candidatus Eiseniibacteriota bacterium | reverse complement strand
CCGTCACCGAGACCTGCACCGGATTCTCGGTGAAGTAGGTGGAGGGTTTCGGGTCGCCCGGCTTGAAGAGAACAAAGTGCACGCCCGATTCCTGTCCCGCGATCGTCACCTTGCGGAGAAGACTCGCGACCTCCTTCTGCGACGGCAGAAGCTCCTGCGCCACCGTCCAGCGCTGGTTCAGGAGCTCGAACTCCTTCTTGAGCTCGGGCAGCCGGTTCACGAGCTGCTGCGCCTTGGTGAGCTCGCTCATCGTCTTGGTGTAATCCGCCTTCAGCGTTCCGATCTCCTTCGCCCGCGCCGGATAGTTGAACGGCACGTAGCTCGCGATCAGATAGAAGTAGACCAGGATGCCGACCCCGGCTCCGATCAGAATCAGCTTCTGGGTTCTTGGATCCTTGATGTCCATCGTCCTCCCCCGGGCGCCTGTCGGGCTACAAGGTCATCAACGCGGTGACTTTGAACTTCACCACGTTGCGCTGGTCGATCTGGCCCTTCTCCGCGATGAGCAGGTCCACGCTTCCGTAGAGGGGGCTCGCTTCCAGCCGGGTCATGAAATCGGCCACGAGCAGGTTCGAGAAGGTCACACCCTCGATCTGGACCTTGTTGCCTGTCTCCTCATAGCTCGTGAGCCAGAGATGCTCCGGCACGCAGCGGCTCAGCTCATCAACGAGCATCACCCGCTGGAGACGCGTTTTGTCCAGGTCCTGGATCACGTTCAAGCGGCGCTGCAACTCTTCGCGCTTCTGCGTGAGGTCCTGGATGGTCTGGATCTGCGGCCTGAGCTTGTCCGATTCCTGCTCCGCCCGCGCGATGTCGGCCTTCAAACGCCCGATCTGCAGCGTCTGGAACACCGAGACCGCTCCGAAGAGCGCGATCACGAGGAGCAACACCAAGACCGGCATCAGCGAGCCGATCTTCGGCATCTGGATGGATCGCCGGGTCTGGCGTTCCTCGCGGGGCAGCAGGTTGATGCGAATCATGGATTGGATCCCCCTATCGGAGCGCGAGGCCGATCGCGACGGTGAGCGCGGGTCCCACGTTCTCCACCGAATCACCGTTGAACAGGCTCTCGTCGTAGCTCAGTTTCTGGAACGGATTCACGACCTCCACCGGCACCTGATGGCGCGAGTGCAGGAATTCCTGGAGTCCCGGCACCCGTGCCGAGCCCCCCGAGAGAAGGATCCGGTCCACGTGCTCGGTCTCTCCGGACGACTTCAAGTACGCGATCGCACGGTCGAGCTGCACCGAGAGGTCCTCGCATGCGGCCTGGATGATCGGGGCGACGTCGATCGACGAGTCGCCGCGGCCGCGGAGCGCGTTCATGGCGTCGCCCTGGCTCACGTTGTATCGCCGCTGGATCCCCTCGACGAAGGCGTTGCTGCCCACCGAGAGGTCCTTCGTGAAGTGCGGCACCTGGTCCTCGACGATGTTCACGTTGGTGATCTCGGCTCCGATGTTCACGAGCGCGACCACCTCGTCGGGTCTCAGATCGTAGTTGGCCTCGACGCAGTTCTGGATGGCGAAGGAGTCCACGTCGATGATGACGGGGATCAGACCCGCTTCGCGGATGATCTCCGCGTGGTTCCGGATCATCTCCTTCTTCGCAGCCACCAGGAGCACCTGCATCTTCTTCTGGTCCACGTTCGGATTGATGATCTGGAAGTCGAGCGACACGTCGTTGATGTCGTACGGAACGTGCTGCTCCGCCTCCCACTGGATCGCTTCCTTCGCGTCTTCCTCGCTGAGGCGGTCCATGAGGATCTTCTTCACGATCACCGCGCGACCCGAGACGGCGGTCGCGACGACCCGGTTCCGGATCTGGCGCGATTCGATGAGATTCGAGATCGCCTCATGGACCAGCTGCCGGTCCATGATCTCCCCATCCACGATGGCTTCGGAGAGCGGCTCGGAGACTCCGAAGTTGACGAGGCGGTCACCGGACCGCTCGTGCGTGATCTCGACGACCTTGATTGAGCTGGATCCGATATCGAGCCCTACCGTGCTCTTTTTCTTACCGAACATGATCCGCTCCGCTTAGGTTGTGAATTGGTTGTGCGCCCCGCGTCCACCTGCAGCGGTTCGCATGGACCACGTCGAGCAAGTTCCATGCCACATTCAGTCCTCGCTGCAATGTAAGCTATTTGCACATAACGCCTTACGCGGTCACTCCCGCTCCCACGCGCTTTGCCATGCCCGCGTCCCGTCACATTGCATCGCGCACGCCCGGTCATCCCTGAGCCGTCTTTCGAGCCGGCGGCGCAAACAAAGCCGCTGCGTCTCGAGCTTCATGCGCGCGACGCGACGCGCGTGGCGTTGACCCCACGCGGCGCGCTTGCTATACGTTGCGCCCATGCTCCGAAGTGTCCGGGGCGCCGCCTGGGTTGCCGCCCTCGCCGCGCTCTGGGCTTACGCCCTCACGCTCTCGCCGACGGTCGCCTGGATGAATCTCGGCGAGGACTCGGGCGATCTGCTTGCTGCCTCCGCGACACTCGGCATTCCTCATCCGACCGGCTACCCCCTCTTTGTCCTGCTGGGCCGCCTCGCGACCTTCCTGCCGCTCGGGACCATCGCGTTCCGGATCAACCTGGTCGCGGCGCTCGCGGCAGCGGCGAGCGTCTACTTCCTCGCGCGCCTGGCCTGCGCGCTGGCCCCCGACGGGGCCCGCGGCCTGGGCGGCGCTTTCTGCGCCGCGGCCTGCGCCCTTCTCTACGCGTCTTCGCGCGGCGCGTGGAGCCAGAGCGTTCTCGCCGAGGTCTACACGCTGAACGCCGCGTTCCTGGGCGCGATCCTCTGGCTCCTGGTCGAGGCCGAGCGCGAGCGGGATCTGCGACGGCTCCTGCTCGCGGCGTATCTGTTCGGCCTCGGGCTCACGAACCACCTGCTCTTGCTGGCCGTCTCCCCCGCGCTCTGCTTCGTGACGTGGAGATTCGCCCGCTCCCGTAAGATCGGCCTCCTGGGAGCGGTTCTTTTGCCCGTTCTCATCTTCTGGGGGCTGACCCTCGACCTCTACCTGCCGGTGCGGGCGTCCCTGAATCCGGAGTTTTCCTGGGGATCCCCGGCCACTCCGGGACGCCTGTGGTGGGTTCTGAGCGGGGCGCAGTATGCCCGCAACTTCTTCTCACGCGACCTCTGGGGAGCGGCCCGGCATCTCGTGCCCGGCCGCTGGGGAATGGATTTCGGGTGGGGCCTCTTGATCCTGGCGGCCGGGATGCTCGCGTCGGCAATCCGCCGCCCACGCGCCGGGACGGCGGTCTGGCTGGCGCTCCTGGCCTCGCTGGCGCTCCTCTCGGTCTATGCGATCGGAGACGACGTGGGGTACTGGATGCCGGCGGGGCTGATCGCGGCCGCTCTGGCGGGCGCGGGCTGGGCCACGCTCTGGGAGCGCGCCGCGACCCTCCGGCGGGCGCGCGCCGCGTTCGCGGGCATCCTGCTCCTCTCGGTCGTGATCGGCTTCGCCTCGAACTGGCGAAACGTGGACGCGTCCGGGGACCTGACCCCCTACCTCTACGCGCAGCACAGCCTCTCCAGCGTCGAGCCCAACGCGCTCATCGTGAGCGAGTACGATGGGCGCACTTTCGCGCTCTGGTTCTACAAGGCGACCGACTTCAAGAAGAGCCACCCGGAGCTGGTGGTCGCCTACAAGTATCTCCTGGTCTGGCCCTGGTACCTGAGCCACCTGGCCCGTTTCTATCCGTCCCTGGCGGTGCCCCCCTACCCCGGTAATCTCGACGTCATGATGAACCGGCTCATCGCGCGAAACATCCGGCGGCGACCTGTCTATCTCACCCGGGAGGATCCAGGGCTCTTGCCGCTCTTCCGCACGGAGCCGGTGGGAGATTCCCGCCTCCCGCTCTATCGCGTGCGCGAGACCGCCAGGGCGGATTCGATACTGGGGACAGCCGCGAAGCGCGCCGCCCCGCCACGATGATCTCCCGAATCGTCCGGTTCGCGCGGCGCCGGCCGACGCTCCTGATCGGCCTCATTTCGGTCGCCTACGTCTGCTATCAGGTGGGCCGCCTTCTGCGCGCGGAGCGCGTGATCACGGGGGGCGAGCTCTCCCTGCCGCTCGACGACAGCTTCATCTACCTCCAGTACGCGCGCGCCATCGCGCAGGGGCATCCCTTCGTCTACACGCCGGGGAACGCGGCCACGACGGGAGCGACCAGCCTTCTCTGGCCCTTCCTGCTCCTGCCGCCGCACCTGACGCCGCTCGGCCCCACCTTCGCGATCGCATGGGCGCTCGCCCTCGGCGCTCTCGCGCTCCTCGTGAGCGCCCTCTTCGTGGCGCGGCTCGGGGGCTCGCTCGGCGGTCCGCTGGGGATGCTGCTCGCGGTGGCTCTCTTCCTCGCGAGTCCCCAGCTGCTCTGGGGGTACATGAGCGGGATGGAAATCGGGCTCTACGCTTCGGTCCTCCTTGCGACGCTCTGGATCTACCTCGCCGAGCGCGAGGAGGCGCGCTTCCCGCGGCTGCGCTGGCTCCTGTTTCTGCTCGCGGCCTCGCGACCCGAGGGCGCCGTGCTGAGCGGCGTGCTCGGCATCGCGATGGCGTTCGACCGGTGGCGCGCCACGCGGTCCGGCGCGCTCCCGCGCTTCTGGAGCGCCTTGCTGGCGCTCCCCCTAGCGGCCGCGGCCCTGCCGTTCCTGATCAACCTCGCGATCTCGGGCTCGATCGAATCCACCAGCTCGCAGGCCAAGTCCATCCTCGCCGAGCCGCACGCCGATATCCGGCATTCGTTCCTGATCCACTCGCCCGGCGTCTGGCTTGCGATCCTCAAGTCCTACCTTTCATGGCTCGAGCTCCTGCCGAACGGAGTCATGATCGCGCGCTACTGGGTTCCGTCCACGGCAGCGCTCCTTCTCTTCGCGCTCTTCTCCTTCGTGCCGCGCCGCCGTCCCTGGGCGGACGGGCGCGTGTTCTTCCTGCTCTTCCCGGCCGCGATCCTGGTAGATTCCCTTCCGGTCGCCTGGTCCGTCCATTACTACCGCTACCAGCAGGGTTTCTATCCGGCGCTCCTCGCCGTGCTGGCGGCCGGAATCGCGCGCACTGCGACCCTCGCGTGGACCCGGCTTCCTCGACCTCTCGGCGCTCCCCTTGCGGCGCTCGCCGTGGCGGCGCCGCTCATCGCCTGGTCCCCCATCCCGACCCGGACCTACGACCGAGTGATCCAGTTCTACGGGCACAACTGCGAGAACATCCTGCACCAACAAGTCAGAACCGGCCGGTGGGTCGCGCGCAACATTCCGGAGAAGGCGGTCATCGGGATGAACGACGCGGGCGCGATCGCCTACTACGGCAATCGCTCGACGGTGGACATGCTGGGACTGACCACGGAAGGGTTCGCCAGGGCGTATCGCTCCGGCATCGGCTGCATGTTCGAGAAGCTGCGCAGGCTCCCGCCCGGGCGAAGACCGACCTACTTCGCCATCTACACCGAGTGGTTTCCGTATTTTCAGTCGATCGGGGTCCTGGGTCCCGAGATCTTTCGAGCGCACCTGGGCTACAACACGATCTGCGGCGAAGACGACCAGGTGGCCTACCCCGCCGAGTGGATCGACGTGGCATCCGCCGACTCGGTGGTGCTGCCCCATCCGGAGATCGCGGGCAAGACGATCCGGGACACCTTCGATCTCGCCTGGCTCGATGACGAGCGCCGGCACGAGTGGAAACCATACGGATACGAGTACGACGACAAGCGCTCGAAGTGGAGGGACCGTCCGTCCGTGCTCCTGCGCGACATTCCTCGCCAGTACTCGTACACCGACCGGCCGACACGTCCGATAACGGACGCGGGGCGAAAGATCTTCGGCTGGGAGCGCTTCCATGTGGCCGTGACCCCCGGTAAAGACGCCGTGCTGATCATGCGGACCGACGCCTGGTACCGGAACCGTCTCAGCGTGAAGGTGGACGAGGCTGTTGCCGGAATCTGGACGATCGCGCGCTCGGAGAGCGCGTGGGTGGAACCCTCATTCCTGATCCCGGGCAGGCTGATCACGCGCGAGCGGCCCACGCTGGAGATCCGGAGGGAAGACCCGAAGGACGGCGGAGACTACGCGCCCTTCCACTACTGGGTGTATCAGTGAGAGCGGCCTGCGCGACGCGCCCGCGAAGGAAGGGGAGCGCCCGCTACTGATCGATCCAGGACGAGATCTGGTAGCGCGTGAGCGCGTAGAGCTGGTTGATCATCGCGCTCGAGTACATGAGCTTGACGTTGCCGGCCACGTTCGTCGTGCCGGTCACCGTGCCCTGCACCATCATGCCGCCCACGATGTTCTTGGCGTTACCGCCACCCTGGATGTCCACGTTCCCCAGCACGATGATGATGCCGTTGTAGTTGACCGTGCCGCCAAGATGAAGGTCCCCGTCCACGATCAGAACGCCCGCGGCGTCTCCGTTCGAAGTGATGGTGAGATCGCCCGCGACGTGGACCACTTTCAGATTCGACATCGTGCCCCAGGTGGAGAGGTCCGGGTTGCTGGTGCCGCCCGGGTAATTGAGATCCGCGATCTGGGCCCAGGAAGCCGCGATGGCGGCAAGGTCCAGATTCAAGGAGGACGTCCGCACGCTGGGGTCACCCCCCGACCCCTCCACGTTGTCGAGCTGCTGCGCCGTGAGCGCGTTCGCGATCGAGGTCGCGTTGGTCGGAGACGAGATGCCGGGTAACGGCGCCGCCCCCGAGACCGTGTCAAAGGGCGCGGTCGGGTTGTGGTCATGCCCGTCGATATAGAACGAATTGCCGTTGAAGTTCATGTCGCCTTCGGCGTAGACCGACCCGGGAACCGGCGTGAGCGGCCACTTCACGGCTTCCACGGTCACCGCTTTCGCGCCCAGGCCCTTACGCCCGGCTGCGGTCACCAGTAACTCCGGCACGCCCTTGGTCAGGTTCTCTTGCGGCGGGGTGGTCGGGTTGTTGTCGTGGTCGCCGAAGTAGAGCACCTGGTTCGCCCCGTTCAGCTTGTAGCGCACCTTCACCCACGGGTAGTCCAGC
>JAYUAE010000226.1:0-2970 GCA_043741515.1 Candidatus Eiseniibacteriota bacterium | reverse complement strand
AGTGCCGCACCGCCGTGGCGCAGCGCGCCCTTGATGAGCGGCACGAGTTGTTCCTTGTCGCCCGAAAAACTGCGCGCCACGTAGCTCGCCCCCATCTGCAGCGCCAGCGACACCAGGTCGATGGCGGTGTCAGTGTTGGTGGCGCCGCGCTTGCTCTTGCTGCCTGCATCCGCCGTGGCCGAGAACTGGCCCTTGGTGAGGCCGTACACGCCGTTGTTCTCGACGATGTAGAGGAGCGGCACGTTGCGCCGCACCAGGTGAAGGAACTGGCCCAGACCGATCGAGGCCGTGTCGCCGTCTCCCGAGACACCGAGCAGCGTCAGCGAGCGGTTCGCGACCGAAACCCCGGTTGCGATGGAGGGCATGCGCCCGTGCACCGCGTTGAATCCGTGCGAACGGCTCAGGAAGTACGCGGGCGTCTTGCTGGAGCAGCCGATTCCCGAGAGCTTGGCCACCAGGTGCGGCTGAAGGCCCGCCTCGAAGGCCGCCTGGATGATGCTTCCCGTGATGGCGTCGTGGCCGCAGCCGGGACAGAGCGTTGACTTCGCGCCGCGATAGTCGGCGACGGTGAGGCCGATGCGGTTTTTGCCGTTGCTTTCGACCGGTGTCATCGGGCCAGCGCTCCTTCCCGCTCCCGCACCTGATCCACGATCGACTGGGCGTCGATCGGGAGCCCGTCGTAGTGGAGGATGGACCGCAGCTTGTGGGCCAGCTCGGGATATTCCATGCAGAGCAGCGCCTTCATCTGGCCGTCCCGGTTCTGCTCCACGACGTAGACCTGCTTCATGGACTCGATGAAGCCTCCCACGTCCTTCGTGAAGGGGATCGCCTTGAGGAGCAGGTAGCTCAGGTTGAGACCGTCCTCCGCGAGACGGTCGCGCGCTTCCACGATCGCCCAGTGGCTCGACCCGAAGCCCAGGACGCCGGTCTCGGCCCCCTTCACCCGATCGATGACCGGCGCGGGCACGTAGGCGCGCGCGGTCTCGTATTTCTTGGCGAGGCGGTCCATGACGCGCTTGTAGGTCTCCGGACTCTCCGTGTAGGAGGCCTTCTCGTCGTGCCCGGACCCGCGCGTGAAGTAGCCCGCGAGCGGATGGTCGGTGCCCGGAAGCGTCCGGTAGGGAATGCCGTCGCCGTCCAGATCGCGGTAGCGCTCGAATTTCGCCACCTTGGCCAGCTCCTCGGCGCCGAGCACCTTGCCCCGGTCCCAGGGCTTGTCCGGATAGCGGAACGGCTCCGACATCCAGATGTTCATCCCGAGGTCCAGATCCGAGAGCACGAAAACCGGCGCCTGCAGCCGCTCGGCGAGATCGAACGCCATCATTCCAAACGAGTAGCAGTCCTCCACCGACGACGGCAGGAGGATGACGTGCCTGGTGTCGCCGTGGGAGAGGAATGCCACCGAGAGCAGATCCGCCTGCGACGTCCGCGTGGGAAGCCCGGTGCTCGGTCCCACCCGCTGGATGTCCCAGATCACGGCAGGGATCTCGGCGTAATAGGCGAATCCGGTGAACTCGGTCATGAGCGAAAGGCCCGGGCCCGAGGTCGTCGTCATGGCCCGCGCTCCGGTCCACGAGGCGCCGAGCACCATCCCGATGGCGGCGATCTCGTCTTCCGCCTGGACCACCGCGAAGGTGGCCTCGCCCGTCTTCGGGTCGCGCCGGTATCGCTCGAGGTACCCTTGCAGCGACTCCGCGAGGCTCGAGGACGGCGTGATGGGATACCAGGAGAGGAACGTCACGCCGCCGAACAGAGCGCCGAGCGCGCCCGCCTGATTCCCCTCGATGAGGATCTTTCCGGCCGTCTTGTCCCGGCGCTCCACCCGGAAGGGCGCGGGTTTCAGATTCTGCGCGGCGTAGTCCGCTCCGGCCCTCACCGCGGCGCGATTCATGTCGAGCGCCTTGGGCTTCTTCCCCAGCTGCGCGCTGAGCGCGCGATCCACTTCCTCGAGATCGATTCCGAGCAGATGCGCCACGACGCCGACGTAGATCATGTTCACCACGAGCTTCCGCAGCTTGGCATCCGCGACCAGCGGCTCGACGAGCTTGTTGAAGGGGATCTTGTAGACGGCCCGGTCGTCCGGAATGTGCGGGGTGGGGACGCCCTCGTTCAAGATGAGGATCGAGCCGGGCCCCATGGCGCCGATATCCTCGACCGAGGTTTCGGGATTCATGGCCACGAGCACGTCATTTCGCCGCGTCCGGGCCAGGTAGCCGTGATCGCTGACGCGGATCGTGAACCAGGTGGGAAGCCCCGCGATGTTCGAGGGGAAGAGATTCTTCCCGGACACGGGGACGCCCATCTGGAAGATGACCCGGAGCAAAGTCGTGTTTGCCGTCTGGCTGCCCGAGCCGTTGACGGTGGCCACGTGGATCGAAAAGTCGTTAGGGATCGCCTTCAACGTAATCTCCGCATCTAAATGGTTTGGGGTTGGGTAAGCGGCCCATTCTCGCGCACACCTGGGACCGGGTCAAGCTCCTTCCCCTTATCATGTTGGAGGATTGCCGGCTGCGCGAGAAGCCTTCGCTCTCCGGGGATGCCCCCCTCAGCATCTTGAGATGCGGGCTTGAAGCCCTTGACCCAGGGAAATTCACATCCCAATAATGATCGGCTCATGAGCGTTCGAACGGTACCGGAGCCCTATCTCCGCCTGGACGATGAAGTTCTCGACCAGCGCATCCGCGCGGCCAAAGAGGCCCTGGGGCGGCGCGGCGTCATTCTGGGCCACCATTACCAGCGCGACGACGTGATCGCTCACGCGGACGTGACCGGCGATTCCTTCAAGCTGGCGAGGCTCGGAGCGGCGAGGACCGACGCGGAATTCCTCGTATTCTGCGGGGTCCACTTCATGGCCGAGAGCGCGGACATCCTGAGCGCGCCGGGTCAGACGGTCATCCTGCCGGACCTCAACGCCGGGTGCTCGATGGCCGACATGGCGCCGACGGAGGACGTGCTTCTCGCGGGCGCCAC
>JAYUAE010000225.1:0-15607 GCA_043741515.1 Candidatus Eiseniibacteriota bacterium | reverse complement strand
AGTATCCGCCCTACACCCTGGCGCTGGCCGCGAAGCTCGCCGAGGTGGCGGACGAGTACCAGCTCGACATGCTCCACGCGCACTACGCGGTGCCGCACGCGGTGTGCGCCTATCTCGCGCGCCAGGTGGCCAAGTCCAGCAAGCTCAAGATCGTGACGACGCTGCACGGCACCGACATCACGCTGGTGGGAAGCGATCCGTCCTTTCACAAGCTGACCCGGTTCGGGATCGAGCAGAGCGACGGCGTGACCGCAGTCTCGAGCTTTCTCCGCGAGAAGACGCTCGAGGTGTTCGACCTGGAGCGCCCGATCGAGGTGATCCCGAACTTCGTGGATACGGCACGGTTCGCCCCCCGCCCGGAGGGCGGCTGCTCCAAGGACCGCTTCACGAAGAAGGGCGAGCGGCTGCTTCTCCACATCTCGAACTTCCGCCCCAGCAAGTGCGTCCCCGACGTCGTGCGGGTCTTCGCCGCGGTGCGGCGCGAGGTCCCGAGCCGGCTTCTCCTCGTGGGGGACGGGCCCGAGCGCGTGCCGTCACGCGAGGTGGCGGACGAGCTGGGCGTCACGAAGTGGGTCCGCTGGCTGGGGCAGCTCGACGCGGTGGAGGAGGTCATCGGCTGCGCGGACCTCTTCATCCTGCCGAGCAGGAACGAGAGCTTCGGACTGGCTGCGCTCGAGGCGATGTCGGCGGGAGTGCCGGTCATTGCGACGGCCGCCGAGGGGCTGCCCGAGCTGGTGCGCAACGGCGAGACCGGCTATCTCCTGCCGGTAGGGGACGTGGCGGGCATGGCGCGCCGCTCGATCGAGGTCCTCTCCGACGCGAAGCGGCAGGCCGCCATGTCCGAGGCCTCGCGGCGCACGGCGATCGAGCGCTACGACGTCGGAACCGTCATTCCCCTGTACGAGGAATTCTACGGGCGCGTGCTGGGCCACCCGGTCCGCGTGCCGCAGCCCTTCACGCCCCCGGACGCGCTGGCGTAGGGGGTAGGGGGCGGCGGGCGCCTTCATGATCATCCAAATGGAGTTCGACGCGGCCTTGTGGGGGGTGAGCGTTCCGTGTACCATCGGAATCTTGCACCCACACGGTAACGACTTGCAAGCACTCAGGGTAGCCCCGAGAGGCATCGAATGACCATGACCCGCCGTGAGCGGACCCGGAAGACGATCCAGGGTGAGCGCACCGACCGGCCACCGATGTCGTTCTGGCGCCATTTCTACGACCGTGAGGGAACGGCGCAGGAGCTGGCGGAAGCGATGCTCGAATTCCAGCGGAAACACAACTGGGACTTCATGAAGGTGAACCCGCGCGCATCCTACCATGTGGAAGATTGGGGCGTGAAGACCGCGCGCCCGGGCAAAGGTCCGCTCGACAAGCCGAAGGTGGTCCATTCCCCCGTGCGCGAGCCCCAGGACTGGGACAAGATCCGCGCGCTGAACCCCTCCAAGGGAACGCTCGCCGAGATCCTCGACGCCGAAGAACGGATCGCCACCGAGATCCAGGGCGAGACCGACTGGCTCATGACCGTGTTCAATCCGCTCTCCATCGCCGCGGATCTCATGAACGACGACGCGCGCTTCGTGGACCACCTCCGGAACCATGGGGAGCGTGTCCACGGCGCCCTCCGCGCCATCACCGACACCTTCGTCTCCTTCACGCGCGAGACGATGCAGCGCGGTGCCTCGGGGATCTTCTTCGCAACCACCGACTACGGCAACTCGAGCCGGATGGACAAGGCGCTGCTCGAGGAGTTCGGGCGTCCGTACGATCTCCGCGTGCTGGAGGAGGCGAAACGGGGCTTCTTCAACACCATCCATGTCTGCGGCCCGAACGCCTTCGTGCGCGAATTCCTGGATTATCCGGTCGCCGTGGTGTCCTGGGCGGATCACGAGCCCGGCAACCCCTCGATCACCGAAATGCGGAAGGCCACAACGAAGACGCTGCTGACCGGGATCGACCACGAGCGTGTCATGGTCCAGGGCCCGTCCGAGAACGTGGAGGCGCAGGCGCGCGCGGCGATCGAGGAGTCCCAGGGCATGCGGTTCATCCTGGGTCCCGGGTGCGCCGTGCCTTCCGCCGCGCCGGAGCGTCACTTCGCCGTGGCGCGGGAGGCCGTGCTCGCATGCGCCTGAACGCCTTCAAGTCGAAGATCCACCGTGCCACCGTCACGGAGGCGGACCTGAACTACGAGGGCTCGGTCACGGTCGACGCGGATCTCATGGACGCGGCCGACATCCTCCCGAACGAGCAGGTGCAGATCCTGAACGTGAACAACGGGCAGCGTTTCGACACCTACGCCATCCGCGGACCGCGGGGCTCGGGCGTCGTGTGCCTGAACGGCCCCGCGGCGCGCCTGGCGCACGTGGGCGATACCGTGATCATCCTCGCCTACGCGGCGATGGAGCGCGAGGAGCTGCTGCGCCACGTTCCGACGATCGTCTTCGTGGACGAGAAGAACCGGATCCGGCGCCCGGAGGCGGTGCAGGGGACGAAGGGGCGGAGCTGAGGTGAACCGCTTCCTGCCCACAGTCCTGATCGCAGCGTGCGCGGCGCTCGTGCTTCTCGGCGCCAAGCCCGCGGCTCCCACCGCCCCATCCGACAGGCCGGTCATGGACGTGCTCACGATCGAGGGCGCGATCCAGCCGATCTCGGCGCAGGTGATCGTGCAGGCGATCGGACGCGCGGAGCGCGACAAGCGCGAGGCGCTGGTGATCCGGCTCGATACGCCCGGCGGGCTCGACACCGCGATGCGCGACATCATCAAGCGCATCCTGATCTCCGAGGTCCCGGTCGTGGTCTACGTCGCCCCCGCGGGCAGCCGCGCGGCCTCGGCGGGGACCTTCATCGCTTACGCGGCGCACGTTTCCGCGATGTCGCCCGGGACTTCGATCGGCGCGGCCACGCCGGTCAATCTCGGCGGCGGGGACGTCCAGAAGGACATGAAGCGCAAGGTGCAGAACGACGCGGTCAGCTACATCCGCTCGCTCGCCACCCAGCGCGGCCGGAACGCCGACTGGGCGGAGAAGGCGGTCCGCGAAGGGGGCTCGCTCCCCGAGGACGAAGCCCTGAAGCTCCACGTCGTCGACTACGTCGCGCGCGATCTCGACGAGCTGTCGAGGAAGATGGACGGGCGGACGGTGACGGTCGCGGGGCTCGCGCGCACGCTCCACACGCGTGACGCGGTCCGTCACGAGATGGGCGCGAGCTGGCGACAGAAGCTGCTCGGGCGGATCATCGATCCGAACGTCGCGTACATCCTGTTCATCCTGGGCTTCTACGGGCTCCTCTTCGAGCTTTCGAATCCGGGAGCCATCCTGCCCGGCATCGTCGGAGGGATCTGCATCCTTCTCGCGTTTCTCGCGTTCCAGGCGCTTCCGGTCAACCTGACCGGCGTGTTCCTGATCCTCTTCGCGATGCTCCTGTTCCTGGTCGACGTGAAGGTCCAGAGCCACGGGCTCCTGTCCGTGGGCGGAGTCGTGTCGCTCGTGCTCGGTTCGTTGATCTTGATGAGCGGAGAGGGAGGAACCATGCGTATCTCGCTCTCGGTGATCCTCACGGTCGCCGTGGTGACGATGCTATTCTTCGCCTTCGTCGTGGGAGCGGGCTATCGCGCGCTTCGGCGCAAGCCGCTCACCGGGCGCGAAGGGCTGGTGGGCGAGCGCGGAGTCGCGGTGACCGATTTGCCCTCGGGTGAGGGACGGATCTTCGTGCACGGGGCGTACTGGGCGGCGGAGGCGGACGAGCGGATCGAGAAGGGCGCGCCGGTGATCGTCGACAAGGTCGACGGCCTCAGGCTGCGGGTTCACAAGGCCTAGGGAGGGCAAGAGCGATGGTTTCTGTTTCTGCTGCGGCGGTGATCTTCCTGGCGGTCATGATTCTCTCCAGCTCGATCAAGATCCTTCGCGAGTACGAGCGGGGCGTCATCTTTCGCCTGGGGCGCGCGATCGGCGCCAAGGGCCCGGGCCTCATCCTTCTCGTCCCCTTCGTGGACAAGATGGTGAAGGTGCAGCTCCGGACGGTAGCGATGGACGTGCCTTCGCAGGACGTGATCACCAAGGACAACGTCACGGTCAAGGTGAACGCGGTGATCTACTTCCGCGTCCTCGACGCCAACCGCGCGGTGCTCGAAGTGGAGAACTACCTCTACGCCACCTCCCAGATCGCCCAGACCACCTTGCGCAGCACGCTGGGCGAGTCGGACCTGGACGAGCTCCTCTCCAAGCGCGAGAAGATCAACCAGGAGCTCCAGGCCGTGATCGACCGGCACACGGAGCCCTGGGGCATCAAGGTGAGCACCGTCGAGGTGAAGAACGTGGATCTCCCGCAAGAGATGCAGCGCGCCATCGCGCGCCAGGCGGAAGCCGAGCGCGAGCGGCGGGCCAAGGTGATCAACGCCGAGGGAGAGCTCCAGGCCTCGCAGAAGCTCACCGAGGCCGCGACCGTCATCGCCACGCAGCCGATGGCCATGCAGCTCCGCTACCTCCAGACGCTCGCCGAGATCGCGACCGAGAACAGCTCGACGATCGTCTTCCCGATCCCGATCGATCTGTTCGAGCCGATCATCCGTGCCCGGCTCGCCGCGGAGATCAAGAAGTGATCCAGGAGGACCGATGAGCGGCGAGCGATACGACGTCGCCATCCTGGGCGGTGGTCCCGGCGGGTACGTGGCCGCAATCCGCGCCGGCCAGCTGGGCCTGAAGACCGTCCTGATCGAGAAGGCGAAGGTGGGCGGAACGTGCCTCCACTGGGGCTGCATTCCGACCAAGGCGCTGCTCGAATCGGCGGAGGTCCTGATCCTCGCACGGCGCGCCGGCGAGTTCGGCGTTCGGGTCTCGGAGGCCTCGCTCGATCTCAAGGCCGCGATGGAGCGGAAGGACCGTGTGGTGAAGAAGAACCTCATGGGCACCGAGTCCCTGCTCAAGAAGAACAAGGTCGTCACGATCAGGGGAGAGGGGCGCCTCAAGGCGAAGGACCGGATCGAAGTGACCGACGCGGCAGGTGCGAAGAGCGAGGTGTCGGCGGGCGCCATCGTGCTCGCCACCGGGTCGCGCGTGGGCTCCCTGCCCATGGCGCCCGTGGACGGGAGCGTGGTGCTCTCGAGCGACGACATCCTGAGCCTCGACCGCGTGCCGGAGTCCTTGCTCGTGATCGGGGCCGGAGCCGTGGGCGTGGAGTTCGCGTCCATCTACCACTCGTTCGGCTCCAAGGTGATCCTGGTCGAGCGGGAGCCGCGCCTCGTGCCCATCGAGGACCCCGAGATCTCGGAGGCGCTGCAGCGCGCCTTCACGCGCCAGGGGATGGAGATCCTGACCGGCGCCTCGATCCAGAGCGTGCGCGTCGAGGGAGACCAGGCCTGGTCCGAGGTCTTGGTCCAGGGGCAGGTGCAGCGGTACCACACCGAGCGCGTGCTCATGGCCGCGGGCCGGAAGCCCAATACCGAGGGCCTCGGCCTCGAGGCCTTGGGGCTAGCCACGGAGCGCGGCTTCGTTTGCGTGAACGAGATGATGGAGACCTCGGTCCCGGGCGTGTATGCCATCGGGGACATCGTCCCCGGCCCCGCGCTCGCGCACGTTGCCTCGCACGAGGGCGTCGTGGCCGTGGAGAAGATCGCCGGCCGCCATCCGCACCCCGTCAATTACCAGGCGATCCCCAACTGCACGTACTGCCACCCTCAGATCGCGAGCGTCGGCATGACCGAGGCGCAGGCGCGCGCCTCCGGCCGCGCGATCAAGGTAGGTAAGTTCCCCTTCATCGCCAATTCCAAGGCGGGAATTCTGGGGCAGGGGGACGGTTTCGTGAAGGCGGTCTCGGACGCCACGAGCGGAGAGCTTCTGGGCGTCCACATCATCGGCGTGCAGGCCACCGAGCAGATCGCAGAATCGGTGGTCGCCCGTCATTTCGAGGCGACCGCGCTGGAGCTGGCGGAGGTCGTGCACGCGCATCCGACCCTGGCCGAGGCGACCATGGAAGCCATGCTCGCGACCGATGGACGACCGATCCACTTCTGAGGGCGCCCAGCGCATTCCCCTGACGCTGCCCTCCGACCGGAGGCGCGAGGAGGGGGAGAAGCGGAAGCCCCTCCGCTCCTACCAGCGGCTGAGCCTGATACCCGCACCCTTGCGCCGGCCGGACTGGCTCAAGGCGCGGATCCCGGCGGGGAAGGCGTACCTCGAGACCAAGGCGATCTTGCGCACGCTCGATCTCCACACGGTGTGCGAGAGCGCGAACTGCCCCAACATCGGCGACTGCTTCTCGCGGCACACCGCGACGTTCCTCATCCTCGGCAACGTGTGCACCCGCTCCTGCCCCTTCTGCGACATCCGGAGCGGGAAGCCGCTTCCGGTCGATCCGGATGAGCCCGCGCGCGTGGCGGAGGCGGTGCGGAAGCTCGGCCTGCGCTATGTCGTCGTGACCTCGGTGAACCGGGACGAGCTTCCTGACGGAGGCTCGTTCCAGTTCGCCGCCGTGATCCGCGCCATCCGCGCCCAGAACCCGGGCGCGCGCGTGGAGGTCCTCATTCCGGATTTCCTGGGGAACCGGGACGCGCTCCAGTGCGTGCTGGACGCATCACCCGACGTGTTGAACCACAACATGGAGACCGTGAGCAGGCTCTACGCGCGCGTGCGCCCCGCGGGGCGGTACACGCGCTCGCTCGAGCTCTTGCGGCGGGTCAACGAGATCCACCCGGGCATACCCGCCAAGTCGGGCATCATGCTGGGCGTGGGGGAGACGGTCGAGGAGGTGGAGGAGCTGCTGCGAGACTTGAGGGCGCACGGGTGCTCGATGGTCACCCTCGGGCAGTACCTGCCTCCGTCGGGCTCGCACCTGCCGCTCGAGCGCTACGCGCCGCCCGAGGAATTCGCGCACTACCGCGAGTACGGGCTCTCGCTGGGGTTCCGGCAGGTCGCATCGGGCCCTCTGGTGCGAAGCTCCTACCATGCGGACGAACAGGCGGGGGAGACGCTTCACGTCTCCTGATCAGAGCAGCGACCCCGAAAGGACGATCTTTGCGGTCGTGAAGTAGATGATGAGTCCCGTCACGTCCACGAGGGTCGCCACGAACGGGGCCGACGCGCTGGCGGGGTCCGCTCCGAGCCGGCGCAGCAGGAACGGCAGCATGGAGCCCACCAGGGTCCCCCAGAGCACGACCCCGACCAGGCTGGCCGCCACGGTGAGCGCGATGAGCATGTGATGCGCCCCGTAGGTGTGGAAGAGCACCTGCCAGATGAGAATTCGCGCCATCCCGATCGAGGCGAGGATGAGCCCTAGCCCCAGGCCCGAGATGAACTCGCGGCGCACCACGATCCACCAGTCGCGCAGGCGAACCTCCCCCAGCGCCATCGCGCGGATGACGAGCGTGGTGGCCTGACTTCCCGAGTTCCCTCCGCTCGAGATCACCAGCGGAACGAAGAGAGCCAGGACCACGGCGCGCGCGATCTCCGCCTGGAAGTATCCCATCGCCGTCGCGGTCAGCGTCTCGCCGATGAAGAGCGCGGCGAGCCAGCCCGCGCGCTTCTTCATCATGTCGAGGATTCCGATGCGCAGGTAGGGCGCGTCGATGGGCGCCGTGCCTCCGATCTTCTGGATATCCTCCGTGGCCTCCTCGCGCACCACGTCCACGATGTCGTCCAGGGTCACGATCCCCTTCATGTGCCCCTGATCGTCGACGACCGGGAAGGCCACGAGACGATAGGTCGCGAAAAGACGGCTCAGATCCTCCTGGTCCATCTTCTCGGGAACGGTGACGAGATCGGTCTGCATGATCTCGGATACCTTCTGGTCCGGCTTCGCCGAGAGCAGCGTCCGGAAGGAGACGACGCCGCGCAGCCTCTGCTCCGGGTCGATCGCGTAGGCGTAGTTCAGGGCGCCGACGCGGTCGGAAGCCTGGCGGCGCAGGTAGGTGATCGCCTCGTCCACGCTCATGTCGGGACGGACGCGCACGTAGCGTGGGTTCATGAGTCCGCCGGCGTCGTCCTCGGCGTAGGCCAGGAGCCCGTTCACTTCCTTGCGGGTGGCCTCGTCGAGCAGGTGGAGCAGATCCTCGCGGTCGTCGTGGGGCACCTCCTGCACCAGGTCGGCCGCGTCGTCCGGAGGCAAAAGCCGCATCCAGGACCGGCGCTCCGGAGGAGGCAGGGCGCGAAGCAGCTCCGCCTGGTCGCGCGCGCTCAGGCTCAGGAAGAGATCCTCCGCCTCGGGGCGAGGCAGCGCCTGGAAGCTTTCGAGCCGATCCTCAGGGACGAGGAGCTGCCAGGCTGCCAGAAGATCTTCGACGGAGAGACGCTCGGCGACGTTGGATTCGAGATCGGGCGGCATGGGGTCCCCCTGGTACGTTCCGCTCGCGGCCCCTCGGGAGGACCACGAGCCCACATCGTAGTGGATCGGTTTGTCTCGCAGCAACATCCGGCTTGGAGAAAAAGGGCCTCGGGGCTGTATTTGACATGGACAGCCCCGGACCTCCTGAATAAACTCGTGCGATTCCCGTGAACCACGCTCTTCGTCCACGCTTCCTGGCCGCAACCATGCTGTCGCTCGCCGCTCTCTTTCTGGCCCCCGGCGGCCAAGCGGCGGCTCCGCCGGCACGCTCCCGGCAGATTCCCACGCCGGCGGGACCGGACGCCGAGATCCTCGCCATCGTCGATGAGATTCCGATCACGAAGCTTCAATGGGACCGGCTCTCCGATCCTTATTTCCAGGAAGTCGAGGCCCGGGCCGGCCGGAATCTCACCGAGGATGAGAAGGACCTGTTGCGGAAGAACGTGCTGCAAGAGCTGATCCGGGAGCGGCTCTGGGTCGCCGACGCCAAGCGACGCGGGTTCGCGGCGACGCAAGCGGAGCTGGACGCCCGCCTCGGTCGGAACGACTACTTCAAGACGAACGGCAAGTTCGATCCGGTGAAGTTCCGCCAGTTCAAGCTCTCGCCCGAGACGAACTATCACGAGATATCCGAACAGGTGCGGAACGCGGTCCTTCTCGACAAGTACATCGCATGGCTGAAGACGCGCTACGCGGTTCCCGAGCCCGAGCTCAGGAGGGAGTTCCAGAGCAGGACGGCCCAGGCCTCGCTCCGCTACCTCTGGATCACTCCCGACGTGGTCTCGCTCGAACCGCAGGCCACCGCCGCGCAGATTCGCGCCTACTACGAAACCCACCCCGATGAATTCCGGACGCCCGAGGAGGCGCGGCTCGCCTACATCCGCGTTCCGGTCGAATCAGGGCCCGGCGCGTCCGACTCCCTGCGCGCCGCGGCGGAGGGCCAGGCGCTCCTCACCGCGAGAGCGCTGACGGCGTCGCTCCGCGCGGGGCACTCCGCCGAGAAACTCGCCAAGGACTTCGGTGGCGTCAAGGACACCGGTCTCTTCCGCGCCGGGGATCCGATCCGGGGGCTGGGCAGGTCGGATGCCCTCATGGACGCGATCAAGACGGCCAGGCCCAAGCAGTGGTTTCCGGAGCCGGTGCGTGTGGGGCCCTATTTCCTGGTGGCGCGGCTGGAAGAGCATCGCGAGCCGGGCGCGCGCCCCTTCCGCGACGCGGCCGCCTTTGCGAAGCACCGCGCGGATGCCCAGGTGAGGGAGGCGTTCGTCGATTCGCTCGCGCGGCTCGACTTCGCGGCCAGGCCTTCGCGCTACACCCTGCCGCAGCTCGAGGCGGTGGTTCTCTCCCGGGCCACGGTCTCGTTCGTGGACCCGCGCCCCGTCTCCGAGCGCGATGTGGCGAGAGTGCTGAATCAACTCCGGAAGAGCCGGGGCGTGCCGGATACGGCGAGGGGCTGGACAGAATCGGTGATGAAGACGCTTCCGGACCTGGTGCGGAAGGAGCGCGCTCGGGATCTCGGATTCCACACGATGAACGAGGCCGCGGCGCGGCTCCGGCACGGCGATCGTCCCGAGGAGGTCGCGAAGCGATGCAACGCGATCCTCGAGCAGATCACGATCTACAAGGGGCAGCCTCCCGAGCAGCCGTCGCTCCTCGAGGGAGCGCTCCTGGATTCCCTCTACAATATGTCGGCGGGCTCGGTGGTGGGGCCCCGTCTGGGACGCGACTCGGTCTTCGTGGCGCGGGTGGGCGGGGTCAATGACGGGTTCAAGCCGCCCTACGAGGCGGTCCGCGCCATGGCGCACGCCGAGGTGGAGCAGGGGCTCAAGCAGGGCGCCGAGCACGCGGCCGAGAGCTTCTTCGAGGCGCACAAGGAACGCTACCGGACGCCGCAGCGGTGGCTCTTCGACTACGTCCTGTTCCACAAGATGAAGCCCGACTCGGCGCCGGTTCCGGAGGACTCGATCCGGGCGTACTACGACGGGCACCCTCCCGAATTCACCGTCCCGGCGCGAGCGAATGCACGGCACATCCTGATCGGATTCCGCCCCGGGGACGGGCCCGGAGCGCGCGCCGCCGCCCGGAAGAGGGCGGCGGACGCCATGGCCAGGGTCAAGGCCGGGGAAGATTTCGGGGCTCTCGCCAAGGAGCTGTCCGACGACCGGGCTTCGGCCGCCCAGGGGGGAGATCTGGGGGAGATCACCCGCGGACAGGTCGTGAAGGAATTCGGCGATGCCGCGTTCGCCCTCAAGCCGGGCCAGGTGAGCCCTTTGGTCGAGAGCCCGTTCGGGTTCCACATCATCCGCCTGGAGAGCTTGACTCCGCAAAGGCTCCGCACTCTCGATGAGTGCCGGGCCGAGATCCGCGGCGTGCTCGGCGAGAGCATCGTGGACTCGCTCGCGCGATCCGAGGCGGAGGCGTTCGCGGTGGGCGCCTCGAAACCGGGCGCGCGCTTCGAGGACCTCGCGAAGGCGCGCGGGGGCGCTTCGTCCTCGGGGCCGGTAGCGGCGCGCGAGCCCGTCCCGGGCGTTGGGCCTCTTCCCGATCTGGAACGGAACGTGGGGTCTCTTCCCGAGGGAGGGGTTTCCCGCCCGATCCCGGTCGAGGGAGGATACGTGGTGGCGCGCCTCACCCGCGCGCTCAATCCGAGGCCGGCGACCTTCGGCGAGGTGAAGGAGCAGGCTGTTCTGGACGCGCAGGCGGAGCGAAAGCGGGCGGTCGCGGATTCCATCCAGGCGGCGCTCGAGCGCGAGCTCAAGGCGGGAGCGGACCTCGAGACGGTCGCCCTTCCCCTGGGAGGGCTCAAGCTCTCCCGCACGTTCCCCCGGCGCGGACCGGTGCCGGAGCTCGCGCGCGATTCGATCCTGGCGCGCGATTCGAGCTTCTATCGGGAAGTCTTCTCCGCGCGCCCGGGCGCGATCCTGCGTCCCAGGCACGGCGCGATGGGGACCCTCTTCGCCGTGGTGGACTCGGTGTCCAGCCTGGGCCCGAACCAGTACGCGGAGCATCGTGAGGAGCTTCGGGAGGAGATCTTCGAGCAGCGCACGGCCGCCTGGACGGACCGGCTTCGCGCGCGCGCCAGGATCCAGCTTTTCCGCAAGGACCTCAAGCTGTAGGAATGTTCCTTGCGCGGTGCTGGATTCGTCCCTAGCATCGGGGCACCTCGGTTCATTCACACGCGCGACCCCGCTCCCGGGAGGAACTGGGATGCGGCGGAAGACACGATCCACGATCGAAGACATGTCGGGAGACCAACGCCCTCGCGAGCGACTGCTCGGCTCGGGGCCGGGCGTCCTCACGGACGCGGACCTCGTGGCGGTGCTATTCGGCACGGGCGGCCCCGGAGAGGGAATTCTCGAGTTATCGACCCGCGTCACTGCGGCGATTCCGCTCCGCCAGCTGCACCGCGTGCCCGTGGAGGATATCCTGCTCGTGAAGGGAATGGGACACGCGCGCGCGGCGCAGCTGCTCGCCGCCGCGGAGCTGGGCCGGCGGCTCTGGCCCGACGGCGACGCGGCCGCCCTCGTGCGCGGGCCCGAGACGGTGTTCGACTTGACGCGCGACATCCGGGCCGCCAATCGCGAACACTTCGTCGGGTTCTACCTCAACTCGCGGAATCAGGTGCTGCGCCGCGAGATCATCTCGATCGGCAGCCTGAACGCGAGCATCGTCCATCCGCGCGAGGTGTATCAACCCGCGATCGCGGTCTCGGCGGCGAGCCTGATCCTCGCGCATAATCATCCCTCGGGCGATCCGACCCCCAGCGAGGAGGACCTCGCCATCACGCGCCGCCTGGTCGAGGCCGGACGGATCCTCGGCATCGACATCCTGGACCACGTCGTGGTCACGAAGGACGCGTATGCGAGCTTCAAGGAACGAAAACTCCTTCATGCCTAGAGCTCACCTCGCCGTCGCTCTGCTCGCCGCCTCCGTCCTGGCGGGATGCTCCGGAAGCCAGGGACCACGGCCTGCGCGTCCCGACGATTCGACCTCGATTCCGGCGCTGCTCACGCAGGCGGACTCGGCAGCCGCCCACGGCGCGCCGGCCGGCGCGCGCGCGGGCTACTCCCGCGCGGCGGCGGCGGCGAAGCGGGCAGGGGCGTGCGACCTGGAGCTCCGCGCCGAGCTGGGCGCGGGGCTGGCCTCGATCGCGCTTGGGGAGCCCGAGCCCGCGCGCCGCTCCCTGGCCCGTGCCCTCGACCTGAACGCGAGGAGCGCCGCGGCTCACGACGCGATGGGCCGCCTGCACACCGCGACCCGGAGGTACCTCGACGCGAAGACCGAGTTCGAGCGCGCGGCGGCGCTGGACACCACGAGCGCCGAGCCGCTGTACCACCTGGGATTGGCGTATGCGCAGTCGGGAGACCCGAAGCTGGCGGCCGGAGCCCTCACGCGCGCCCTCGCTCGCGACCCGGCCCACGCTCCATCCATGGCGGCGCTGGGCACCGTACTGGACTCGCGCTATGTCGTCGCGGGCCTCCCGGAAGGGTATGGCGCGCTGAGGACGCACCCGAGCCTTTCGCGCGGCGAGCTCTGCGTGATGCTCGCCGCCGAGCTGGGCGCCGATCCGGAGCGGCCGAGCTGGCGCGGCGGAAGAGAGCTCCCGTCGGAAACACCGGAGGCGCGCGGCGCCTGGGGTGAGCGCTGGGTTCGGGTCTCGATGGCGCGCGGGTGGATCAAACCATTCCCCGATGGCTCCTACCGTCTGGGAGACCCGGTGACGAGGAGCGCGCTCGCGATCATCCTTGCGGAGATCGCGGGGACGGGAGCCCCATCCTCTCCACTCGGGACGGATCCCTTTCCGGATCTCGGCGCGCGTCATTACTTGGCGCGCGCCGCGCGGGCCGCGGTGGAAATCGGGCTGCCGCTCCGCCAGGACGGGCGCTTCGAGCCCTGGGCATCGGTCTCCGGCTCGGAGGCGCTTGCCGCCCTGAAGGGGCTCGCGCGGAAGCTTGGAGTCGAGCCCGTCGTTACTGAGGAACCAGGGGCGCACGGCGTGGTAAAATAGAGATGTGATCCGCCTCCGTGCGCCTGCATCCGCAGTGGCTGTGCTTCTCCTCGCGGGCGGAGCCCTGGGAGCCGCGACATCCGCCAAGGCGGCCTCAACTGCCTACCAAATAAGTAGTTCCCAGCAACAGTCCGGTCGCATCACAATGGAACGCGGGCCCGGCAACGTCGTGCCGGTCCGGCCCGGCGCCAGGTACCCGGGCGTCTATCGAAGCGGACAGGCCAATCAGGCGGGCGACACCGTCTGGATCTACAGGGACAGCCTCGAGACTAGGTCCAGCCCCGGCAACGAGGGAGGCTTCACGCACCAGGACGCGTCCTTCCAGCCCGCGGCCTGGCACATCGACACGGTTTACGGCTGCCAGGGCCACGCGTTCTGGTGCGGTCGCGTCGATTCGAGCTGGGTCCAGGACGCCAATCGCTTCGGCTACGACAACAACTGGACGCAGATCCTCTCCAACTATGTCAGCCTGACGGGAGCTTTGAGCCCCGTCAGGATGTCGTTCCGGCAGCAGATGAGCGTCGAATCGGGATTCGATTTCGGCACCCTGGAGGTGCTCGATCTGGACCAGTCCTGGGTCCAGCTGGCCACCTGGACCGGCAGCATCCACGGAACGTCGGGCGCGGCCTGCGACACGTTCACGGTCCAGATTCCGGATTCCATCATCGCGAAATACAACCCCGTGAAATTTCGCTTCGTGTTCACGAGCGACATCGCGGGATCGTCCTCGGATGGACTCGCGGGAGCGGTGGATGGCTGGGATATCGACAACGTGACCGTGAAGGCGGGGACCAGTGATCTCCGGTTCTTCGACGACTTCGAATTCGGTCCCGGCACCTGGACCGTGTCCACGTTTCCGGCTGTGGGAGACTTCTGGAGGATCCAGGCAAACGCGCCCGGGGAGCAGATATGCACCACCAACACCAGCAAGGTCTGGAACGTGACCAATCCGGCGACCGGCTCCCTGGCCACGCGGATGGACGACAAGCTGATCAGCCCGCCCATTTTCGCCAACCGCGCGGATCAGGTGTTTCTCGCATTCGACGTCTATCGAAACCTGCCGCTGCAGGCGTGCTTCTACTACAACGTGAAACTGCGCACCCGGAATGCCGGAGATCCTGCCTGGTCGCTCTGGACCGAGGCGTCGGGCACGATCTACGGGGGAAACGAGAAGGAGTGGATGCGCCAGACGGTCGCCCTGCCTGGAGCCGGCGGCAAGGACTCGGTCGAGTTCATGCTCAACGTCAAGGACTACTCCGAGGTCTACTGCGGCGGTGTCTCGACTCCCGCCGGGACCGCGGTCTATTTCGACAACCTGGCGCTGGGCGTGCTCGGGCTCGCCCCGCCGGCCATTGTCGCGTCGGAGGAGAACCTCTTCCAGGACACCTTCAACACGACGCCCTTTTTCTCGAACGACAACTTCAACACGCCGGTCGGCGACAGCGCCTCGGTCCGGCTCTCGGCCACCCGGGGGCTCAAGCAGGCCTCCTTCTTCTACAGCCTGAACGGCGGTTCGTTCGTGAGCCTTCCGCTCACACCATTCGGATCCGCGATTCCGACCGCCTACTCGGCCGACGTTCCGGCGGCGTCCTATGCGCGCGGCACCGAGCTCCGGTACTACTTCTCGGTGACCGATTCGCTCAACGGCGTGGCCACGCTTCCTTCTGACGCGCTCACGAACGCGCATTACTTCACCGCGTCCGTGCTGCCCGCGATCCAGAGCGCCTCCGCGACGTGCGGGGGCAACACCGCTAACGTGCTCTACGTGAATGCCTATGCGGGCGTGGACGGCGGGGCGGCGATGGACCCGGCATTCACGTCGCTGGGGCTGCGCTTCGACCGCTACGACCTGAACGCCCCTGCCAACTCGTTTGGAAACGGGCCCGGCGGCGCCCCACCCGGGGATACCTACCTGCACTGGCCCGCGGTTTCCGCTTCGGCGCTGGGGGTCTACTCGGGAATCGTCTGGGACGTCGGAGACCGCTCTTCCAGGGCCTTGGCGCCGGAAGACCAGCGGCTCTTGCAGAGCTGGCTCAAGCTGCCCGGCGGAAACCGCGGGCTGCTGGCGGCCGGCGATAACCTGGCCTATGACCTGGTGGTCAACAGCCAGGACATCGGCACGTTCCTGAGCTGCGCGCTCGGGACGAACTACGTCCGTGACGTGTGGGAGAGCGTTCCACAGGACTCGCTTCAGCCGGTCACGAGCGGCGCCGCGGGGACCTGGATCGCGTCCGAGCCCTTCATGCTGGACGGAACCTGCCCGCGCCTGAACCGGTTCGACGCGATCAT
>JAYUAE010000224.1:0-2976 GCA_043741515.1 Candidatus Eiseniibacteriota bacterium | reverse complement strand
GCGCCGTCTGGGTCGTGCGCTACTCGCTCAACTCGATCGGCAGCGTGGACCGCGTCGTCGAGCTGGCGACCCAGATGAACCTGAACACGCTCTTGGTGCAGGTCCGCGGCCGCGGCGACGCCTACTACCCCTCCGATCTCGTTCCCCGCGCCGAGGAGCAGGAGGCGATGCCGCGCGACTACGATCCCTTCACACGCCTGATCGAGCGCGCTCACGCGCAGGGGCTTGAGGTACAGGCCTGGATCAACGTCTATCTCGTGTGGTCCGCCGGCCACCTGCCGCGTTCCGCGCTCCACGTCGTGAACGCGCATCCCGAGTGGATCGCGATCCGCTCCGACGGCAGGAAGCTGGTGGAGATGGTGCCCCAGGAGTTCCAGGAGGAGAAGGTCGAGGGGATGTACCTGGCGCCCGGGAATCCCGAGGTGCGCCGCCATATCCGCGACGTCGTGCGCGAGATCGTGACGCGCTATCACGTGGACGGAATCCACCTCGACTACGTGCGCAACCCCGAGCCCGACGTGGGCTACGACGCCGGCACCCGGACCGCGTTCATGCGCGAGTTCACGGTTGATCCCGCGTCATTCGCCTCGGCGCCGGATTCGGCGCTCCTGGCGCTGGTCGGCCCCGAGGGGATCACCGACCTCCGCGCGCGGTGGATGCAGTGGCAGCGCGACCAGGTGACCGCCCTCGTCCGTGACGTGCGGAACGATCTCGAAACGATCAATCCCCGGCTCAAGCTGACCGCCGCGGTGATCGCCGATCAGACCGCGGCCCTGAACCGGTACCTGCAAGACTGGCCGCGGTGGCTGCGCGACGGGATTGTGGACGCCGCGATTCCCATGACCTACTCGCCCAGCACCACGACCGTCGTGCGCCAGCTCTCCGCCGCGCGCTCCATTCCCACGGAGCATCATCTCTATGCCGGAATCGGGATCTACAACGAGAGCGCGCGCGACGCCGCCGAGAAGATCCGCCGCGCGCGCGCGATGGGACTGGACGGGATCGCATTGTTCTCCTATGACCCGCTCGCGGCCAGCACCGGCTACGCGCGGTCGCTGAAAACGTGGGCGTTTCGCGAGCCCGCGGAGGCGAAGCCCATGCCATGGAGGGAGGGGAAGTGATCGCAGCCTGGCTCCCGGCGGCCGGCGTCGGATTCGTCGGAGGGACGCTGGTCGGCATGACCGGCGTGGGCGCAGGCTCCGTGATCGCGGCGCTGCTGCTCATCGCCTATCCCGCGCTCTCGCCGCAGATCATCGTGGGCTCCGCCACCGCACAGGCCGTGGTCATGAAGCTCTTCGCGGTCGGCGCGCGCCGTCACATGAAGCTGGACGAGATGCGCATCGGGCTGAGCATGGCTCTTGGGGCCGCGCCCCTCGCGGTTGCCGGGGCCTTCGTGAGCCACCGGCTCCACGCCGAGGTGCTGCGGCCGATTCTCGCGGCGGTGCTTGCGGTCGTGGGCGCGATCCTGATCGCGCAGTCCGTGTACCGGTGGCGCTCGGCGGCGGCCGCCGAGGGCGCCGCGGCGGCGGGCATGGCGCACGAGGACCCGCCCTCGCTCCAAGTGGGCGTCATCGGCTCGTTCGTGGGCTTCATCGCCGGGCTGACGAGCATCGGAACGGGGACGCTATTCGTGAGCGCTTTGGCCGGCCCTCTGCGAGTGGACGCCCACCGGGCCGTGGCTGCGGCGCTGGTCGCTGGGTTGGTGACGCTGGTGCTCTCGGCCATCACCCACCTGGCGCTAGGCCACGTGGACCGCGCGCTGGTGCTGGGGACGATCGTGGGGTCGGTGCCGGGCGTCTTGCTTGGGACGATGCTCGCGACGAGGCTCCCCGCGCGCGCCCTGCGCGCCGCGATCGGCGGCGGCATCGTCATCGCCGCCGCGATCGCAGTCGCGAAACTGAGGTAGGGCGGTTAGTGCGAGCCCGCCATCTGCTTCATGAACTCTTCCTGCCCCTTCTTCATCTGCTCGGGCGTCACGTCCTTCACATGCTGCGCGATCGTCCACTTGTGTCCGAACGGATCTTCCAGGGTGCCCATCTTGTCGCCCCAGAACATCTCCGTGATCGGGTACGTCTGTTTTGCGCCGGCCGCGATTGCCTTCTTGAACGCCGCGTCCGCGTCTTCCACGTAGACGTAGAAGCTGATCGGGCAGCCGCCGAGCGTCTGGGCGGAGCGGCTGCCCATAACCTCGTCGTTCATCATGATGATCGCGTTCCCGATCTGGATCTCGGCATGCATGATCTTGCCGTCCGGGCCCGGCATGCGCATGTGCTCCTTCGCGTCGAACGCTTTCTTGTAGAAATCGATCACCTTGGGTGCGTCCTTCACGGTCATCGAAGGAGTGACGGTGGTGTAGCCCTGAGGGATTGCTTTCACGCTGGCCATAGCTGAGTCCTCCTGACTGAGTATTGGGTTGAGGATTGCCCGTCCGAGACGGGCACCGATTATGGCCCTGACCGCGCGTCCCGCGCTATCGGAGTTGTACCCCGGATTCGGGAGGGCGGTGCCGTGGGGAATTGCTTGCTTTCGGGGTGTTCCGGCGCGTAGAATTCTTAGCTCAAGTCGGGCCGGTGCTGGCCGATAACACAATGACGTTCAATGGGTTGGGCGGGCCGCACGAATGGATCGCCCGTAGGTCGCCCGCCCCTTTACGATTGTTCCTGAGTAGCTCAATGGCAGAGCATCCGGCTGTTAACCGGAGGGTTGTAGGTTCGAGTCCTACCTCAGGAGCCAGATCACTGAAACGCGAACTCTTGGGTTCGCGGTAGAGATAGGGGCCCCGGCGGCGAGAGCCGCCGGGGCCTTGGCGTATCTGCGCGACAGGGCGCGCGTTGGCGCCTCAGGGCGGCCTGCGGGCGACGTTGGGTCTCTGATAGGGAAGAATACCTAGGCCGAATGGCTTGCGCCTATCGGGCCGCACCCGCCACAATGCGGATCTCTTGATCTCTGGCTCTCTCAAACCGAGAAGGACGAGCT
>JAYUAE010000223.1:0-2986 GCA_043741515.1 Candidatus Eiseniibacteriota bacterium | reverse complement strand
CTCGTGTCGGCCGGCCTGGAATCCGACCTGCCCGCGCCCTACGTCGGCATGGTCGCCTCCGGCGGCCACACCGAGATCTACCACGTGCCCGAGCCGGGCGTGTTCCACCGCGTGGGCTCGACGCGCGATGACGCGGCGGGCGAGGCCTTCGACAAGATCGGCAAGCTCATGGGTCTGCCGTACCCGGCGGGCCCGTACATGGACAAGCTGGCGCGCGAGGGCCGCGCCGACCAGCTCCCGCTCCCCAGGGCCAAGCTCATGGGAGACACGCTCGACATCAGCATGAGCGGGCTCAAGACCGCAGCGAAGCTGGCCCTCGAGAGGGAGCCCCACCCCATGAGCGGCGCCCGGCTTCGCGACATCGCGGCCTCCGTGGAGAAGGCCATCGTGGACGTGCTGGTGGAGCGCCTCGGCCTGGCGCTCGGCCGGTATGAGGCCCGCGCCGTGACGGTGGCCGGGGGCTGCGCCTGCAACACGCTTCTCCGCGAGGAGACCGCCCGCCTGGCAGCGGCGCGGGGCATCCCCGCGCGGTTTCCCTCGCCCAAGCTCTGCCGCGACAACGGGGCGATGATCGCCCACGCGGGCTCCTTCGCCCTGGGGCGGGGCAAGACCACGCCCTTCGCCGCCACAGCCATCGCCAACCTGGATACCTTCGCGGCCCTGACGGCCTGATCCCTACGGGGCCGTGCAATTTGCAATCCCCGTGTAACGGCGCCTCTTCTGCCTGCCGCCTCCGTATTTCCCTCCCGCGACTCAAGATCGAACCCCCAGCCGCCGAACACTTTGAAGAGCGGTATCCAGGTCCGCGCTTCGCCGATTTCGATCTCTGCGCGCGACCGCTATGCCCGAGCGGAATTCGAGGTGTCACGCGTGAGCCAAGAAGCACGAGCGCCCGAGACAGGACGGATCCTCGTGATCGAGGATGATCCCAAGCTTCGGTTCATACTCGAGAAGCAGCTCACCGACGCCAAGGACGCCGCGTACGAGGTGCGCACCGCGCCCGACGGCATCCGTGGCCTCGAAGAGGTGAGGCGCGATCCGCCCGAGCTGATCCTGCTCGACGTGATGATGCCCGGCCTCGACGGCTACGAGGTGTGCCGGCAGCTCAAGTCGAACCCGCTCACCTCGCGTATCCCGGTCATCTTCCTCACCGCCAAGTCGACGTTCGAGGACAAGATTCACGGGCTCGAGCTCTACGCCGACGACTACCTCACGAAGCCGTGGGCGCAGAACGAGCTTCTCTTCCGCGTGCGGAACCAGCTCAAGACGCGGCGCGGGCAGCTCCAGTCCAACGCGCTCACCGGTCTTCCCGGCAACGTGCTCATCGAGACGGAGCTGTCGCGCCGGGTCACGCAGGGAGAGAAGTTCGCCTACCTGCATATCGATCTCGATAATTTCAAAGCCTACAACGACTACTACGGGCATGTCCGTGGGGACGCCGTCATCCGCTTCGTGGCCTCATTACTACAACAGGAGGTCCAGCAGCGCGGCTTGCCGGGCGACTTCGTGGGCCACATCGGAGGCGACGACTTCGTGGTCATCACGACGCCGGAGCGCGCGTTCCACATCGGGAACGGGATCCGCTCGAGCTTCGACGCCGGAATCTCGAGCCAGTACGACGAGCAGGACTTGAAGCGGGGGCACATCGTCGTGCTCTCGAGCCGCCAGGGAGGCGTGAAGGAGTTCTCGCTGATGTCGGTCACGATCCTCATCGTGAGCAACGTCGGCCGTGACATCCTGCACAGCGCAGAGGTGATCGACATCTCCAAGGACCTGAAGAAGCACGGCAAGTCGATCCAGGGAAGCGTCGTGGTCTCGGACCGCCGCTCGGACGGCTCGCTGATCATGCCTGCCGCCGATGTCCCCCTCGGCGAGCCGCCGGAATCCTCCTGATGCCGGGCCGCTCCGACAGGGACTCCGGCATGGACTCTGCCGGCCCGCGGAACGCCGCGTTCCGCCTCCTCCCGGGCCTCTCCAGCCTCAGCTTTGCCGTTCAGTCCGCGTTCGACGCGCCGGGCCTCGTTGCCGCGGTGGCGCGGCATGTGCTCGAGCTGGCGCGCGCGGACAGCTTCTCGCTGCTCCTGCTCGACTACGAGACCGGGGAGCTTCAGGGCGATCACTTCGACCGCGGTGAGCTCACGCCTCGCGGATCCTGCCGCATCACGCCGCGGCCCGGAAGCTTCCTCGCGCAGGTGCTGCGCCGCGAGACGCTGATCGCCGAGGACGCGGGAGGCCTGGACGAGACCGACTGGCGCGATCTTCGCGGCGATGAGCCTCTGCCGGCCGCGGTCGTCGGCGTTCCCGTGATCGTCGGCACCTCGCTCCTGGGCGTGGCGGTCCTCGGGTTCCAGAAGCCGCTCCGGGCCAACGCCCGGCGGCGCAGGGCGCTCCTCTTCCTGGCCGACCTGATCGGGCTCGCGGTCGACCGGATCCGCACCCACGGCGAGCTGGAGCTGAAAACTTCCCGTCTCGAAGAGGCCAGCGCCTCCTTACGGCGTATCGACGAGATGAAATCGGAGCTGATCTCCGTCGTGTCGCACGAGCTTCGCACGCCCCTCACGTCCATCAAGGCCTACACCGAGACCCTGATCGACAACGTGCACAACCCCTCGTTCACACTTCACGAGAAGTTTCTCAACATCATCAACGAGGAGTGCGATCGCCTGACCCGGATCGTGAACGACGTCCTGGACCTGAGCCGTATGGACTCGGGCCGGCGCCGGCTCAAGTCTGAGACCATCGACCTGGCTCATCTCATGGACGAGGTGATTCCGACCGTGGAGCCGCATCTGGCGTCCCGGGGGCTCCTGGTGGCGCGCGACTTCGCGCAGGACCTTCCAGCGATCGAGGCGGATCCGGACCTCCTGAAACAGGTGCTGGTCAACCTGATCAACAACGCGGCCAAGTTCTCCCGCGAGGGCGCTCCGATCACGATCCACGCGCTTGCGTCCGGGGAGCGCATACAGATCGTGGTCGAGGACCGCGG
>JAYUAE010000222.1:0-7084 GCA_043741515.1 Candidatus Eiseniibacteriota bacterium | reverse complement strand
ACGCGAGCAGGAGGTTGGTCAGGTGCGGCCGCATGGCCCGCGGTCCCGGACCGTCCCCCGCGATCACGCCGTCCATGACGGCGAAGATTCCCGGGTGGATCTCCTTCTGGATCGTGAGCAGGTCCACCAGCGTCTCGTGGATCACGCTGTGGGTCCAGTGCCGCTTCAGGTGAAGAAGCCCGCCGAACGCGTTCTTCATCGCGCCCGTCATTTCCGTGAAGACGTGCGTCTTGAGCGTGGGCAGATGGATGATGTTCGCCCCCATGAGCGTTTTCGGGAGCATGAGCCCGTCCGGGTAGACGTCGTTCAGAACGAGCATCTTCCCCTTCGGCTCGTACCGGATCCAATCGGCCTCGCTCTCCTTGTCGTTCAGCCATACCGAGCGAATTCCATACTGATCCAACACCGGCTCGAGCTTGTTGTTCCGGATGCCCACGTGCGGATCCACGACCACCGTTGAATTTTGCGCGGCCAGGATCCGCTCCGGTGCAAAACCCGTCTTCTGGAGCTGGCGCACGACGCCCTCAAGCTGCCAGGGGCTGGTGGAGCACCCCGGGTAGTAAACATGCCACGAGATGTTGACTTTCAGGAGCGTCGTCTTGTCGGGCTTGATCTCCGCGTTGCAATCCGCAAGCTCCATCAAGCGTCCGATATCGTCCAGCACGGTCCGCGCGCTGGTGCGGAGCACAGCGACTTTTGATTTCACGCCGAAGCCTTTCCGTCTTTTGGATGGAGAACCGAGTTGGCGATCACGATGTGCTGAATCTCCGATGTTCCTTCGTACAGCTCCGTCACCTTCGCGTCGCGGTAGTACCGCTCGACCGCGAATTCCTTCGTGTATCCGTAGCCCCCGTGGATCTGGACCGCGCGGTCCGCCGCCATGCGCGCGACCGCCGACGCCTTGAGCTTCGCCATCGAGGCGTAGGGCGCGTACGGGATCTTCTGATCCTTCATCCATGCGGCCTGCAGCGTGAGGAGCCGGGCCGCTTCGATCTCGGTCCGCATCTCCGCGATCATCCACTGGATGGCCTGGAAGTCGCCGATCGGCCGGCCGAACTGGTGCCGCTCGCGCGCGTAGCGCGACGCGGCGTCCAGCGAGGCCTGCGCGATGCCCAGCGCCTGCGCCGCGACCCCGATGCGCCCTCCATCCAGGGTCTGCATGGCGACGCGGAACCCTCGGCCTTCCTCGTCGAGGCGATTCGCGACCGGCACGCGGCAATCCTCGAGGGTCAATTCCACCGTGTCGGAGCCACGGATGCCCATCTTGTCGATGTTCTTGCCGATCTTGAGGCCGGGAGCGCCCCGCTCGACGAGGAAGGCGCTGATCCCACGGTGCTTCGATTCCTGGCTGGTCCGCGCCAGGAGCACGATCACGTCCGCGTACCGGCCGTTCGTCACGAACGTCTTCGAGCCGTTGAGGATGTATTCCTCGCCGCGCCGCTCCGCCCGCGTGATGAGGGCGGCCGAATCGGAGCCGGAGCCGGGCTCCGTCAGCGCGAAGGCGCCCAGCGTCTCCTTCGCGAGGCTGGGGAGCCAGCGGGCCTTCTGCGCATCGGTGCCGAACCGGTCGATCGGTCCAGCGGCCACCGAGTTGTGCACCGACACGGTGATCGCGACGGCGGCGGAGGCGCGCGCCAGCTCCTCCATCACGACCACGTAGCCGACCGCGTCCACGCCGACGCCGTCGTACTTCTCGGGGATCAGAAGCGCGAAGTAATTGTTGTCCCGGAGCTTCTTCCGGAGGGACTGAGGGATTTCCTCGGTCGCGTCGATCTGGTGGGCGATCGGCGCGATCTCCCCCTCCGCGAACGAGCGGGCGAAGGCGCGGAGCATTTCCTGCTGCTCCGTCAGATTGAAATTCATCGGGACCTACGAATCGGCGTACTCGTAGAAGCCCCGGCCCGACTTGCGGCCCAGCCTTCCGGCGGCGACCATCGTTCGGAGGAGCGGGCACGGGCGGTACTTGTCGTCTCCGAATCCCTTGTGGAGCACTTCCATGATGTCGAGGCAGACGTCGAGACCGATCAGGTCCGCCAGCGCGAGAGGGCCCATGGGATGGTTCATCCCCAGCTTCATCACCGTGTCGATCGCCTCGCGCGTGGCAACGCCCTCGTGCAGTGCGAAGACCGCCTCGTTGATCATCGGGAGCAGGACCCGGTTCGAGACGAAACCGGGACGATCCTCGACGAGCACCGGGGTCTTGCCGAGCGCCCGGGCCGCTTCCATGGTCTCCGCCACCGTCTCCTGCGAGGTCTCCAGCCCGCGCACGATCTCGACGAGCGGCATCACCGGAACCGGATTCATGAAATGCATTCCGATGACGCGCGAGGGGCGCGAGGTGGCCGCCGCCAGCTCCGTGATCGAGATCGAGGAGGTGTTGGTCGCCAGGATGGCGTCCGGGGGCAGCGCCGAGTCCAGCTCCCGGAGCACCGCCTTCTTGAGATCCGCCCGCTCGGGAACCGCTTCGACCGCGAGGCCGCATTCCGAGAACGGAAGCCCCTGGACCGCGCCCCGGATCCGTCCCAGGGTCTGATCCCGCGCCGCGGCGTCGATCGTGCCTTTCTTGAGGAGGCGGTCCAGGCTCTTCGCGATCGAGGCGAGTCCGCGCTCGACGGCGCGTTCGTCCGAGTCGCGCAGATACACCTGCCGGCCCGCCGCCGCGAACACCTGCGCGATCCCGTTCCCCATGGTGCCGGCCCCGATCACCGCGACCGGCCGCGCCGCCGTTGCGACCGGCACTAGACGGCCTCCACGCTGAGGGCGACCGCATTGCCGCCGCCCAGGCACAGCGTGGCGAGCCCCGTCCTGGCCTTGCGGTCGCGCATCGCGTAGAGCAGCGTCGTGAGCACGCGCGCGCCGCTCGCGCCGATCGGATGTCCCAGCGCCACCGCGCCGCCGTTCACGTTCAGCTTCGCGAAATCCCATCCCAGCTCGCGCGCATCCACGATGGCCTGCGCCGCGAAGGCCTCGTTGGCCTCGATCAAGTCCCAGTCGTTGGGCTTCCGGCCCAGCTTCTCTGCGAGCCGCTTGACCGCCACCACCGGGGCGTAGAAGACCATCTCGGGCGCCGTGCCGCCGGTCGCGTACCCGTTGACGCGCGCCATGGGCTTTGCCCCCGTGCGCTTCACCGCCGCCCCCGACATCACTACGACCGCCGAGGCTCCGTCGTTCAGGCCGGGCGCGTTCGCCGCCGTGACGGTGCCGTCCTTCTCGAACGCGGGGCGGAGCTTGCCCAGGGATTCCATCGTGGAATCCCCGCGAGGGCGCTCGTCTACGCAGAAGCACTTGGGCTCGCCCTTCCGTTGCGCCACGAGGACCGGAACGATCTCATCCTTGAACTTGCCTTCCTTTTGCGCGCGAACCGCCTTCTGATGACTCTCCACCGAGAAACGGTCCTGATCCTCGCGCGTGACGTTGAATTTCCGGGCGATCAGCTCGGCGGCGCTTCCCATGTGGAAATTGTTGAAGGAATCCCAGAGCCCGTCGTGGATCACGCCGTCCACCAGCTCGCCGTTCCCCAGCCGGTAGCCAACCCGCGCCTTGGGGAGGTAGTAGGGCGCGTTGGACATGGATTCCATGCCGCCCGCCACGATGATGTCGGCATCGCCGGCCCTGATGGCCTGCGCGGCCAGCATGACCGCCTTGAGTCCGGAGCCGCAGACCTTGTTCACCGTCATGGCGCCCACGGTGTTGGGGATGCCCGCCTTGATGGCCGCCTGGCGCGCCGGCGCCTGGCCCACCCCGGCCTGCACCACGTTCCCCATGAGGACCTCCTCGACGTCCTCCGGCTTGATCCCGGCGCGGCTCACCGCCTCGCGGATGACCACGGCCCCCAGCTCCGGGGCCGGCACCGAGGCGAGCCCGCCCAGGAACTCGCCGATCGCGGTCCGGCACGCGCTCACGATGTATGCGTCACGGTCTTGCATTCGATTCTCCTTCCGACGTGGACGGGAGCGGCCCGGACCTCGCGCGATCTCTAGCGCGCGGGCCCCTCCGCCTCCCGGATGAGTTCTCGGGCGATGACGAGACGCTGGATCTGAGAGGTCCCTTCGCCGATTTCCATGAGCTTGGCGTCCCGGAAATACCGCTCCACCGGGTGGTCGGTCATGTAGCCCGCGCCGCCGTGGATCTGGATCGCCGTATCCGCGGCCTTCATCGCGACCGTGGAAGCCATGAGCTTTGCCATCGCGGACTGCCTCGTGAACGGCACGCCGCGATCCTTGAGCCGCGCGGTTTGGTAGACCAGAAGCCGGGCCGCCTCGATCCCGGTGGCCATGTCGGCGAGCAGGAGCTGGATCGCCTGGAACTCCGCGATCGCCTTCCCGAACTGCCTGCGCTCGCGCGCATACCGGAGCGCCGCGTCCAGCGAGGCCTGCGCGATCCCGACCGACATCGCGCCGATCGAGATCCGCCCTCCGTCCAGGGTCTTCATGAACTGCTTGAAGCCCTGCCCTTCCTGGCCGTTCTTCTCGAGCAGATTCTCCTTGGGCAGCTTCACGTTCTCGAAGAGAAGCTCCACCGTGTCGCTGGCGCGATGGCCGAGCTTCTTCTCGCGGGTGCCGGCGCTGAAGCCCGGGGTCCCCTTCTCGACGATGAATGCCGAGATCCCCTTCACGCCCTGCCCCGGGGTCGTGACCGCGGTGAAAACGGCCGTGCCGCAGACCGAGCCGTTGGTGATGTAGATCTTCCGGCCGTTCACGGTGTACTGGCCGCCCTCCAGCACCGCGCGGGTCTTCGTCCCTCCCGCGTCGGAGCCCGCTTCAGCCTCGGTGAGCCCGAAGGCAGCCAGCTTCTCGCCGCTGCAGAGCGCCGGGAGGTACTTCCGCTTCTGCGCCTCCGTCCCGAAATTGAAGATCGGGGAGGTGCCCAGCGACACATGGGCCGCCAGCGTGATGCCGGTCGAGGCGCACGCGCGCGAGATCTGCTCGACCGCGATCACGTAGGAGAGCGTATCCAGGCCCTGGCCGCCGTATTCCTCGGGAAAGATCATCCCGAAGAGGCCCAGATCGCGCATCTTCTTGATGTTCTCCCACGGAAATTCGTTCGCCTCGTCGTAGCGGGCCGCCTTCGGCGCGATCTCCTGGTCCGCGAATTCGCGGAGCATGTCGCGAAGGCGGCCCTGCTCTTCCGTAAGCTCGTAAAGATCGTTCGACCGTGTCTCCGTCATCGTCTCCATCCGGGTCCCCGAGCCGGTCAGACCGGCATCTCGCAGACTTCCTCGACCAGAAGCTCGGCCTCGGTCGATTTCAGAATTTCGTCCACGGTGACGCCGGGCGCGGTTTCGCGAAGTCTCAGCCCCTGCGGTGTGACCTCCATCACGGCGAGATCGGTGATGACGAGATCGACGACTTTCTTTCCCGTGAGCGGCAGCGTGCACTTCTTGAGAATCTTGGAGGTTCCATCCTTGGCCGTGTGGAGCATCGTGATGATGACGCGCTTGGCGCCGGCCACCAGATCCATGGCGCCGCCCATGCCCTTCACCATCTTGCCCGGAACCATCCAGTTGGCCAGATTTCCATCCTGGTCCACTTCCATGGCTCCCAGGATCGTGAGGTCGATGTGGCCGCCCCGGACCATCGCGAACGAATCCGCGCTCGAGAAGAACGAGGCGCCGGGAAGGACGGTCACCGTCTCCTTTCCCGCGTTGATCAGGTCGGCATCCTCCTCCCCCTCGAACGGATAGGGGCCCACGCCCAGGATCCCGTTCTCGGACTGGAGCGTGACATGAACACCTTTCGGGATGTGATTCGCCACGAGCGTCGGCATCCCGATGCCGAGGTTCACATAAAACCCGTCCTTAAGCTCGAGCGCCGCTCTTCGGACGATTCGTTCTCTTTTCGATTCGCTTGGGTCCATACGTCCCCTGGAAGATTGTGTTCACGTAGACACCGGGCGTCATCACATGGTCCGGGTCGATGCCGCCTGGCGGGACGAGCTTCTCCACCTCGGCGACCGTGTGCTCCGATGCCGTCGCCACGACCGGGTTGAAATTACGGGCGGACCGGCGGTAGACGAGATTGCCATCGTGGTCCCCCTGGTACGCCTTCACGAACGCGAAATCGCCGCGGATGGGCATCTCGAGCACGAACTCGCGGCCGTTCAGGACGCGAAGCTCCTTGCCCTCGGCCACGACGGTGCCGACCCCGGTGGGCGTGTAGAAGCCGCCGATCCCGGCGCCGCCGGCGCGCACGCGCTCGGCCAGGGTGCCCTGGGGCACCAGCTCCACTTCCAGCTCGCCGCTCAGGAACAGGCGTTCGAAGATCTGGTTCTCGCCGACGTAGGTCGAGACCATCTTCTTGATCTGCCGGGTCTGGAGCAGAAGGCCCAGGCCCCAGTCATCCACGCCCGCGTTGTTGGAGACGCAGGTCAAGTCTTTGAGTCCCGAATCCCGGAGCGCGACGATCATGTTCTCGGGGATGCCGCAGAGGCCGAATCCCCCGAACAGAATGGTCGCGCCGTCCTTGACGCCTGCGCGCTCCAGCGCCTCGCGTGCGCCCTTCACGACCTTGTTCATCGCGCGGCCCCTGCCTTGGCGGCCCCGGCGCCGGCGTCACCGCCGCCCGGGCGCTTGAAGCCGCGGATGTACTCGATGATGGCGGTGGTCGGAGTTCCCGGACCGAAGAGCTCCCCCACGCCCGCCTGCTTCAGCGCCGCCATGTCCTCCTTGGGAATGATCCCGCCTCCCGTCAGGAGCACGTCCCCGATCCCCGCCTCTCGCATGAGCGCGAGCACGCGCGGGAAGAGCGTCATGTGGGCGCCGGAGAGAATGGAGAGCGCCACCGCGTCCACGTCCTCCTGGACGGCGGCCTGCACGATCATCTCGGGCGTCTGGTGGAGCCCCGTGTAGATCACCTCGAAGCCGGCGTCGCGCATCGCGCTCGCCACCACCTTGGCGCCACGGTCGTGCCCGTCCAGCCCCGCCTTGCCGACCAGCACCCGGATCTTTCGCGGCATTGGGATTTCCGTTCTCCTAGAAGACGGCCGGTTCGCGGTACACGCCGTAGGCTTCGCGGAACACGTCGGAGATCTCGCCGAGCGTGGCATAGGCCCGCACCGCGTCGAGAACGTGGGGCACGAGGTTCTT
>JAYUAE010000221.1:0-15815 GCA_043741515.1 Candidatus Eiseniibacteriota bacterium | reverse complement strand
TGCCGTTGAGGAGTATCCTCCCCGGTCGAGGCCACTCACCGAGGACCGGGGTCAGGATGAGATCAGCCCGCCGAACAATCCGCTTCACTCTAGGCTTGGCTCTCGTGTGCCTCGGATTTGCTCCGGCTTCGGGCATGGCCAAGTCTCTCAGCTTCTCCGGCTTCGGCAGCTACCAGCGCTATGGCATGTCCGATGTCAACGAGGCCATGCGCGCGCAGCTGGCAGCCTACCCCGGCGCACGTGCCGGGAAGGACGAGATCAACTCCGGGGCGGGCTACGGAGCGGCGATTCGCATCTGGCCGACGGAGAGATTCTTCGTCTCGTGGGAATTCCAGCGCCTTCTCGCCTCGAACTCCGGAAGCGGACCGTTCGGGGGATCTACATACGACGTGGAACTCGACGTGCCCGCGAGCAGCATCGGTATGAGCGCGGGATACGTGCTCAACCCGCGATCGCGATTCCGCGTCGGCCTCGCGGGCGGCGGAGCATACTACCTGACGACCGGGGCGATCACCACCACGGGCCCTGGAGTGAACGACAGATTCAATCTGGAGGGCAGCGGGTTCGGCGTCCATGCGTTCGGTCTCATGCTCGCGCGAGTCACGAGAAGAGCCTACGTCGAGATGGACGCAGGATATCGATATGCAAAGACCACAGACGTCACCAGCAGTGGATTCCGCTTTCGAAACTCCGACGGGTCCCTTGCGCACATCGACTGGAGTGGGCTCATGAGCAGAGCCGGCGTCACGTACTGGATGGGTCGCGAATGAATCGCTTGCTGATTCTGCTCGGCGTTCTCCTGTGTCTTGAAGCGGGGGCCAACGCTCACGCGCAGACTATCGCCGCCGAAGGCGGTGCCCAGTCCCTGCTGATCGACCCATCGGTTCGAGCTTCGGGGATGGGCAGGGCCTCGAACGCCGTCTTCTGGGGCCCGGGCAGCAACTACTGGAGCAATCCCGCTCTCCTCGCCTATCACCAGGGCCTCGAGTACGAATGGGGCAGGACACAACTGGTCCCCGATCTCGCCGAACACGTGTTCTTTACGACCAAGCGGGTGACGGCAGGATACTGGGGGCTCGGAATTCTGATCGCCGGCCGTCCGTCCTCGAAGGTGGGAGGGCAGAGGCTCGATTACGGTGTCAGCATCGCGACCGACGTCGATGGGAACGAAATCGGGAGATTCACCTCCTACGAGGAGGTTCAATCCCTTGGCGGCGGGGCGAACATTCTCGAATTCTCGGAGCACGTCATGAGGGCAGGAGGTCTCGATCCTCCGCCGCTGACACGCTACGGCGATGTGGCGGTCGGGTGGAGCGAGAAGAAGGCGCATGTGTTCCTGGCTCCGGCCGATCTGACCCTGGGGCAATCGAGGGCAGAGGGATTCGTCACGACCCACGATTCGGGGCTTCTGATTCGCGCGACCCCGTACAACGCGATCGACTATCCCGGGCTGCTGCCCGCCCTGGATCGGATTGCGCGTACCCGCGTCGATGTGAGCCACGGCCGATCCACCCAGAACTACGACGACGCGAAGATTTCCTACATCGACCAGGACCAGGCGGACCCCATCGTGCGATTTCACCTTACGGGGTGGACGGCGCATGTCGCGGTGGCGCTTCCTTCGAGCGCGCAGAAGGCGCTCGAGTCGGAAGGCCTGGGATGGCTTCCCGCATGGATCACCCCTTTTGTCTCGTGGGGAAAAGTCTGGGACAAGGAAACGCCGATGATTCTCGATCGGGCGGCGGGGACAGGGCAGACGGGGACGCGGGTCCAGAAGAAGGGATGGGAGCTGACACTCGCGAACATCTACACGATTCGCAGGGGCTGGATCGACGATCCCGCAGGAACCATTCAGGGGAAGACGACCGGCTGGGGCCTGGGACTTCATGTGAAGAATCTGGCGGGCTTTTCCTATGACGAGGCCACCGTGCCGCAATCCATCTATCTGGGCCGGGTGCACCGGAAGTCGTTCACCCTCTACGCGAATCCGATCGAAGCATGGGGCGCTGTTCACCACCGGCGCGGCGGAGTGGCCGCTGCCGCCAGGAAGTAGCGGTGCACGTCCTCGTCGTTCCCATGAATCCTGAGTTCTTTCCTGAGGCAGCGCTATCGCTGGCCGGGGTTTTCGCCGCGGCCTTTGGACTTCGCCTTCTGTTCGCCCGGCAGGCGGGTCGCGCGCTGCTGTTCGGCGCGGCAGGTCTCGCGTGTATGGTCCTTGCGATCACGCTGGGGAGAAGCCATGCGCTCCACTCGGGATATTCGGCATACGGGCGCGCGGGGGGCTCGTCGGGCGTGAGCGCGGCCGAGGCGGACACGCTGCTTCGGTTCTACGCGAGGGATCGCGCCGACACCGAGGAATGGCTGAAGACCTCGCCCACCTCCTACCTCGCCACGATCCTGCGTCGCGACTTCGGCGGCAGCCCATCGCTCACCGTGGGCAGCGCCGCCGGCAACGACGTGCGCATCGAGGATCCCGGCGTCAAGCCGCGGCATCTCCGCGTCACGGTGGCGGGGGATTCGTTCCGCGTCGAGCCGCTGGTCAAGGGGGCGCACTTCACGGTGAAGGACTCCGAGATGACCTCGGCGACCGTGGCTCCGAGCGCGATCAAGGTGGGCCGCTTCACGCTCCGGCTCTCGCACCAGCGATTCCCGGCGATCATCGTGTTCGATCCACAGAGCCCGCGCTACAAGCTCTACAAGGGGATGCGGTTCTTCCCGCCCGATCTCTCCTACCGCATCGTCGCGTCGCTCAGAGCCAATCCCAAGCCCGACACGACCATCATTCTCTCGACCCGCGGCAACCAGAGGCGCGCGGTCCGGGTGGGATGGTTCGATTTCAAGGCGAACGGCACGTCCTGTCGTCTGGAGGCCACGCGCCTGCTCGAGCCCGGGGTGGGCGAAAAGGAGCTGGGACTCTTCTTCACGGATGCCACGACCGGCAAGGAGAGCTATGCCGTGGGGCGCTACCTCGACCCCGTGTCGCGGCCCGACGGGCGCTACGTGCTCGACTTCAACCTCTGCTACGACCCGGCGTGCGCCTACTCCGAGCACTACAATTGCCCCATTCCTCCGAAGGCGAATCACCTCAAGGCCGCGATCCGCGCCGGCCAGATGGACGCGCACTACCTGCACTGAGCGCGGCCGCATCACAAGGCGCTTCTGAAGAAGATGCGGCTCGACTAGGCCCAGGCGCTTACTCCGCGAGCCCCACCTTCTTCAAAAGCGCGCGCCACCGCGGGTCGCCATGCAGGGGGCGGAAGCTGGGCTCGGTCTTCATCTGGGCCATACCGGCGTCGCGCTCCGCGATTGCCCGCTCCAGCCATTTGAAACTTTCGTCGAGTTCGCCCCGTGACGCATGGACGGCCGCGATCTGATAGGCGGAGTCGGTCCCATGATCCGCTTCGAGCTTCCGAAGCGCCTCGTCCGACTCCGCATTCCGGCCGGCCAGATGGTGTATGTACGAGAGCCCGGTGAGACGAGCCCAATCCGCGGGCTCCAGGTTCACAATGGCGAGCGCTTCACCGTGCCGGCCTTGCTCGGCAAGTAGGATTGCCAGGATATGATGGCTGGCAATCCGCTGCGGGGAGAGCTCGATCGACTTCCGGAAGGCCCGCTCGGCATCGGTGGGGCGATCCATCCCACGATAGAGCATACCGAGCGCGTGGTATCCCCCAGCGTTCAGCGGATCCTGCTCGATCGATCGTAACAGGAGGCTCTCCGCCTCTTCGAAGCGGCCGAGAAGGTGCGCCAGCGCCCCCGCCGAACGCAGGACCTCCGCGTTTCCCGGGGCGAGCTGAAGGGACCGACTCGCGGATTCCTCGGCGCCTTTCCAGTCCCAGTCATGCATCCGCTGAACGGCAGACAGCCTCACATGGGCCTCGGCCAGGTCGGGCGCCAGCAGCATAGCGCGCTCCGCGGCCTCACGAGCATTCCGATAGCCCTCGAAGACAGGCTCCCAGCCATAGCCCCCTGAGCTGGCGTGCGCTCGGGAGAGCTCGGCCCACGCCGCCGCATGCGAGGGATCCAGCGCCAGCGCCTCCTTCAGGTACTTTATCCCCCGGACCGTGTCCTCGTGCGTGAGCCGCTCGATGAAATACTTCCCCTGGAGATACAGGCGGTGCGCCTCGGCGTTCTGGCCGTGCCCCTTGGCCGCGACGGCGACATCGGCCTTCGCCAGTCCGCTCGCGTCCGAGTCCGGAGGCTCACCGAGGAGCGTCGTGCGCAGCTCCTTCACCACCGATTGGGCAATATCGTCCTGCACCGCGAAGATGTCGTCGAGCGTCCGGTCATAAGTCTCAGACCAGAGCTGGACGCGGTCCGAAGCCTTCACCAGCTGTACCGAGATCCGAACGCGATTACCCGACTTGCGCACGCTGCCGTCGAGGAGGGTCGCCACGTTCAGCTTCTCGCCGATCACCGCGAGGTCCTCGTTCTTTCCCTTGAACTGAAACGAGGAAGCACGGGCGGCCACGCGAAGCCCGCGGATCTTGGTCAGCACGTTGAGAAGCTCGTCGGCGAGCCCGTCGGAGAAGTATTCGTCCTCCTCGCCGCGGCTCCGGTTCACGAAGGGGAGCACGGCGATCGAGGGAACGTCGCCGGAGGGAGCCGCCGCCGAAGGTGGGGGCGGCGTTGCCGGCCTCGAGGATGCTGGGGAAGGCGTGGACGGTGTGGGCCAGGCCGCGGGCGCGGGCGCCGGCGCCTGGGGCGTTACCATGCCGCCGCGCTCCGTCTCGCGCCTCACGTAGCGCAGCTCGTTGTACACGTCCCGGGCCGTCTGGACGCGGTCCCGCGGATTCTTCTCCAGGCATCGCCCGATGATTCGGTCGAGATCCCGGGGGAGGTCTCCCCGAATGCTCAGGATCGGGACCGGCACGTCGCGCAGGATCGCCGAGCTCACATCCGCGGGCGTCGCGCCCGTGAACGGACGCCGCCCGGTGGACAGCTCGTAGAGGATGATCCCCAGCGCGAAGAGGTCGGCGCGCGCGTCCACCGCCTCGCCGCGGATCTGCTCCGGCGCCATGTAGGGCACCGTGCCCAGGACCTGCCCCTCGCCCGAGATGGGAGCCTGCGCTGTAGCTCCGATCGTAGCGCCATGGGCGGGGCCGTGACCTTCGCCGGCGGAGAGCTTCGCCAGACCGAAGTCCAGCACCTTCACCCAGCCCTCGCGCGTCACCATCACGTTCCCGGGCTTCAGGTCCCGGTGAACCACCCCGCGTTCGTGCGCGGCGACGAGAGCCTCGGCGAGCGGGATCGCGAGATCGAGAACGCGAGAGAGCGGGAGGCCGCCGGGGGTGACGAGACGGTCGAGGCTCTGGCCCTCGACCAGCTCCATCGTGAGGAAGCGGGTTCCGTCCTCATCCTCGACCGAGAAGAGCGTGACGATGTTCGGGTGGCTGAGGCCGGCGACGGTGCGGGCCTCGCGCTCGAACCGGTCGAGCCGGTCGGGGGAGGAGGCCACCGCCTCGGGCAGCACCTTGATCGCCACCTCGCGGCCCAGGCGGGTATCGCGGGCCCGGTAAACCTCGCCCATGCCGCCTGCCCCGAGGGGTCCGAGGATCTCGTAGGTGCCGAGGCGAGTCTTGGGGGCGAGAGGCATGGCCGAGGATTCTATCGCGTGGCGGGGCGGGTGTCAGCCTCTATGGCGGGAGCTGCGGATTACGGACGGAGAGAGATCCGCACGTCATCGGCGATGCGAACGCCCTTGAGCAGCGCCAGCGCCTGGTCGCGCGTCCGGGAGAACTCGGCAAGATGAGATGCCGCGATCGATGGAGCGCCCGGAAGCTCGACGGTGAGTGGGTCCCGGTGTTTTCCATTCAGGATGAATTCGTAATGGAGGTGTGGACCGGTGGCGAGGCCTGACGCTCCGATTCTGCCGACGATCTGGCCCTGCTCCACGTGCGCGCCCAGCCGAACGTCCGGCGCGATGGAGCTCAGATGCGCGTACCGTGTCCGAATCTCTCCGGGATGGCGCAGCTCGACGAGCCGACCGTAGGCGCCCGTGAATCCCGCCCGCATGACGATCCCCGAGGCGGTGGCCTGGACCGGAGCGCCGTACGGCGCCCCGTAGTCGATTCCCTCGTGCGCCCGCCACCGCTTGAGGATTGGATGGAAGCGCCGAGTCGTGAAGCGGCTGGTGATCCGATACGGCACCGGATAGCGCGAGAACGCTCCCCGTAGCGAGCGGCCTTGCTCATCGAAGTAGGCATACCGGCCGCCCGGCAGCGGCTGCGGGATGGCGTGCAGGACCCGGTCCCCATTGCGAAGCTCGATCGCGAGGAAATGGCGGCTTCGGATGGAGCCATCCGGCCGCACCTTTCGTTCCAGAGCCAATCGCACGGCGTCGCCGCGTCTCAGATCCCGCGTGAAGTCCACCTTCCAGGCGAACAGGTCCGCCAGGTCGTAGACCAGATCCTCGAACTCGTTCTTGCCGATCCGATCCAGATCTCCGCCAAGGCGCGCCGACCACAGGCTCGACTCGATGAAGCCCGAGATCCGCACCGTGTCCGTCACGAAGGGGACCATCTCGATCCGAGTGGTCCAGACGGAGTCGGATCGGACGAAGTACAGGATCGAATCCGGGTTCAGCTCGAGGCGGATCCGGTTCGGAACGCCGTCCTTCGCGACCGAGAAGCGCAGAGTAACGCCCGGGCGGAGCGTTCGAGGGCTGCGGTAGGGCGTGAGGCTCCGCGTGATCTCCTGAATCTGCTTGGAGTCGAAGCCTCGGGAACCGAGAGCGTGCGAGAGCGCGGTCTTTCGAGTGAGCGTGTCACCGGGCCGCGGGGGCGCCCACGTCACGAGTTCGCGGGGCGGGGCAGGCGCGAACCGGGGAGACTGCGGGAAGGTCAGCGCCAGAGACAGCCCGAACATGGCCAGGGTGAGGGCCGCAATGGCCGAGGGCGCTCGATCCTTCCGTTTCGCTTCGATGAGAGCCCCCTCCCCGGATCCCGGTGTGGCCGGTCCGACTTTGGTCCAGGGACTCTCTATCGGCCCAAATTGGTGCGATCCTGCGCCGAATCTTCGGTGGGCATGGACACGGGAATGAGCGCGGCGGATCGGCGATGGTGCCACCGATCCGCCGCTGGACCTCTTGCTAGCGGCAGGAGGCCGTGATTCTGGCGTGTACTACTTGGCCGCCCGGGTGGCGAACCAGATCTGCGGCGTGCTCGAGACACCGGCCTTCTCCATCGCCGCCTTCAGCTCCGGCGAGTCCGCGAGGGCCTTGGCCTTCTCCAGGGTCTTGAAGTCGCTGGTGACGGTGACGTCGTAGGGGTTGTCGGCCGACTGGTAGACCGCCTGGCTCATGACCCCCATCTTCTTCGCGGTCGGCTGGAAGTCGTCGTAGGCCTTGCGCCAGGTCGCGTAGTCGGAGACCTCGTGCCGAACGTACATGCGAACGCCCGCTGCTTCCGCCCGGCTGCCGTTTGCCATGGTCGTGAACCAGATCTGGGGGGTGCCCGAGACGCCGGCCTTCTCCATCGCCGCCTTCAGCTCATCCGACGCGGCTAAGGCTTTCGCCAGCGCCAGTGTCTTGAAGTCGTGGGTGATGGTGACGTCCTTCGGATCGTCGGCCGAGCGGTAAACCGCTTGACCCGTCACACCCATCTTCTTCCGGGTGGCGCTGAAGCTTTCGTAACCCTTGCGCCATGTCGCGTAGTCGGAAACTTCGTTGCGAACGTACATGCGCACGCCGGCTGCTTCCGCCGGTAGGGCCGCCGCCGCAACAACGATTGCCATGACACTGGTCAAGAGAACGGATCGCATGACTTCTCCTTCTTCGGTGCAGGGTTGAGGTTTCTGTCCGTGCTTCAGGGAAATTCACCGCGCTCCGAGATCACAGCCTCCAGCAGCTTGCGGAGCTGCCGCAGTTTCTCGCTGCCCAGGTGGCCGAGCATGGCCTTCGGCATGCGCTCGACATGGTCGTCCAGATCGCGAAGGGCCTCGAGTCCCTGGTCGGTGATGGCCACTTCGACGACGCGCCGGTCCTTGCGGCCGGGGCTCCGTTTCACGAACCCGCGCTTGCTCAGACGGTCGACCAAGCGCGTGATGTCCGGGTCAAGGGCAATCATGCGATCCGCGAGATCGCTGCACGCGAGTTTGGCGGGCCGGCTGCCTCGGAGAATGCGCAGGACGTTGTACTGCGCGGGGGTCAGCTGGGCAGTCGCTTTCAGAAACTTCGCCCATGGATCCAGAACTCGCGCGGCAGCCAGACGCAAGCCGAGGAAGACCTCCTGCTCCAGTGAGGAGAAGGGGCTCTTTTGCTTCAACTCCCTCGCGATCTTGGCGATCATGGTTGCGTAGGATAATCGTTTAAACGACTATCGTCAAGACAAATATTCGGCCCGGACAGTGCCTAACCATAGCCAAGCTCGGGGCGGCGTGCGATAAACTCCAGACTTGGTGTGGATTGACCATCTTTGCCACCATCCGGAGCACCTTCCGCGGGTAGCCGCCTGGATCCATGGCGCGTTCTGGACGCGCTCCGGCCAGGGCGTCGAGGCCGTGGTCGGTCTCCTGCGCGAGGCCGACGACCCCGATCGGATCCCGCTCTCGCTCCTGGCCCGGATCGGGACCGCGACGGCGGGGACCGTCAATCTGATCGCCTGCGACAGCAAGGCGCGGCCGGATCTGACCCCCTGGCTGGCGGCGCTCTACGTCGAACCGGAGCATCGGGGGAAGGGGATTGGCGCGGCGCTCGTGCGCCGGCTGGTCACGGAGGCCGCCCGACTTGGCTGTGCGGAGATGTTCCTGGAGACCGACATCCCCGCGTTCTATGCCCGCCTTGGGGCCACGCGCTACCAGCCGCTGGCGGAAGGCGGTTGGATCATGCGGATCGCCGTTCGGCGACTCGAGGAAATCGGCTGGGGGAATTCAAGTCACAACGGAGACTGAGATGCGAGAACCACGCGCGAGACCCCACGTAGCACTTGTGACCAGCGAGGCCCTCCCGCACCTCTACGAGGATGATCTCCTGCTGGTGGCAGCGCTCGACGAGATCGGGATCGACTCTCGACCCGCGATCTGGAGCGACGCCAGCATCGACTGGCTTGCCTTCGACGCGTTGGTCGTCCGTACACCGTGGGACTACTTCGTACGGCTGCAAGAATTTCGCGCGTGGCTCGACGCCCGGATCGCCAGCGGCGTGCGCATGTGCAACCCGAGCGAGATCCTCGACTGGAACTTCGACAAGCGCTATCTGCAAGATCTGGAGGCGGCGGGTGTCTCGCTCGTCCCCACGATCGTCGTTCCGCGAGGTGCGCGCCCGGACATCGTCGCGCTCGCGCGTGCGCGGGGATGGGATGAGATCGTGATCAAGCCCACCATCTCGGGCGGAGGCTATTGCACGCACCGATTTCGGCTCGACGCCGCTGATCGATATCGCGATGACATTGCGCGGACCCTCCTCGATCGGGGCCTCTTGATCCAGCCTTTCTTGCCGGAGATCCTGAGCGCGGGAGAGCTCTCGCTCATGTTCTTCGACGGCGTCTTCAGCCACGCGGTCTGCAAGCGCCCCAAGGCCGGAGACTACCGCGTGCAATTCCAGTTCGGCGGTACCAACGAAACCGTCGAGGTTCGCCACGAATGGATCGAAGGAGCACGCGCGTGCATCGCTGCTGCTCCCGCGCTCCCAGTTTATGCACGCGTCGACGGCGTGATCCGGGATGGGCAGTTCTTGCTCATGGAGCTCGAGGTTTTCGAGCCGCTCATGTTCCTGGCTCGGCATCCTGACGCGCCTGGCCGCTTCGCGCGCGCGATCCAAAGTCGGCTGGGTGTGGCCGAAAGATAGCAGGATTGAACCGGATCATCTTCCCAGGGGTACCGGTCCTCTACGGGGCCATCGGCGCCTCGGGGAACCGCTCTCCCCGCCGCGGCATGACTCCGGAGCTCGGGGCGTGTTCTACGCCCACGAGCTGGGCTTTGAGCCGATCACGACGCCGGCCTATAGCCCGCATCGGTGCTGCTTCAGCTCGCGGAGTGAAACCGGGACCACTCCAAGAACGAGGAGCCTCATCGGGCCGAGGCTACGGCAGCCCGATGCTGCACAAGGCGGATTTTCTCCGCGTACACGAAGGCATCCGAGTGCTGGGGGTTATGGCACTCGAGGCAGGTCGATTCGGGCGGCGTCCGCTCCATGCGCGCGTGCACCGGCTCCGCCGCGTGCGCGCTTCCGGGCCCATGGCAGACTTCGCACTGCACGTTGGCCAGAGGCTCCTCCGGCGACCCCAGCTTGTACCCGTTTCGGGTGCGGAAGCCCACCACGTGGCAGACGACGCATCTCGGCTGGTAGTGGCGGTGGGCGTCCAGGAGGGTCTTGTAGGCGGTGGCGTGACGCGTGGACTTCCACTGATCGAACTCCATGCGGTGGCATCCGGCGCAACGGGCCGCGCCCACGTACACGCCGGTCATCCGCGCGGCGGAATTCGCGAAGAGCGGCCGGACGCTGGCCTGGGCCGAGTCGCGGGTCCCCACCCGGTCGTAGAAGCGGTTCAGCATGGCGCGAATCCCGGGCTGGTCGGGCACGTCTTCGTAGAGCCAGTGGTGGGTGGTCTTCGCGCCGGCGACGCGGTTCGAGGCGTCCAGGAGGAGGTTCACCGACTCGAGGCCGTAGTTCCGGCTGTCCTCGTACAACACCAGGGTCCTACCCAGGAATCCCTGATCGCCGATTGTCTCAGGAGTGCCCGAAGTCCGAATGAGGGCAGACGTTCCGCTCGCGTTGGAAATTATAACGTCGATGCCGGGGACCGCGCGCAGGACACGACGGATCGTGCCGGGCTCGAGCCTCCCGATCACGATCACGAGATCCGCGTGATCGCGGACCTCCGGCACCGCGCGGGCGAGGGACGACACGGGGTCCGAAATCGAGAGCGCCGTCGTGTTCGCCTCGAACTGGGGCGGCGTTCCCGGACCATGCGGCGGCTCGAAGGCCGAGACGACCGCAACCCGAAGGCTACCCGCGTGAAGGATGCGGGAAGCGGGCGCGAGCGGGATCCCACGTTCCGCCACGTTGGAGGAAACGTACGGAATCGCCAGCCCCCTCGTCGCGCCCCGGAACCAGACGCTTCCGAAGAGGAGTTCGTTCATGCCGACCGCCGCCGCGTCGTAGCGCATGGCGGCCATCGTCTCGAGATAGAGGCGTTGCTCTTCCCGGGCCAGGTAATCGAGCTGGGTCTGATTCTCCGGCCGCGTGAAGGCATTGCCGAGGTCGACGACCGGAGCGCCTGGATGTTCGCGCCGCAGCCGTCCGAGGACCGTCGCGCGACGCGCCACGCCTCCCGACTGGTTCACCTTGCAGCCGCAGTGCTCGAGGAAGCCGTTCGTGTCTCCGGTGAAGATGACGGTGAGATCGCGGACGGGCTTTCCTGCCGGCGGCGAGGGATTGGGCTCGGCCGGAGCGAGACCAAAGAGGGGGCCCGCGGGAATGGCCTCCGCCCCTCGAACGTAGCGGGCCCGGAACTGGTCCCATTCGCGGGACTTCGTTCCCGGAATCGAGGCCCATAGCGAGGTAGCAGGCCGGGTTCGGAACATGCCCCGCACCACCCGGTCGAGCGTCTCGCGGCCGCCTGAACGTTCGCGCACCAGGCGGTCGAGGTACGCGAGCATGAAGGGCGCCACCACGCGGCGCGCGAGATCCGTGTCCTGCTTCGTCTGATAGAGCTTCTCCAGATCGCGCTCGGAGCCCTGGACGCGTCTTGCGCCGGCGTAGGACGACGCGAGATCGCGCTCGATCTCCTCTTTGTCGACCAGCCCCGCGGACGCGACGGCGCGCCAGGCGTAGAGATTGGCGATCCCATCCATGACCCAGTATTCCTCGGGCCGTGAAATCTCGTCTCGGTACGGCGAGAATTTCAAGTACGCCTCGAGCAAGCCCTGGGAGTAGCGGCGCAGCCGGCTCGGCGTTATCGGAGAGAGGGTTGCCCCTTGCCCGGCGGCCCAGGCTTCGCCGTGGATCTCGTTGCCGTCGGGAGTGGCCGGCAAGACTACGGTGAGGTAATCGCGCCCGAGATCACGTCCAAAGAGCGCCCGTACGGTTCGCGTCGCGCGCTCGAGCGAGCCGATCGCGGAGTCCTCGACCGCGCCCCGACGGCCGGTCTCGTACGCGAAGCGATACCGCGTTCGTCCAATCGAGATGGATCGCTCCGAGAACCGTCCGAACGCCAGCGTGGAGGCGATCAAGTGCTCGTCCGCGAATCGGCCGCCGATTCCGGGTCGGAAGCCGTCTCCGACCCGTCGCCACGGCGTGATCGCGCGCCAGCCGGCAGGCAATGAGAAGCTGACCCGGATGTCCCGCGGGGGCCCGTCGGGTACCCCGGGAAGGAGAAAGAGATTCCGGCCGGTGACCAGACCGAAATCGGGACCGAGATAGCCGTACCGGACCCCGCTGAATCCGACATGGGCGTCGCCTTCCCGGACATCGGGATCGACGCGATACCGGATCCGGATGCGTGACGAGAGCGGTCCGCGGATGACGTACCTCGGCACGGAAATCCTCCGGCCTTCCGCCAGGAGTGCGCCGGTTGTGGGCTGCACGGAGCGCGCGGCCCCCGATTCATCCAGCGCCTGCAGCTCGGAGATCTTGAGGGCTTGCGTGCTCTCGAATCCGCCGAGCACGAAGGAATCCCGTGGGACGCCCTCCCAGTCGGCCGTCACGAGGAGGCTCCTTGGATTCGAGGAGGAGATCGCGACTTGGTAGCGAACTGAGGGCGGCGAGCCGCATCCCGAGAGGAGCGCGGCGAGAAGAAGAAACAAGGAAGAAGAGTGACGGGAACGGGCTGGCATGGACATGGGAATGAACGCGGCGGATCGGCGGTGCCACCGATCCGCCGCTGGACCTCTTGCTACGGGCAGGCGACCGTAGTACAGCCTCCTGAAAACACACATTTCGTGCCAATGCCTTCGAGGCAAACAAAGCCCGGGGATGCGAATTCGCACGCCCGGTTGGCGCACTTTGCCGCTTCCGCGGTGGCGACTCCGACGCTCGCGAGCGCCGATCGATAGGGACCTCCGGTGGTCGCCTTCGGTCCGCTCGAGACAAACATGCCGACGAGCGTAATCGCGAATGAAAGGACGAGAACCAATGCCGTGAGCCTTAAACGAGGCGTCATGTCTCCATTCCTTCCCGACCAGGATACGGGCGATCCGCCCGGTGGTCGGAGACCCGGGCGGACACGTCGGCGGCACCGCCGGGAACACGTCGCGCTTCGCGTGCCCGCGGATCAGGATAACACGGGAACTATACCAGAACGTGGTCCACCGGGACGTCGAGCCGGAGAACATCCTGTTGCGGAGCCGTCACGCGGTGGCGGCGGACTTTGGGATCGCGCGGGCGATCAGGGCTGGCCCCCTGGGATGGGGGTACCGTCCCCGTTTCTCGCCCCCGTGGACCGGGGCCCGTCAAATGGTTAGAGTCGCCCTCCGACAGATCCAACCGTGGGGGGCATCGATGGACGCACTGCTGAGCATGACCCTTTCTCACTACCGCATCGTCGAGAAGATCGGCGCCGGCGGGATGGGCGAGGTCTACCGCGCGCAGGACACGCGGCTTGAGCGCGAGGTGGCTGTGAAGGCGCTTCCCACCGGCGACGAGGTTCGGATTGAGATTCAGAGATGACCTGCTTGCGCCGATATGGTAGAAGTGCCATACTATGGCCGAGGCCAAGAGAAGAAAACTACTCTTCTGGATAGGGTCTTCCCTCAATGACCTCAGGGGCTTCCCAGATGAAGTGAGGCGGGTCATGGGTTTCGCACTGCACTTCGCTCAAGCCGGAGGCAAGCATGCGGATGCAAAGCCGCTGAAGGGATTCGCCGGCGCCGGTGTGTTGGAGATTACTGAGGAGCACGCCGGAGATACGTTACGCGGCGTCTACACGGTTCGGTTCCGGGAGGCAGTGTACGTGCTCCACGCGTTTCAGAAGAAGTCCAGGCGAGGAATCAAGACCCCTATGAAGGCAATCGCGCTCGTAGGGGAGCGGCTCAAACGAGCAGAGGAACACTATGAGAGCTGGTGCAAAACCAACAGCTAGGGGTAGGCGCGTTATTGCCGTACGGGAAGGGTCAGGCAATGTATTCGAAGACCTGCGGGTATCCGACAGCGGGGAGGCCCTGGCTAAGGCAGAGCTCGCAACTCAAATAGCGTCGGCGATTGCTGACCGAAAATTAACGCAAACACAAGCGGCCACGCTTTTGGGCGTGAACCAAGCCGACGTGTCCGACCTTGTGCGAGGAAAGCTGAAGGGCTTCTCGACGGATCGGCTCTTGCGGTTTCTAAACGCCCTCGGGCGGGACATCGAAATCGTCGTGCGCGTGCGGAGGCGCGCTCTCGCCTTCGGAAAGCTTCGTGTTCTGCAGGCGGTCGGAAGCGGACTCTCGGGGCGAAGCAGGGGCGGGAAGTAATCGGGGTGGCAGCGCGAGAGTGAGAGCGGCATGTTCCCGGCGAGACTCGGCCGTGTGTCGGAGAGATGCTCAACTTGTACAATCGGAACCTCTTGGAACCTGCCCCATCGAACCCTCCTTGCTGCGGCGATCTTTCTCGCGGCACTGATTCTGTTGACGGTCGTCAGGAAACTGCCCGAACCGGTCCTCATCTTGGCCGCCGGTGTGGCGGGACTTGCCCTGAAGGCGGCAGGGCGGTGAAGTTCACAACGCTGCCAATAGGGGGAACCTGCAAATGAAATGGGTGACGCGTGAGCACGTGCACGTCGATCGAGTGGCTTGTCCGTGGCTGATCCGCAAGTTCGTGGATCCAAAGGCGGAATTTCTCTTCGTGCCTGCCGAACAGGTGATGGCTGTAGCGGAGAGAGAGAAGGCTACTCCGTACGATGTGAAGGGCGTGGAGCTCGGGCATCACGGAAAAGAATGCTCCTTCGAAGCGATCCTCAAGAAGCATGGGCTGACGTCGGACCCTGCTCTCACGCTGCTGGCTCGGATTGTGAACGGCGCCGACACCGATAATTCGCTCTGGAATCAGCCCGAGTCGGCGGGGCTCAAGGCCGTGGCCGAGGGCTTCCGCGGTCTTGGCTTCAAAGACGATCACGAGCTGAACGCCGCGGAGTGGATCGTCTATGACGCCCTCTACGCCTACTGTCAGGCGATGGTTCGGCAGGCAAAGCCTGAAGGCGCGTTCCGTTGAGCGTGACCGTGCCATGGCGCTGACGCATCTCGGCTATATCGAGCTTCCGGGACATATCGGCCAAGGTGGCTTCGACCATGCGGCAATCCATCGGCCGCGAGGCTACCTCTATGTGGCGCACACCGCGAACGATGCGGTGGACGTGATCGACACGCGAGCGGGCCGCTACGTCCGTTCCATCACGGGCCTGAAGGGTGTGGCCGGCGCGCTGGTGGACGAGGGGCAGGACCTCGTCTTCACCTCGAACCGGGGTGAGGACACGGTCGGCATCTTCACCGCGGACGGTGAGGGTGAGGTGACGAAGATGGCCGTAGGCGCCCGTCCGAACGGCCTTGCGTACGACCCGGATCGTCGCGTGCTCCTGTGCGCGAATGTGGGGAACCCCGACGTGCCTGGTTCGTTCAGCGTGTCTCTCTTGGACGTTCCGGCGCGGACACTGTTCAGGACTGTCCCTGTGCCGGGACGAACCCGCTGGGCGATCTTTGACCCTCAGCAGAGAGTCTTCTTCGTCAACATCGCCGATCCGTTTCTGGTCGTCGTCATCGATCCGGCGACGCCCAGCACGGTCGCGCGTCACATCGAGGTGCCCGCACGCGGGCCCCACGGTCTCGAACTCGATAAGCGCGGGCATCGAATACTCTGCGCGTGCGACGAGGGCAGGCTCGTCTCCATCGACTCTCGTTCGGGTGAG
>JAYUAE010000220.1:0-37412 GCA_043741515.1 Candidatus Eiseniibacteriota bacterium | reverse complement strand
CGCGCTTACGGCGGGCGCGCGCTACTACTTCTCGGGCGCGGTGGAGCCTTACCGCGGGCTCGAGATGCACAACCCCGAATTCACCGCAGAGGGCACGGCGGAGGAAGAACCCAGGTTGCCCCGGGTGACGCCGGTCTACGGGCTCACGCAGGGGATCGCTCAGCGCTGGCTCCGCGGACGGGTGGAGGACGCCGTTCGCTCGCTGTCGCCCCTGTACGACCCGGTCCCGGAGGTCTGGCGGCGCGAGCGCAATCTTCCCTCCCTTAGGCTAAGCCTCGAGCAGGTGCATTTCCCGGAGCGTCCGGAGGATGCCGAGCCGGCCAGGCGGCGGCTCGCGCTGGAGGAGCTTCTGCGTATCCAGATCTCGCTCCTCTACGCCCGCGCGCGGCATCGAGGGCGGCGCGCCGCTCCGCCGCTTTCGGCCGGGAGCGCCATGGCCTCGCGGTTCGTCGCCTCGCTCCCGTTCTCGCTCACCAGGTCGCAAGGCGAAGCGCTGGCCGCGATCGACCGCGATCTCGATCTCGATCTTCCCATGCGGCGGCTCCTCCTGGGGGACGTCGGCTCCGGGAAGACCGTGCTGGCCCTCGCCGCCGCAATCCGCGCCGCCGGAGCGGGCGCGCAGAGCGCGATCCTCGCGCCGACGGGCCTTCTCGCGGAGCAGCACGCGGACACCGCGTCACGACTCTCGAAGTCGTCCGGCGTGCGCTACGCGCTCCTGACCGCGGCCACGCCCGCGAAGGAGCGCACGAGGGTGCTTGCGGGGCTTTACTCGGGGGAGATCTCGATCGTCATCGGCACGCACGCGCTTCTCGAGCGGGACCTCCGCTTCGACTCGCTCGGGCTCGTGGTCGTGGACGAGCAGCACCGCTTCGGAGTGCGCCAGCGGATCTCCCTCGCTTCGAAGAGCAGCGGTCTCCGGGACGCGCACCTGCTCGTGCTCACCGCGACTCCGATTCCGCGCAGCCTGGCGCTGGCGCTCTATGGGGATCTCGATCTCTCGATTCTGACCGAGCGGCCGCCCGGCCGCACTCCGGTCCGGACCGAGTTCGTCCGCGCCGAGGGCATCGGATCGCTGGCGGACGTCCTGGGCGCCGAGATGGATCAGGGCGGGAGCGCCTTCGTGGTCTACCCGGTCGTCGAGGAAGGGGAGACCGACCTCAAGTCCGCGGTGGCGATGGCCCATGAGCTGGGCCGGGTGCAGCGCCTCGCGGATGCGGGCGTGGTGCTGGTGCACGGGCGCCTCAAGGCCGCCGAGCGGAGGCTGGCGATCGAGCGGTTCCGGACGGGCGATGCGCGCATCCTGGTTGCGACCACCGTCGTCGAGGTGGGGCTCGACATACCGGACGCCACCCTGATCGTGATCGAGCACCCGGAACGCTTCGGGCTGGCCCAGCTTCATCAGCTCCGGGGGAGGGTCGGGCGGGCCGACCGGCCCGGCCGCTGCGTGCTCCTCGTGGGCAAGGGGATGGGTGACCTCGCGCGGCGACGCCTCCAGATCTTCAAGCGGATCGAGAACGGGCAGGAGCTGGCGGAGGAGGACCTCAAGCTGCGAGGCCCCGGGGAGCTCTTGGGCACATCGCAGCATGGGTTTCCGGAATTTCACGCGGTGAACACGGCGCTGGATCTGGACCTGATCGAAGGGGCTCGCGGCCTGGCCGAGGAGCTGATGTCCGGCGAGGCGGCCCGGGGCGGAGAAGCCGAGCTGAAGAGCTGGATCGAGGCCCACTTCGCGGGCGCGGAGCTCTACCTCCAGAGCGGCTAGACAATTCCCCGAAAGATGGCCCGCCGGAAGCCGATAGAAAGTTAGAGATAGCCGTGCTCACCGAAATCAACCGAACGAGGGCTTGATGCACGTCGAATGCAGCGCTTGCAGCGCTCGCTACGTCATTGCGGATGAAAAGATTCCCATGCAGGGCGCGCGCGTCCGGTGCCGCAAGTGCCACACGGTCTTTTCCATCGAGCGATCGGCCGCTTCCCCCGCGGCACAGTCGCCGAACGCGCTGCCTCTGATACCGCCAACTCCCCAGACTTCGCCGCCGCCCGCGCCGATGCAGCCCGCGGCAATGCCGGCCGCGCCCTCGCCCTTCGAGCGAGCGCCGGTACCGACGCCCTACGTTCAGCCGGCCCCGGGATCGGATCAGATCGGAGCGACCGAGGTCGAGCGGTTCGCCACCGCCTATTCTTCGGCTGCGCCCGCGACTGCGTCGCCCGCAGTCCCGGCAGGCCCCGCGGCTCCACAGCCCGCCGCCCCGGCGCAGCCCGTCGGCTCGAGCCCGTTCTCCATGTCTGCCGGGATTCCCGAGGGGCTCCCCGAGCCGGAGCGCCTGAAGCACGAGCGCGCTCGCCGTCTCGCGCGCGTGCTCGCGTCCGACATCGCGATCTACAACAAGGAAAAGCGGGACCGCGGAATCCAGGAGGGGAATCTGGTCGCGGTGCTCGGGTACGAGATCAAGAAATCCTGGGAGGTCTACAAGGAGCGCGTCACATCGGAGATGGCGAACTCGACTCCCTACTTCCGTGACGCCCTGAATGAGATGCTGGCCGAGGGGAAGAAGATCTTCTAGATCCGAACCAGCTCCCGACACCGGCCGCAACAAGCAGCGTGCCCGCGCCCGTGACGGTGGCCACGGGGGTCACGATCCCCCGTCCCAGCGCAACGCCCAGAGTCCCTGCCACTACCAGCACCGCGACCCGCGTGGAGAAATCACGCAGCGCGAAGACACGCCCCCGCGCTTCCGCCGACACCGCCGCCTGCACCGCGGATTCCGTCGTCACCAGAAGGATCGCGACGAAGATCCCCGCGATGAACGCGACGCCCATGAGAGCGGGCAGCGAGACCGCTCGCGTGAACAGGGCTAGCGCCACGCCGGTCCCGGTCAGCCCCGCCGCAGTCAACGCGCGCGGCGTCGTGCGGCTCCCCCGCCAGGCCGTGAGCAGGGTGCCCGCCACCATGCCGAAACCGACCGCCGAGAGCACCCCCCCGGTTCCCGAGACGAACGCGCTCACGCGCTGCTTGAGGAGCACCGTCCCCGCGACATGGAGCGCTCCTCCGGCGACCCAGAGAAACACCAGCGCCATGATCGGACCGAGGATCGCTCCATTGCTGAGGGTCAGGCGGGCGCCCTCCTTCATGTCGCGTCCCAGGTCGCGATAGGCCCCGGTCCAGGTGCCGGACCGGACGGGGCGCTCCCGCGGGCGCGGCCGCAGCGAGGCGAGGAACCCGACCGACACGAAGTAGGTTGCTCCGTCGATCGCCAGCCCCCATCGCCAGCCCGCGCGCTCCACCAGCATCCCGCCCAGAGCCGCCCCCGCGATCGTCGCCGAGACACCGGCGAGCGTCGCGAGCGAGTTCGCCTCCACCAGCTCGTGATCCAGGACGAGATCGGGCAGGATCGCCGATCGCGCCGGCAGGAAGAAGGAGTTTGCGAGGTACAGCACGAAGACGAGCGCGAAGGCCGCCGGAAGGCCTCCGTGGATCGCGGCGGGGATCATGAGGAGCACGATCAATCCGCGGATGAAATCGGAGACCACGAGCACGCGCCGCGTGTCCCACGTGTCCACCAGCGCTCCTGCCATGGGCCCGATCAGGATCGTGGGAAGGAAGCTCACAGCGGGCACGAGCGCCAGCTCGGGCGCGGGGTTGCCCGGATTGCGAGCCCGCTCGACGATGAGGGCGAGGAGGGCCAGGTAGGTGAGCCGGTCGCCGAAGATGGAGACGAACTGGCCGAGCCAGAGCGACCGAAAATTGCGGTTTCGGAAGAGGCGGGAGGCCGCGCCCTTCACGGAGCGAGCGCGCCCACCAGCGATCCGTAGATCTCCTCGAGCCGCCCGGCGATCTTGGGCCAGGCGTAGCGGCGCGCTGTCTCGATGCCGCGCGCTCCCATCTCCGCCCGCAGCCGCGGACTCTGGAGGAGCGTTTCGAGCCCCACACGCAGCGAGGCGGCGTCGCGCGGGGGGGTCATCAGGCCCTCCATGCCGGGCGTGAGCACCGTGCGGTAGCCCGGGAGATCGGTCGCGACGATCGGGATCCCCGATGCCATCGCTTCCAGAAGAACGATCCCGAAGCTCTCACCCCCCCTCGCGGGGGAGCAGAAGATATCGGCCGAGGCGTAGTACCGCGGCAGCTTCTCGTTGCTCACCCGTCCCTCGAAGTGGACGCGTCCCGCGAGCGGCCCGTGGGCCATTCCCTCGATGCGCCGCCTCAGGGTCCCGTCTCCGACGATGATGAGGCGGAAGCGGGCGCCGTCCTGCGCGAGCGCCCGGCAGGCCTGCATCAGCTCGGGCAGCCCCTTCCTCGGATCGTGGCGGCCGACGAAGAGGATGTTCGGCGTGCCGTCATCGAAACGCTCGAGCCGCCTCAAGCCCGGACGGAACCGGTCCAGGTTCACCCCGTTCGGAAGGATGTCGACCGGACCGGGGAAATGCCGGAGCACGCATGCGCGCGCCTCCTCGGAAACCGCAAGGATCCGGTCGAGCCGCCGGTACGAAGGAAGGAGAGTCCGGCGAAAGAGACGGAACGCCAGATCGGACGTGACCGTGGAGTGGAAGGTTCCGACGACCGGCTGCCTGGCGATCTTTAGCGCCAGGAGCGGCAGGAACGGAGACAGCGGGCAATGCAAGTGAAGGAGGTCGAAACGCTCCCGCTCGAAAAGCTCTTCGAGCTTTCGCCGGAGCCCGATCCCGATCGTGAGGTTGTTCTCGGCGCCGTTGTAGGGTACCGCGAGGTTCCTCCCGATCCGATGCACCGGATAGCCGTTCTCCGTCAGGCCGCGCGATTCACGCTCGGAGTAGTGGCCCGTGATGACCGCGACGTCGTGGCCGCGGGCCCGAAGGGCGTGCGCCGTCGCGTCCACGTGCTCCGTCACGCCTCCCACCGCGGGGTGGTAGGCCTGGCTCAGGATCCCGATCTTAAGCGGCATCGCGGCCCGGAAAGACCGAGCGGAAGATGCACCACTGATCGAGATGGGTCGCGATCGTGCGCTCCTGCGCCTCCGCGGCATGGCGCGTGAGGCGGCGGAGGTCCTCCCGCAACGGGAGCGCGGGCTCGGGAAGCACGGTCCCGTCGAATGCGATCACGTGGCCGTCCGCGGCCCTCCGCTCGGCGTGCGCGAAGAGGAGGGGCGCGCCGGAGCGGCGCGCCAGGAGCGCCGGCCCGACCGGGAAGGGCACCGGGCGGCCGAAGAACTCGGTCGTGAGCGATCGCGCGAACACGTCGCCATCCGTCAGCAGCACCACGATCCCCGATCGCTCGAGCGTTCGGAGCAGGGGCCGGAATCCCTCGCGGGGCGTGCTCACGAGAATTCGCTCGCGCTCTTTGAGGAGCCGCGCCGATCCCGTGAAGCGGGCGTGGAACTGGACCCCGGTCACGACGTGGACCCGGAAACCCAGCCTCGCGAGCGCGATCCCCGCCAGCTCCCAGTTTCCGACGTGCGGCGCCGACACCACGGCGCCCCGGCCTCGCGCCAGCGCGCCGTAGAGCGTCTCCATCCCATGAAAGCGAAATCTCGTGTCCAGCGCGTGCGAATCGATCGAGCGCTGGGCGAGGTATTCCAGGACAAAGCGGTGATAGTTTTCGAAGATCGACCGCGCGGTGCGGTGGAGCGCGCCCGGGCGCTCGTCCGTGAGCCGTCCCGACCGGGCGATGGATTCCAGATTGGCCAGGACCGCGCGCCGGCGTTTCGACGGGAATGCGAACTCCACGCGCCCCGTCGCGCGCGCGAGAGAGTCGGCGGCACGTCGTGGAAGGTTGGGGGCAAGCGCGAGAGCCGCCTCGACCAGGAGGCCCTGAATCACGAGCGCATCGCGGGAACATCCGGAGAAGAAACGGGCACGCGGTGACGCTACACGAGCGCTCCGTGAACCGTCAACAAGCGGGGAGGGCTTTTGTTTGACTTGTCGCGGGGGCTGCCCCTAGAGTCCGGTCCGGGACGGCGTCATTTTGCGCAGTCGCGGGATGAATCGAGCCACCGGCTCAGTGACCGGAATCGGTCTCCGTTCCGTCCGATTCGAAGAGAGCGTCGGCGGTCTCGACCTCGGAGAGGCAGCGGCACCCCGATCCCGCGGAGACGTGCGGGCACACCGTGTACATACGATTGTCGCGCCGGCAATAGACTTCCGCGGCACGGCGGGCGTTGGTTCTCGCGGCGGGTGGGTGCGGGGTGGTTTTCATGGTGCCCTCCTCGGCGTCCAGGGTCTCGAGCGGCATGCAGTCCGCGCCTCATCGCGGGCATCATGTTCGGTTCTCGATATTGTTCCTGTGCAACACGCATGCCATGGATGGTGGTCCACCCGGAGGTGTTCGATGGCGAGTCAAAAACTGGTGCGGTGCGAGATTCGCCGGCCCGATGCCGAAGGGGACGCGACCGTGCGCTACGTTCCGCTCGAGATCTTCGGGCTCTGGGAATTCCTCATGCGGTCCAAGCACCGTTTCGAGGTGATGCAAATCGTCGCGTCCCTCTGGATCGACGTGAATGAGACGCCGGAGGTCGCGTACGGCGAAAACCAGTACGAGCGCGTCACCGAAGTGGAGCTGTTGAGGTACTCGGATCGCGACGGCATGTTCAGCCGCGTGAGCCGCTACTTTCCCACCACGGAGTATCCGGCGCTCAAGGAGCTCCTGCTCCGGCACTACGAGAGCGTGAGCGACCCTGCCGGGCCGCATCTCCAGATCCGGGAGCGGCATGGAATCTGGATCCGGCGCGACCCCCGCGCCTGACCACTCCCCGCGCCCGGCTTCGCCCGCGCCCGGCGGAGCCCTATCTGTAGATGGCAGTGCGAGCTGCATGGCCCGATCCCCCTCCCAGCGCCCACCTTCCGCCACTAAGCAGCATTTTTCCTAAAGATTAGACGCCCATCCTCCGTTCTGTTTCCCGAGAGACGGCGGTATGGCGCGCTCCGTCATCAGAGCCCGCGCGCGAACCGCACGCCGCCCGTTCCGCTGCGGTCGGTCCGGACACGAAACCAAGAGAATCGAGGAGCGACGCCATGGTGGTCGTGAGCTATTCGGGACGCGAGATCAACGCGAAGATCGTGTATTACGGGCCCGGTCTGAGCGGGAAGACGACGAACCTCGAGAAGATCTACGACAGCGTTCCCGAGACGAACCGGGGCCGCATGGTCTCGATGAAGACGCAGACCGACCGCACGCTCTTCTTCGATCTGCTTCCGCTGGACCTGGGGGATCTCCAGGGCATGAAGACCCGCCTCCTCCTCTATACCGTGCCGGGGCAGGTCTACTACAACGCCACGCGAAAGCTCGTGCTGAAGGGTGTCGACGCGGTCGTGTTCGTCGCGGACTCCGCGGCGGACAAGATGGCGGAGAACCGCGAGAGCTTCGCCAACCTCGAGATGAACCTCAAGGCATACGGGCTCGACATCAAGGCGATGCCGGTCGTGCTGCAGTACAACAAGCGGGACCTTCCGACCGCCGTTCCGGTGGCGGATCTCAACAAGGAGCTGAACCGTCTGAACCTGCCCTACTTCGAGGCCCAGGCAGCGAACGGCATCGGGGTGTTCGAGACGCTCCGCGGGGTCTCGAAGCTCCTCCTGGCCAAGATCACGAAGGACGTGCTCGAGAAGGACAAGGGCGCCGTCCAGGGCGTCGCCCGCGCGAAGGCCTCGGCGGCCCGCGCGGAAGCCGCCAACGCGGCGTCCAAGGAGCAGGCGAAGCGTGGCGGGGCCGCGGGTGGAAAGCTCCTCAAGTACCTGAAGCGGGGGAAGGGGCAGGAAGAGGCGGTCGAATCCGAGGCCGTGGAGGCCGAAACCCCCGAGAAGGAACCGGCGCGCGGGGAGGCCCCACTGTCCGCCGCATTCGAGCCCTCGCCGCTCCTGGGGGACGACGCGCTCATCGACGATACGCCCGCGGATGAATCACCCATGAAGCTCAACGCCGAAGGGGAGCTGGTGCTCACAGAGGACGATCTGATCGCCCACCCGCCGGCCGGCGCTCCGGAGCTTCCGGCGGGACCGGTCCGCGCCTCCGTGGCGGCGCCGAGTCTGGCCGACGAGGAGACGGTCGGCGATTTCGAGCGCGATCCCGGCGTGCCCTCGGCGAACGCTCCCGGAGTCCGGTCCGGCTCGGCATCGGGCTCGGCGGATTCGCGCCGCATCTCGATTCCGATCGATCTGGGCGCGCTGCCGAACTCAGGAAGGGTCACCCTGACGGTGGAGATCTCGATCCGGATCGACTCGGACGAGGCGCCCTCGAAAAAGCGCGTGAGCGGGAAGAAGGCCGACGGCTTCGACAGTTCCTTCACGCGCGACCTGGAGCCGATTCCGTAGCCCTTTTTCATTGACACGCGCTCCGTGCGATCCCTAGGCTCCGCGCGTGGATCGGGCCATGCCGATGGCGATTTCGGATGCTCCGCTCGGAGCGTCCCATCGAGTGAGCGAGGAGAGCCTCGCGCTCGCTGAAAATCTCGCGCGCGGTTCTTCCGATCCGCAGAAGATCCGCGAGGCGGCCCGCATCTTCGCGCTCGAGGGCCGCCGCGACCGCGCGATCGACGTCCTCCGCCAGGGAACGCTCACGCATCCCCGCCATGCCGACATGCTCGCGTCGCTCGCCGATCTGCTCTCGCGCACCGGAAGCTTCGAAGAGGCGGACCTCTACTTCCAGAAATCGCTCGAGTCCGACCCGGCGAGCGCGGAGACGTTCTACCTGAGAGGGCTTCACCACGGCCGTCAGGGGCGGGCGGGCGATGCCGCGGCTTCCTACGAGGAGACGGTGCGGCTCAAGCCCGACCACGTGAAGGCCTGGGTGAACCTGGGTCTGGCCCGCGCGGACGGGGGCGACCGGAAAGGGGCCGTGAGCGCGCTCCGGCGGGCCATCAGCGCCGATCCCTCGTGCGCCGAGGCGCACTCCAACCTGGGCGCGCTCTTCGCGGAAGAGGGGCTGCGGGAGGAGGCGCTGTCCGAATTCCGTCGCGCGGTCGAGATGGATCCCGAGTCCTCGGAGTCGCACTTCAACCTCGGCTGGGCGCTTCTCGCCGAGGATGAGCTGGCGCAGGCGGAGACCACTCTCCAGGAATCGGTTCGCCTCGATCCGGGGAACGTCGAGGGCCTTTACGCCTTGGCGCTCCTCCATCAGCGCACGGGGACCTACGCCAAGGCGGTCGCGGAGCTGAAGCAGGCGATCGAGAAGCGGCCCGGCGAGGCGCGCCTCCACTATTATCTCGGCGTTGCCTACAACAGCCAGGAGGCAGTGGATCAGGCCATCCTGGCGCTCGAGACGGCCGCGCTTCTCAAGCCCGACGATCCCCGCATCCACCGCCTGCTGGGCGTGGCCTTCGACAAGAAGGAGCTGCCGGCCCGTGCCCGCGAAGCGTACCGCCGGGCAGCGGCCCTGAGCGGGTGATCGCGCAAGGCCGCCTCGGCCGCGCGTTCACGACCGCCCGCGGCGAGCGTCGCGGCGCGTTCGTTCCCTTCCTCACCTCCGGATTTCCCGACCTCGTGGAATCGGACCGCCTGGCCTCGGCCCTCTGCGAGGAGGGCGCCGACGCGCTCGAGCTGGGCGTGCCGTTTTCCGATCCCGTAGCGGACGGGCCGGTGATCCAGCGCACGACCGAAATCGCGCTCGGCGCGGGAACGACGCTCGCGCACGTTCTGGGGCAGGCGATGAGGCTTCGGGCGCGTCACGAGACGCCCCTCGTGCTCATGACCTACCTGAACCCGGTCCTCCGCTACGGCGCGGCGCGGTTCGCGGCGGACGCGGCCGTGGCAGGCGTGGACGGACTGGTGCTGGTGGATCTGCCGCCCGAAGAGGAGCCGGAGCTCTGGGCCGGGATCCGGAGCGAGGGGATCGACACCATCCCGCTCGTCGCGCCCACGACCGACCCATCCAGGCTCCCTCGGCTGCTGGAGGGGGCGCCCGGGTTCGTCTACGTCGTGGCTCGCCTGGGGGTCACCGGGGCGGGCGGCGGAGACGCGGGCGTGGATCCCCTCCTCACACGCTGCCGCGAGCTGTCGCAGGCTCCGCGCTGCCTCGGGTTCGGGGTCGGGCTGGATACGCCGATCGAGCGCTACCGCGGCAAGCTCGAGGGGGTGATCGTCGGCAGCGCGCTCCTGGCTTCGATCCTCGAGGCTAGGGATGCGGGCGAGCGCGAGGAACGCGCGCGCCGGTTCGCGCGCGAGTTCCGGAAGAAACTCCCGGGCCTCGCTCCCGCCTGATCAGGGCAGGTTCGACAGTCTCCAGAGCGCCCGGTCTCCGCTCCGATCCGAGGAGAGAAGGATGCGGGTTCCGTCCGGCGACCATGCCGGGTGCCGGATCTCAGCGCCATCGCGATCCTGCGCGATGAGGTCCAGGCCCTGCGCCTCTCCCAGGGGGCTCACCGTCCAGACTCCCCACCGTCCGTCCCGATTCGACGCGAAGAGAATCCGCGTGCCGTCCGGGCTCCACCGCGGGCTTCGATCGATCGTCGGTCCGGAGGGAGGAACGACCGCCGGGGCGACCGTGAGCTGGACCGCGAGCGTGTCGGTCATGGACACTCTCCAGATCTGCCTCGTGCCGCTCGGCCCCGAGGCGCTGAAGCAGATCTGATCTCCGGCCGGACTCCAGTCCGGCTCTCCGGCGCCCAGGGATGAGGGTGTGAGGTAGATCGTGGTGAGCGGCGCCGCCGAAGTGTCGGGCAGAAGCGCCAGCCTTCCCGAGTCGGGGACGGCGCCCTCCACGTAGACGACCGCGGGAGAAAATGGCCGCGGCACGGGGGTCCATTCCATCCCGGGGAATCCGGTGAGCCGGCGCGTGGCTCCCGTGGCGGTCTCGCGATACCAGAGGTCCTCGGAGCCCAACCGGTCCGAAGACGCGATCAGGAGCCCGCTCCGCACCCAGCGCGGCGCCCGCTCGCTGGTGCTGCCGGTCCCCGGCTCGATCGCGATTCCGCTGCCATCCTCGCGCGCAACCGCTACCCGGTCCGAGGTCATCACGCGCGTCATGAACGCGATGGAGTCGGAGCGCCAGTCGGGCCGGTCCGGTCCGATCACCGCGGTCGGCGTGAGGCGGTCCCAGACCACGCCCGAAGCGGAAATCAACGTGCCGCCGTGGCGTCCGCACGCGGAGAGGAGCCCCGCCGCGAGCGCGAGCATTGCCCCGCCCGCCGCGATCCGAAGGGTGTTTTTGCCCATGTGATGGCGATCGTAACAGCGCGCGGTCCACGCGACAACGAATGCGCTGGCTCGATCCGGCCTGCGCCGGGGAAGACGCGGGGAACCGCGTCCCGGCGGGCATTCCCGGTTCAGAAGCGGAGCCGTCCTGCCGAAGAAAAATCAGGACGAGCCGCGAAGCGAACGCGCACGAGGCGCGGTCGCCTTTCGAGCGGCCGAGGCCGAATCGCCTCCCCGGCAGGACGCCGGAGCGAGAGAGGGCACGATGCTCCTCCTGACCCGAAAGCTCGGCGAGAATATCCGGATCGGAGACGACGTGAAGATCACGATCGTGGAAGTGAAGGGAAACCACGTGAAGCTCGGGATCGATGCGCCTCCGAGTGTGAAGGTCCATCGCGAGGAAATCTACGAGCGGATCCAGGAGGAGAACCGCCGCGCCCAGGCGGTCAAGCCGGAGGCAAACGACGGCGCTGAGAGCGGCGCGAAGTGAGCCATCTCCACCAGGAGAACCCCGCCGAGCTGGACCGCTGGCTGCTCCGGTGCGACGAGGTTCTGGCGCTTTTGGACTGCGCCCTGCGTGGATGCCGGAACTCAAGCCGCCCGGTGGTCGAGGAGGCGCTGCGGGAGTCCATGCAGTGCATGGAGCTGGCGAGCGAGGACGTGGCGGGACGGGTGCTCGGGATCCTCGAGTACTGCCTGGCCGAGTCGGCGGAAGGACGCTTCGACGAGGCCGCCGAAGTGCTCCTCGATCTGAAGGAGACTTGGACGGAAGCAATTGCATCGATCCGGAGGGACCGCAGCCGTGCCGCCAACCTCAATTGAAGCTCCGTCCGGGGCATCCTCGCGGGTGGAGGAAATCAGGCGCCGTATCCGGGACCGCTACTATGACCGCCCGGAGGTTCGCAGGGTCCTGAGCCGCCTGATCCTGCGCCAACTTGCGCATGAAGGCGCGACGCCGGGGCCTGAACGCCCTGAATCCGCTTGACCGGGCCGAAAGGTCACTGGTAAGAACATGATCGGAAGCCTCAGTTCCCTCAACCCTTGGATGCGGGGTCAAGCGCGGACGACATGCCGGAAACCGGCTGGAATGCCGCGGACTTGCTTCACCGCGCGGACCCGAGTTCGAAGGCTCGCGAGGCCCAGAGACTCCAGGCGGAGGGCCTCGGCGCCGAGCTGAGCCATGCTCTCGAGGATCGCGTCTTCGATCCCGACCCCGAAACCCGCTCCCTCGCGATCAGCCTCATCCCCGGTCTTCAAAGCCAGGTCCCGCTGGAGATCCTGGCCTCGGCCCTGGAAGACCCCTGCCCCGACGTAGTCCTTTCCGCCGCCGAAGGGCTTGCCACGCTGCGCATGCCACGCGCGTGCGATCTCATATCCGAGTGCCTTGCTTCCAGACCCGAGCTCACGGGCCCCTTGGCGCTCGCGCTCGCGAAGCTCGAGGAACCGGGCGCCGAGGAGCTGCTGCTCGACAGGCTGGAGGAGGAGGAACCCCCGGTCCGGATCGCCCTGCTGCGCGCCCTGGGGGCCAGCGGCAGCGAACGCTGCAAGCCCCGGATCCTGCCATTTCTCCAGTGCGGGAAGCCGGCCATCGAGGGGGAAGCGCTCGCGGCCCTCGCCAGGCTTCATGAGCGCATCCCCCACGCCGTCGCGGCGGCCGACCTGCCGGCCGGGCTGGTCGAGGCCAGACTTCCGGCGCTGGTGGACTCGCGAGACGGGTCCACGCTGCGGACCGCCATTTCGCTTCTGTCCTGGCTCAAGCCTCCGGGCGCTCCCGCGCTCCTCCTGACCCTCCTCGACACCGAGGACCGGGCAGTTCGCGCGCGCGCGCGGGAGGCATTCGGCCTCATTGCGGCCTCGGCGGAGCGCGAAACGCTGGCGGCCATCGTCCTCGGGGCCGGCCGAGCCCCCTCGGTCGCGGCAGCCGCGCTCGACCGGGTGGCGGCGGTGCGCGGGGAAGAGGGCCGGGCGCGATGCCTCGATCTGACCGCGCACGATGACGCTCGGGTGCGCGAGAGGGCGGCGGCGCTCGCGGGACGCTCCGGCGGCCCCGGCGCGGCCGAGGCGCTCCTCGCGCTCGCGGAGGATCCGGTGGGCCATGTGCGCGCCCAGGCAGCCGAGGGGCTGGGCCTCCTGCGCTGGGCGGAAGGGGGCCCGGCCCTCGAAGCGCTTCTCTCCGATCCCTACCCCGACGTGAGGCAGGCGGCGCTCACCGCGCTCCGCGCGATCCGGGAATACGAATTCGACGCGTGCGCCCTCTTCGATCGCGCCCGCGACGGCTCGGGCCGCGCAGCGGCGCTTCGCGCGTGCGACCCGCGCCGGACCGGCGCTCCATTCGAGGCGGCGGTCTCGGATCCCGACGCGGAGGTGAGGCTTGCCGCCGCGGCCACGTTGCACGACACCGGCGTCTGGCTGGACGGCGCCGCGGCGCTCCTGGCGGACGAGGACCCGCGCGTGCGCGCCCACGCGCTTCGCGCCCGGCTCAAGGCCTCGGGCACGCTCGGGCTCGAACCGCTCCGTTCCTTCCTGCACGATCCGGACGCCGGCGTGAGGCAGACCTTCGCGGCGGGCCTGGAGCAGGCCGCGGGTATCGAGCGCTCGGCCTGGCTTCGCCGGCTTCTCTTCGACCCCGTCGCCTCCGTCGGTCGCGCAGCCGCGCGGGCGCTCGCGCGGCAGCACGACACGGACGCGGTGGGCGCCTTGCTCGAGGCGGTTTCCACCGCGGCGCTCCCGGTGGCTGCGCAGGCGATCGAGTCGCTCGGGGTGCTCGGCGCCGAGGAAGCGCTTCCCAGGCTCCGGGCCGTTGCCCGGGGCGGCGATCCGGCGTTGCGCGGGCTGTCCTCCGACGCCGTCCGCCGCATCGAGGCGGCGCGCTCATGAGATCCCGCAGCGTTCTGGACACAGGGGGTGAGCCGCTGCCTCCGGGACAGCACGGTCTCGACGCTGCCTGGAGCTTCCTCCGACACGCCCCGTTCGGTGTGATCGCCGTGGGCCGGGACGGAACGGTGCTCGCGATCAATCCCGCCGCCTCGAAGCTCCTGGGCTTTCCGGGCGAGGAGGCTGAGGGAGAAGCGGTGGCCAGCATCTTCCGGGCGCCCCGTGGAGAGTCCCACGTGCCGCCGGGGGCCTGCGGCGCGCCGGAGGAGGTGCGCGAGGTGGAGGTGGTCACCCGGTCGGGGGACGTGCTCCCCGTGGGCTTGAGGCTGCTTCCGCTCGAGGGGGTGAACGGCGCGCTGCTGGGCACGCTCGCTCTATTTCAAGATTTGCGCGAGCAGAAGGCCCAGGAGGAGCAGTGGCGCCGCCGCGACCGGCTCGCCTCGCTGGGAGCGCTCGCCGCCGGCGTCGCGCACGAGATCCGGAATCCCTTGGCCGGGATCGGCACCTCGGCGCAGGTCATGAAGCGGCGTCTCGACGTGGGGGACCCGCGGGCGCAGTTCATCGACCTGATCCTGGAAGAGGTCTCGCGGCTCGACCGCATCGTGACCAGCCTTCTCCAGTTCGCCCGTCCCGCGACGCCCAAGCTCCAGCGCCAGTCCATCCTGCCGGCCCTGGAAAAGGCGCTCACGCTCGTCCACGAGGTCGCGGTGCGCCAGGACGTCCTCATCAAGGTCGAGCGGGCCGACTCGGTTCCCGACGTTTTCGTGGATCTCGATCAGGTGTTGCAAGTGCTGCTCAACGTGCTCATGAACGCGCTCCAGGCGCTGGATCGCGGGGGAGACATCCTGATCGCGGTGGGCCCGGTGCGGAAGCGTCTCGCCGAGCGTTCCAGGCTCGGAAGACGCGCCGAGGACCGGCTGAGACAGGGCCGCCCCGCGCCGATTCTCGATCTCGTGGAGGTTCGCATCCAGGACAACGGTCCCGGAATTCCCGCAGCCGTGCTCGCGCGCGTGTTCGATCCGTTCTACACGACGCGCACGCAGGGGTCCGGGCTCGGCCTCAGCATTTGCCAGACAATCATCCGCGAGCACGGGGGATCCATCTCGATCGAAAGCGTGGTCGGGCAGGGTACGAGCGTGCTCATCGACTTACCCGTGGAGAAACGACATGGAGACAGGCGCGGTAGTCCTCGCTAAGCAGGCGTTCGGGATTCTGGTCGTGGATGACGAGAAGACGCTCCGGTTCGCGCTTCAGGAGGGTCTCTCGGAGGAGGGGTATCGGGTGGAGACGGCCGGAGACGTCGCCTCGGCGCTGGCCATTCTGGCCCGCGAGGAATTTCACCTCGCCCTGCTCGACCAGAAGCTGCCTGACGGGAACGGAATCGAGCTTCTGCGCGAGATCCGGACCCGGTATCCCGAGATGCAGGTCGTGATCATGACCGCTTTCGGAAAATTCGAGAACGCGGTGGAGGCGACCAAGGCCGGCTGCTTCGACTACATCGGAAAGCCGTTCGAGCTGGATCACATGAGGCTGGTGATCAAGAACGCGCTCTCGCAGTCACGCCTCTCCGAGGAGGTGACGCGGCTTCGCGCCGCCGAGCGGCGGCGCGCGGGTTCGACCCTCATCGTGGGCGGAAGCTCCAAGCTCGCCAAGGTCTTCGAAACGGTTCGCAAGGCGGCAACCAGCGGGAGCTCCACGGTTCTGCTCCAGGGAGAGACCGGGGTGGGCAAGGAGCTCCTGGCCCGCGAGGTCCACGACCTGGGCTCCTCGCGCGACGGCGCTTTCGTCGAGGTGAACTGCAGCGCCATCCCTGACACCCTGCTCGAGAGCGAGCTCTTCGGCTTCGAGCGAGGCATCTTCACGGGCGCGCACCGCACCAAGAAGGGGCTCCTCGAGGTCGCGAACGGGGGGACGCTGTTCCTGGACGAGATCGGCGAGATGAGCCTCGGGCTCCAGTCCAAGCTCCTGCGCGCCCTCGACCAGAAACGCTTCCGGCGTCTCGGAGGAACGAGCGACATCCTGGTCGAGACGCGCATCGTCGCGGCGACCAACAAGGACCTGAAATCCCTCGTGCAGCAGGAGAAATTCCGCGAGGACCTCTTCTTCCGCCTGAACGTCATCGCCATCCAGGTGCCGCCGCTGCGCGAGCGGCCCGAGGATATCCCGCCGCTGATCGATCACTTCGTCGGATTGTGGAACCGCGATCTCGGCCGGAACGTGAAGGGCCCGAACGACCGGGCGCTGGAGCTGCTCCTGGCGTACCGCTGGCCCGGCAACGTTCGCGAGCTCAAGAACGTGATCGAGCGCGCCATCCTGCTCGAGAGCGACGAGTGGATCCTTCCCGAACATCTGCCGATGGAAATCGTGGGCGCCTCGGGGAGCGGGCCCGTCGTGCTGGAGACGCGGCTCAAGGGAGAAGGCGGGATCACGACGCTCGCGCAGGCGGAGCGGATCGCGATCGAGATTGCGCTCGACAAGGCCGGGGGGAACAAGACGAAAGCGGCGGAGTGGCTCGGAATCTCGAGACAGACGCTCCGCACCAAGCTCAAGGAATACCGCATCGAGCCGGCCGGGGGACATGGCGGCTGATCCGGCCGCCACGATCCCTGCGCGGCGCCCGCTGGAAGCGCTCGAGACGCGTCTCGGGGAGGCGTTCGGGCTCTCGCTGAGGGCATGCGCGCCGGAGGGGGTGGCGGCGCGCCTCCGCTACCGCATCCAGGACCGCGCCTTCGACGGCCCGGACGCGTACGCCGAGTACCTTCTCCACTCGGGGGACCGGGGCGCGTGGGAGGACCTCGCGGAGACGCTCACCGCGAACGAGTCGCGCATGTTCGGCGCCCCGGGCGACTTCACCCCCCTCCTCGATATGGTGTCCAATCCCGGGTGGGCGGCCGCGCGCCCGGGTAATGGCCCCTTCCGCTGCCTGAGCGCGGGCTGCGGCACGGGGGAGGAAGCGTATTCGCTGGCGATCGCGCTCGCCGAGGCGCGGGCCCACACCCCCGCGCTTGCGTTCGAGGTGATCGGCGCCGACCTGAGCACGCGCGCGGTCGGGCGCGCCCGGCGCGGCGCGTATCCCGCCTCGCGCGGCGAGCCGATCCCACCCGAAACGCGCGAGCGCTACTTCACCGAACGGGACGGGGAGATTCTCGCCGGCGCCATCAGGTCGCGTGTCCGCTTCGCGCGACTCAATCTCTGCGAGCCCGATTCGCTCCTCTCGCTCGGCGCCTTCGACCTGATCCTCGCGCGCGACGTTCTTCCCTCGCTGACCGCGGAGGGACGGCGCGCGGCGCTCGCAAATCTGGCGCGGGCATTGAGGCCCGGCGGCGTGCTCCTCCTTGGCCCCGGCGATTCGATCGGCGAGGCCGATCTGGGGCTCCGGCCCGTCCGCTGGGGAGAGCGCTTCGCCTACGAGGCCCCCCCCGATCCGGACGCGCGCTCCTGGCGCGCCGGCGCCGCGGGCGAGCCGTCCGATCCCGGACTGGCGCTGGTCGCGCACCGCTCCGGCCTGGTCCGCTCGTGGGTGCGGATCCTCCTCGAGCAGCGCGGGCTCCTCGTCGAGGAGGCGCCGAACGCCATCCGCGCGCTCGAGCGCGCCGCGGTCGGGAGGCCGCCTTCGCTCTTCCTTCTCGAGCGCACCCTTCCGCCTCGCGGAAGCTCGTGGGTTCAAGAGGGGCTCGCTGCGCTCGGGATCACGAATCCGGGATCCGTCGTGCATCTCACTCCCGGCGCCGTCTCCGCGGATGGCGGCCCCAGCACCGGGCTTCCGCTCACGCGCCGGAGCCTGGACCAGGTCCTGGAGCCGGCTCAGCCCTGAGCCTCTTCTCGATTCTCTCGGGGCAGGGGAGCGCCGGCCCGCGGGCCGGAACGCTCACGACGCCGCACGGCGAAGTGCCCACGCCCGCGTTCATGCCGGTCGGCACCCAGGGGACCGTGAAGGGGCTCTCGCCCTCGGACATCCGCGCGTCCGGAACCCGGATCCTCCTCTCGAACACGTACCATCTGATGCTGCGCCCGGGCGCGGAACTCATCCGGAGCCTGGGAGGTCTGCACCGCTTCATGGCGTGGGACGGTCCGATCCTGACCGACAGCGGCGGATACCAGGTGATGAGTATGCGAGATTTGGTGAAGCTGACCGAGGAGGGCGTGGAATTCCGCTCCCACCTGGACGGAACCCGGGAATTCCTCACGCCGGAGCGCGCGATGGAAGTGCAGGCGGATCTGGGGTCCGACATCGCGGTCACCCTGGATCACGCGGTCCTGCTCCCGCTCGACGCGGCGGCGCAGCGCGAGGCCGGAGAGCGCACGCTGCGCTGGACCGCGCGCTCCCTGCGGCACGCGCGCACCCTCGCCACGCCCGGAGGGCACCCTCAGCTCCTCTTCGCGATCGTACAGGGCGGGGGGGATTCCGCCCTGCGCAGGGAGATGGCGGAGCGGAGCGCCGCGTTCGAGTGCGACGGGTTCGCGATCGGCGGGCTCTCGGTGGGCGAGACCAAGGAGGAGACCTGGGACCTGGCGAATGCCGCGACCGGGGGGCTCCCGCTCGACCGGCCGCGCTACCTCATGGGCATGGGAACGCCGCTCGATCTCCTGGACGGGATCGCCTGTGGCATCGACCTCTTCGACTGCGTGCTTCCGACCCGGAACGCCCGGAACGGAATGGCCTTCACGAGCGAAGGTCCGGTGAACATCCGGAACGCGGAGCACACCCGTTCGGACCGGCCGCTCGATCCGGATTGCGGATGCGAGGCGTGCGCGCTCTTTGCCCGCGCGTATCTCCGCCACCTGCACCTCGCGGGGGAGATCCTCGCGCACCGAATGCTGACCTTGCACAACTTGACGTTTTACCAGACACTGATGGAATCTGCGCGCCGCGCGATCGACCGCGGCGATCTGCGCGCGTACGCGCGGGAATTTTCGGCGCGCTACCGCGAGCGGGGCGGGGATCCTCCCCGCGCCCCCGTGAGCCCTTAGGAGAATCCATGTTCGCAGTCGTGTTCGCACAGGCGGCTCAGGCTGTTCCCGCCGCGCCTTCAGCGATGGACCAGATGATTCACATGGTCACGCTCCTGGGCGTGACGGTGGGGATCGTCTATTTCATGATCATCCGCCCCCAGCAGCGGAAGCAGAAGGAGACCGAGGCCATGCGGTCCTCGATCAAGAAGGGGGACCGCGTGCTGACCACCGGAGGGCTGTTCGGCACGGTGGTGGGAGAGCGGGACGGTGTCGTGGTGCTCAAGGTGTCGGACGACGTGAAGATGGAGTTCGCTCGCGACGCGATCGTTCAGGTGAAGGAGCGCAGTGGATAGGAAGCCGCTCCGGCTCCGCTACTACGGTGATCCGGTCCTCCGCAAGAAGGCCGAGCCCGTCGCGTCGGTCACGCCGGAGATCCGCGAGGTGATCGCGGGGCTCTTCGAAACCATGTACCGCGAGCGCGGAATCGGGCTCGCCGCGCCGCAGGTGGGGCTCTCGCTCCGCATCTTCGTCCTGGACGTGGAGGGCGAGGGGGGCGAGCGCGCGAAGGTCGCCCTGGTGAATCCGGCCCTCGCCCGCTCCTCGGGCACCGTGGTCGGCGAAGAGGGGTGCCTCAGCATCCCCGGGATCCACGCCGACGTGAAGCGCAACGCCGAGGTCACCTTCGAGGGGCTGGACGAGACCGGCGCGCCCATCTCCATGCGCGCGGAGGGACTCCTCGCGCGCGCGCTCCAGCACGAGCTCGATCATCTCGACGGAGTCCTCTTCATCGACCGCCTGAGCGCGATACGCAGGAAGCTCCTCGAGCCCAAGCTTGCTCGGATGCAGATCGGCGAGTCCGGGAAGTCCGCGCAGAGCCCCTCCGCCTCGCCCTCCTTCTAGAGGGCGCCGTGCGCCTCGTGTACTACGGCACGCCCGCGCTCGCGGTGCCCGCCCTGAACCGACTCGTGGACGAAGGGAGAACACCGCTGCTCGTGGTGACGCGCCGGGACCGTCCCAAAGGACGCGGACTCATGGTCGGACCCTCCCCGGTCCGCGCCGCCGCGGAGTCGCGCGGGATTCCGGTCGCGACCCCCATCAAGGCGGGCGCTCCGGAGGAGATCGAGCGGCTCCGCGGACTCGAGCCGGACCTCCTCCTGCTCGCGGCGTACGGCCAGATCCTGAGCCCCGAGCTCCTGGCGGTGCCGCGGATCGGCGCCCTGAACGTTCACTTCTCGCTCCTGCCGCGCCACCGCGGCGCCTCTCCCATCCAGGCGGCGATTCTCGCGGGGGACGAGGAGACCGGAGTCACGACGATGTGGATGACGGAGAGGCTCGACGAGGGGCCGATCTTCGCGGCGCGCCGCACCCCGGTCGGCGAAGGGGAGGACGCGGGCTCGCTGACCGCGCGGCTGGCAAATCTCGGCGCCGCCTGCCTGTCGGAGACGCTGGCCCGGATCGAGCGCGGCGAGCTGATTCGCGACATTCAGGATTCCTCGCGCGCCACCTACGCGCCCAAGATCGCGCGCGAGCACGCGCGGCTCTCGCTTCGCGACGATCCGGTCACGTTCACGCGGAAGGTGCGTGCGTTCGCCCCGAAGCCGGGGGCCTATGTGGACCTGGAGGGGGGCGTCTCGCTGCAGATACTGGCGGCGTCGCCCGGGGAGCGCGCCGGCGGCGCCGCGCCGGCGGGCGAGGTGCTCGCTCTGGACCGGGAGCGCGGGCTCGAGGTGGCGCTCGGCCGGGGCTCGGTGTGGCTGAACCGGATTCGTCCCGGAGGCAGGAAGGAGATGGGCGGCTTCGACTACGCAAACGGCGCGCGGCTTCCGGTCGGATCGCGGCTTCCCGTGAAGGACCCCGAGCGATGACGACCCAGAAGCCCAAGCGAAGGAAGCCCTCGGCGCGCAGGGAACCGCCCGGCGCCCGGGAGCTGGCGCTCCAGATCTCCGCGGCGATCGACAGCCGCAGCGCGTTCTCCGACCGGCTGCTCGAATCCCGCTTGCAAGATTCCGAGCTCTCACCGGAGGACACGCACCTCGTGACGGCGCTCGTCCAGGGCACGCTCCGGCGCCGCGCCACGCTGGACCACCACCTCGCCTACTTCGCGCGGGAGAACTGGGGCGGCCTTCCCGCGTGGATCAAGGGCACGCTCCGGCTCGGCGCGTTCCAGATCCTCTTCATGGACCGGATCCCGGTCCATGCCGCCGTGGACGAGAGCGTGAAGCTGGCCCGGAAGTACGGCCATCCCGGGACCGCCGGGCTCGCGAACGCAATCTTGCGTAAACTCGCGGCGGGGGAGCGCGCGCCGCTGCCCGATCCGGCCGCCGATCCGGCCGGTCATCTCGCGGTCCTCCACTCCCACCCGCGCTGGATGGTGGAGCGCTGGACGGCGCGGCTCGGCCCTGAGGAGACGGAACGGCTTCTTGCGGCCGACAACGAAGACCCGGTGGTAACGGTTCGCCCCAATCTCGCGCGGGCGAGCGCCGACGAGATCCTCGCCCGCCTGCGCGGCGAGGGATTCCCGGCGGGGCCTCCGCGCAACGGCGGCCCGGTCTGGGTCATGGGAGGCGGCTTTGTTCCGTCGCGCTCCCCCTCCTTCCGGGACGGGCTCATCTCGCTCCAGGACGAAGCGGAAGCCTCGGTCGTCGCGATCCTCGATCCGAGGGCCGGGGAGCGGGTGCTCGATCTCTGCGCCGCGCCGGGCGGAAAGACCGCGCAGATCGCGGAGGTGGTCGGTCCCGACGGTCGCGTGATCGCCCTCGAGCGGCATGGGAGCCGCGCCAAGGCGCTCCGCTCGAACCTTCTCGAGCGCCTTCGCCTGCCGAATGTTCGCGTGGTCTGCGGTGATGGCGCGCGCCCGCCCTTTCGCGCGGGATTCGATCGCGTCCTCGTGGACGCGCCCTGTTCCGGACTGGGCGTGCTGAGGCGGCGCGCAGACGCGCGCTGGCGGAAGGAAGAGTCGAGTGTGCTCGGGATGGCGGCCCTCCAGCCGAAGCTCCTCGATGGGGCCGCGCCGCTGGTCAAGCCGGGGGGCGTCTTGGTGTATAGTGTCTGCTCTTTGGAGCCTGAGGAGACGGTGGATGTCGTGAAATCCTTTCTCGAAACCCACTCGGATTTCGCCCTTCAGGGTCCGGACCGCTACCTGTCCGCCGCGTTTCGCACCGGCAGCGCGCACTGGAGCGCGACGCCGCAGCGGAACGGAACCGACGGTGTGTTCGCTGCACGGTTTCAGAAGCGATGAGCGAGTCCTTGCACGTGGGGGTGGAGCCACCGGTGGAGGAAACGCCCGCAGCACCGCCGCCGCGGCCGGCCGGGGATCGGAGGACCGGTCCCGGCGAACGCCGGCGCGGCCCCCGCTTTTCCTTCTGGTCGAGCACGCTCGTTCTCGCCCTCGTGGCGCTCCTGGGCGGCTTCCTCGTCATGAACCTCGTGCTGATGCCCAGCTTCACGCACCAGGGGGCCGAGGTCCAGGTGCCCGAGGTGACCGGGCAGAGCGAGATCGCGGCGGAGCGCGTGCTCGCGGCCGAGGATCTCAAGCTCTCCAAGATCTCCGAGCAGTGGAGCCCCGACGTGCCGCGCGGATTCGTGATCTCCCAGGATCCGGACGCGGGCGGGATGGTCAAGCGAGGGCGCAGGATCTCGGTGATCGTGAGCCTCGGAGCGCAGGGGACCAGCGTTCCGAGGCTGGAAGGCACCTCCGCACGCCAGGCGCAGCTCCTGCTCGAGGGCTCGGGCCTGCGCCCCGGCCGCATCGCGCGGGTGTACACGGAGGACACGAGCAAGGACCTGGTCGTGGCCTCGGACCCTCCCGGAGAAACGCTCGTGGAGCAGGGCACGGTTGTGAATCTTCTCGTGAGCCTGGGGCCGAGACCGCTGAGCTACCTCCTGCCCGACCTCACGGGGAGGCAGCTCGAGGACGTGGCCCGGAGTCTTCGCGAGGACGGATTCCAGGTACTGGTTCGCGAGGGCGGGCCCAAGCAGAAAGCAGGGCTCGTATCCGCACAGGAGCCGACGCCAGGGCACCGCGTGGCGCCTCGTGATTCGATCGTGCTCTTCCAGCATCCGTGACCGTACGGCCCGAGGCGCGAATGGAAGCGGGGGCCGGGAGCTGGGCGCGCCCGCGGCGGAATCGCGTCTGCCCCTCCATCCTCTCCGCCGATTTCTCCCGGCTGGGAGACGAGATCACGGCCGTCGCGCGCGCGGGGGCCGACTTCCTTCACGTGGACGTCATGGACGGGCAGTTCGTGCCCAACCTCACGTTCGGACCGATCCTGGTCCGCGCGATGCGCCGCCTCACCTCGCTCCCGCTCGACGTTCACCTCATGGTGGCGGATCCACTTCGTTTCCTCGAGGATTTCGCGGATGCGGGGGCCGACCATCTCATCGTGCACCTCGAGGCGGTCGAGGATCCGGCGCGCGCGCTTCGCGAGATCCGCTCGCGCGGGCTCCGGGCCGGGCTCTCGGTCAAGCCCGGGACGCCGCTCGGGCGCTATCTGCCTGCGCTCGCGGGCTGCGACATCGCGCTCGTGATGACGGTGGAGCCGGGGCGCGGGGGGCAGCCGTTCCTCGAGGGCTCGACGGAGCGCATCGCCGCCGTGCGCCGGGCCATCGATGGCGAGGGGCTCGATTGCCTGCTCGGCGTCGACGGGGGCATCCAGCCCGAGACCGCGAGGATCGCGGCCCGCTCCGGCGCGGACACCTTCATCGCGGGGAATTCGATCTTCGGCGCGCCCGATCCGCCCGCAGCGCTTCGCGGCCTGCGGCGCTCGATCGAGGCCGGATGAACGCGCTCGTGGTCGGCGGCGCGGGCTACATCGGAAGCGTCGTCGTGGAGGAGCTGGTTCGCGCGCGCCACTCGACGATCGTGCTCGACGATCTCTCGACCGGGCACCGGGACGCGGTGCATCCGCTGGCGCTCCTCGTCGAGGGGGGCCTCGGGGATCCGGAGAAGCTGAAGCAAGCCTTCGAGACGAAGGAAATCGACTGCGTGGTCCACCTGGCCGGGAAGTCGCTGGTGGGGGAGTCGGTCGAAAACCCGGCCCTCTACGTGGACGCGAATGTGAGGCAGGGTGCGCTCCTCCTGGACGCGATGCGGGAGCACCGCGTCCGGAACATCGTCTTCTCCTCTTCGGCCGCCGTGTACGACCCGGCCGCGCCGATGCCGCTCACCGAGTCCTCGCCGCTCCGGCCCGCGAATCCCTACGGCGAGACGAAGCTCCGGTTCGAGCGGATGCTCGCGGAACGGGCGGAGTTGGACGGGCTCCGCTACGTCTCGCTCCGCTATTTCAACGTGGCGGGGGCGAGCATCGACCACGGCGAGGATCACCGGAACGAGACGCACCTGATCCCGCTCCTGGTGGATGCCGTGCTCGGAGCGCGCGGGCCGGCCTCGATCTTCGGACACGACTACCCCACCCCCGACGGGACGGCGGTGCGCGATTACATCCACGTGGTGGACATCGCCGACGCGCACCTGCGCGCGCTCCGCCACCTCGCGGAGTCGGGCGAGAGCCGCGCCCTGAACCTCGGCGCCGGGCGGGGCATCTCGGTGCGCGAGATGGTCGCCGCGGTCGCGTGCGTGGCCGGACGTCCCGTGCCGACCGTGGAGGCGGCCCGGAGAGCCGGCGATCCGCCGGTCCTCATTGCGTCCTCGGAAGCGGCCCGCAGCGTGCTAGGCTGGAATCCGCAGTACGAGGATCTGCGCGTGATCCTCGAAACCGCCTGGGACTGGCGGACCCGGCATCCGGAGGGTTACAAGGAATGAGCGTTCAGGACGAGGAGACGGGCGGAGGGGAGATCACCCGCGATTCCGAACAGGAAGGGCTCGACCGGGATTCGCTGGTCTCTGTTTTCGAGGCTCAGGACGAGCCCACCGCCACCTTGCTCTGCGACTTCCTGAAAGGGCAGGGAATCGAGGCGACGTCCGTGCCGGTCCAGATCTCCTGGTTCAGCACGCTGGAGTCGCTCCACCACGGTTACTGGGGACGGGTCGAGGTGCTGGGGAAAGACGCCGCCCGGGCGCGCGCCCTCATCGCGGACTTTCTGGCGGCAACCCCGGAGCAGGGCCCGGGAGAGGAGACGGCCTGAGGTCGATCGGAAGGAGCGAGGCGGACACGCGGCACGCAGAGCGCTTCACGCGCGGCGCGCTCACGAAGCGCGTGGAGAGCTTCCGCGGCCGCCGCGTCGTGGTGATCGGCGACGTGATCCTGGACCGCTACCTCTGGGGACGCGCGACCCGCGTCTCGCCCGAGGCGCCGGTCCTGGTTGTGGACGTGGATCGCGAGGAGCTGCGCCTGGGAGGCGCCGCCAACGTCGCGCAGAACGTGAGAGCGCTCGGCGGGACCCCGGTGCTGATCGGGGTGGCTGGATCCGACGCCGCGGCGCAGACCTTGAAGCGGGAGCTTCACGCCCGTGAGGTGGACGCGGACGGGGGGATCGTGCAGGACCCCGATCGCAGGACCACGCTCAAGACCCGGATCATCGCGCACCACCAGCAAGTGCTGCGCGCCGACGAGGAATCGCGCGAGGCGCTCTCCGCCGAGGTCGTCGCGGAGCTGTGGCGGCGTGTGGAGCGAGCGCTGCCCGCGGCTGAGGCGGTCTTGGTCTCCGACTACGGCAAGGGGGTCGTGTCCCCGGCGCTGCTGGATCAACTTCTCCCCGAGCTTGCGCGACGCGGCATTCCGAGCGCGGTGGATCCCAAGGAGGAGCACTTCCAGAGGTACCGGGGCGTCACCGTGATCACGCCCAATCTCGCGGAGGCGTCGCAGGCATGGGGACGGAGGATCCGAAGCCACGAGGACCTGATCGAGGCGGGCTTCGGCCTTCGCGAGAGGCTCGACGCTGGAGCCGTGCTCATCACGCGCGGCGAAGAGGGCATGTCGCTCTTCACGCCCGAGGGGCACACCCACTTCCCCACCCGCGCGCGGCGCGTCTACGACGTGACCGGGGCGGGGGACACCGTGGTCGCGACCATTGCGACGGCGCTCGCGGCCCGGGCGCCGTTGCCCGAGGCGTGCGTCCTCGCGAATCACGCGGCGGGGCTGGTCGTGGCGGAGCTTGGGACCGCCGCGGCCTCCGCTGCGGCGCTGATCGAGTCGCTGGAGGACCTGCCCGTTGGGTGAGATCCTCACGCTCGAGGACGCGAAGCGCCGTCGCATGGCCGCGCGCATTCTGGGAAGGCCCTTCGTCTTCACCAACGGCTGCTTCGATCTGCTTCATCCCGGCCACACGGAGCTCCTCCGCAAGGCCCGGGCCCTGGGCCAGTATCTCCTCGTAGGCGTCAATTCTGACCGCTCGGTGCGCGCGATCAAGGGTCCGGACCGCCCGGTTCAGGGGGAGCAAGCCCGCGCGACGGTCGTGGCGGCGCTGGCCAGCGTGGACTATGTCGTTCTCTTCGATGAGGACACGCCGCTCCGGCTCATCCAGGCGCTTCTGCCCGACGTGCTGGTCAAGGGAGGGGACTACACTCCCGCGAGCATTGTGGGAAGCGCCGAAGTCGAGGGCGCGGGAGGGCAGGTGCACGTGATTCCGCTGGTCCCCGGATTCTCCTCGTCGCAGATCGAGCAGCGAATCCGCAAGGGTTGACAGGTATCCGTTTCACGGGCTAAGCTGTTGCGCTTTCCCAACGTAGTGCATCTAGTGCGACCCTGTAGTGCATCTAGTGCGACCCTGTTCGGCGCGGTTCGACTGTGGGCGAGCGGCTCGAAGCTACCGCCCCTTGTACGATGGGACCGCGCCGGGCCTTGCACGAAGACCCCTGAAGGAGGTGTGCCTCGAGTGAGTAAGCCAAGACGAGTGGTCATCATGGGCGCCGGAGGGCGCGATTTTCACAACTTCAACGTGTTCTTCAAGCGGCGGCCCGAGTATCAGGTCGTGGCATTCACCGCTTCCGCGCAGATCCCCGGCATCGACGACCGGCGCTACCCGCCCTCGCTCGCCGGAGGACGCTACCCCAAGGGCATCCCGATCGTTTCCGAGCCGGAGCTGCCCGAGTTGATCCGCGAGCACGAGGTGGACGAGGTCGTATTTGCCTACAGCGACGTCTCCCACGAGTACGTGATGCACAAGGCCTCCTGGATCGCGAGCCTGGGGTGCGATTTCACTCTGATGGGCCCGGGAGCGACGCAGCTCGTAAGCCGCGCCCCGGTCATCGCCGTGAATGCCGTGCGCACCGGCGCCGGGAAGAGCCAGACCACCCGCAAGGTGTGCGAGGTGCTGAAGGCGATGGGGAAGCGCGTCGTCGCGGTGCGGCATCCGATGCCGTACGGGGACCTCTCGCGCCAGGGTGTGCAGCGTTTCGAGACGTATGCCGATCTGGAGCGCCACAAGTGCACGATCGAGGAGCGGGAGGAATACGAGCCGCATCTCGATCGTGGCACGATCGTCTACGCGGGGGTGGACTACGCGGAGATCCTGCGCGCGGCCGAGCGTGAGGCGGATGTCGTCGTGTGGGACGGCGGCAACAACGATTTCTCCTTCTTCAAGCCGGATCTCCAGATCGTCGTCGCGGATCCGCATCGCCCGGGGCACGAGCGCACCTACCATCCCGGCGAGATCAACGTGAGGCTGGCGGACGTGGTCGTGATCAACAAGGAGACGACCACCGACTACGAGAACATCGAGGCGGTGCGGCAGAGCGTCGCGGAGCTGAATCCACGCGCCGTCATCGTGGACGCGGCGTCCCCCATCACCGTGGACCATCCCGAATGGATCCGGGGCAAGCGCGCCCTCGTGATCGAGGACGGGCCCACCCTCACGCACGGCGAGATGAAGTACGGTGCCGGCGTGATCGCCGCCCGCAGGCACGGTGCGAGCGAGATCGTGGACCCCAGGCCCTGGCTCGTCGGCGGCATGAAGGACACGTTCAAGCAGTACCCGGGCATCGGCGCGCTCCTTCCCGCGATGGGCTATTCCAAGGACCAGATCCGGGACATGGAGAGAACAATCAACGCCTGCGCCTGTGACGTGGTCGTGGTCGCGACCCCCATCGACTTCAGGAAGCTCGTGAACATCAAGCGGCCGGCCGTTCGCGTGGGCTATGAGCTGGAGGAGATCGGGCAGCCCAAGCTCGCCGATCTGATCCGCGAGTGCCTGGACCGTCTCGAGGCGTCCGGGGAGAAGCGGCGCTCCGCGAAGGCGCGCGCCGAGGGCCCTTTGACGGCCCGCCGCGGCGGGGGCATGAAGAAGGCTGCCCGGAAATCGGCCCGCGTCACGAGAGGAAATCGTTGAACCTGCACGAATACCAATCGAAGGACCTCTTCCGCGCGGCCGGGATCCCGGTGCCTCCGGGGGAAACGGCTGCGACCGTCGAGGAGGCGGTCCAGGCCGCGGCGCGGTTCGGGTATCCGGTGGTGGTCAAGGCCCAGGTGCTGATCGGCGGGCGCGGCAAAGCGGGAGGCGTCAAGGTGGTGCGCGGCCCGGAAGACCTGGCGCGCGAGGCGGGACGCATCCTCGGCATGGACATTCGCGGCCTCACGGTGGGTCGCGTGCTGGTCACCCCTTCGGCGGACATCGATCGCGAGTATTACGCGGGCATGGTGCTCGACCGGAGAAACGAGACGCCGCTCCTCATGGTCAGCCCCGCGGGTGGGATCGACATCGAGGAGGTCGCGCGCACGGCTCCGGACCGAATCCTCAAGATCCCGGTCGACCTGCGCGGGCTCCCGGCCTACAGGGCTCGCGCGGCGGCGCGCTTCCTCGACAAGAGCCCCGCGATCCAGAAGCAGATCGTCCCGATCCTGATCCGGCTCGCGCGGGTCTATCGCGAGCAGGATGCCTCGCTGGCCGAGATCAACCCGCTCGCCGTGACCAGGCAGGGCGAGGTCCTGGCACTCGACGCGAAGATCGTCGTGGACGATAACGCGCTCGACCGCCATCCCGACCTCGCGGCCTTGCGGGATCTCTCGGCCGAGGACAAGGACGAGGTGGAGGCTCGCGAGCGCGGGCTCTCCTACGTGAAGCTGGACGGCACGATCGGATGCGTGGTGAACGGGGCGGGGCTCGCCATGGCCACGATGGATCTGATCCAGCACCATGGCGGAAAACCGGCCAACTTCCTCGACATCGGCGGCTCGTCCAATCCCGAGAAGGTCGAGTCCGCGATGGGGATCCTGACGCGCGACGCCCGCGTGCGGGCGGTGCTCTTCAACATCTTCGGCGGGATCACGCGCTGCGACGACGTGGCGCGCGGACTGGTCTTGGCACTCGACAAGCTGAAGATCCGCATCCCGATCGTGATCCGCCTCACGGGCACGAACGAGAAGGAGGCGCGCGCGCTCCTGAGCCAGCGCGGGCTCATGGCGCTGAGCGACATGGACGAAGCGGTGCGCGCCGTGATCGCGCGCGCGGCGGAGGCGGCATGAGCGTTCTCATCGGGCGCTCCACCCGCGTCCTGGTGCAGGGGATCACGGGGCGCGACGGCTCCTTCCACACGCGCGGCATGCTCGACTACGGCACCAAGGTGGTCGCGGGAGTGACGCCGGGGAAAGGCGGCGAGCGCGTGCACTCGGTTCCGGTCTTCGACTCCGTGGAAGAAGCCGTGTCGGAGACGGGCGCCAACTGCTCGGTCATCTACGTTCCGGCCGCGCTGGCGCAGGACGCCATCTACGAGGCGGTCGATTCGGGCATTCCGCTGGTGGTCTGCATCAGCGAGGGAATCCCGGCGCGGGACATGGTCGAGGTGGCCGCGTACATGCGGGGACGTCACGCGAGGCTGATCGGACCGAACTGCCCGGGGCTCATCTCGCCCGGCCAGAGCAAGGTGGGCATCATGCCCGGCTCGATCGTGAAGCCCGGCAAGGTCGGCGTCGTGAGCCGCAGCGGCACGCTCACGTACGAGGTCGTCTGGCAGCTGACCCACGCCGGTCTGGGGCAGTCCACCTGCATCGGGATCGGCGGGGATCCGATCGTGGGAACGCGCTTCGCGGACATGCTCGCCCTCTACGAGCAGGATCCCGCCACCTCGGCGATCGTGCTCATCGGCGAGATCGGCGGAAGCGACGAGGAAGACGCGGCGCTCCTGATCAAGCGCTCGATCTCGAAGCCGGTCGTCGCCTTCGTGGCGGGGCAGACCGCGCCCCCGGGGAAACGCATGGGGCACGCGGGCGCGATCGTCTCCGGCGGGTCGGGGACGGCGCAGGAGAAGATGGCGCGGTTCCAGGACGCCGGCATCCCGGTCGCCAAGACACCGTCCGAGATTCCGGGCCTCATCGCGGAAGCGCTCCGCCCCAAGAGAAAATCCAAGCTCACGCTGCTCCGGTCGAAGCGGGTCGCGAAGCCCAAGCGGCGAAGCGCTCCTCCGAAACGGAGCGTTCGTTCCACTTCGAAACGTTCCGCGCCCGCCAAGTCCTCCCGGCGTCGCGGCCGCTGAGGGACTTCCACGTGGATGAAACTCTGTTCATGATCAAGCCGGACGCCGTTCAGGCCCACAAGGTCGGAGCGATCCTCTCCGAGGTGGAGCGCGCCGGATTCGAGATCCTCGACATGCGCTTCGTGCGCTTGACGCCACAAGAGTCGCGGCTCTTCTACGCCGTGCACGAGGGGAAGCCCTTCCTCGAGGAGCTGGTCTCGTTCATGTCCTCGGGCCCGGCGGTTCCGGTCCGGCTGAGGCACGACCAGGCCGTCCAGAAGCTCCGCGATCTGATCGGCGCCACCGACCCCAAGGAGGCCCGCCCGGGCACGATCCGGGCGCTCCATGCCGAGAGCAAGGGGCGGAACGCCGTCCATGCCTCCGACTCGCCGGAGTCGGCCCGCGCCGAGATCGAATTCTTCTTCGGAGACCGTTCGGCCCGCCGGTAGTCTAAGGAAGAGTCATGGAACTCAAACTGCATGAGATCGACGAGGGGAAGAGCCACCTCCTGTTCGAGGTCCCGGCCATCACCGTCGGGATCCAGCCCCAGGACGTGGAACTGGAAGGGCCCCTTGGCATTGGCCTCAGCCTGGACCGCCGCGGGGACGAGATATGGATACGCGGCTCCCTGCATGGCATCGCCCTGCAGCAGTGTAGCCGTTGCCTGATCGACTTCTCGCAGATTCTCGAGTTGGAGTTCGAGGTCTTCTGTGCTAAGTTGCCTTCCGCCCGCACGATGAGCCCCAAGGCCCTGGACGAAGAGGACGGGGGTGTCCATTTCCACGACGGCCACGTGCTCTCCATCGATAGCGAGATCCGGGAGGCGGTGCTGCTAGGCCTCCCCATGAGGCCGCTCTGCCGCGAAGCGTGCGCGGGACTTTGCCCGCGGTGCGGAGAAGACCGAAACCTCGGGTCGTGCCGCTGCGTCGGCGCGGCCACGGGTTGAGCGAGGCAGGCGCCATAGACGCTCGCCGGCTCAAGACACCAGCGAAGGGAATGACGAACGATGGCTGTACCCAAGAGAAGACATTCGAGCACCCGCGGCAAGAAGCGCCGCACGCACTGGAAGCTCTCGATGCCCTCCCGATCGCTCTGCTCTCACTGCAGCCAGCCGAAGCTGCCGCACCGCGTGTGCGGTCACTGCGGCTACTACGGGGGCGAAGAGGTGATCTCCCAGGAGGCGTCCAAGAATACGTAGGGACGGGCACGGGGCCAAGGTGAGCGATCGAGCCGGACGGCCGGTCATCGGGGTGGACGCCATGGGTGGCGATCTTGCCCCGGGCGTGGTCATACAGGGCGCCATCGAAGCGACCCGCGAGTCGGCGGGCGCGTTCGAGGTCGTCCTCATCGGCGACGAAGCGGTCGTCCGCGAAGAAGCCTCCCGCCTCCATCTCACCGCGTCGCTCCCTTCCATCATTCACGCATCCGAACGGGTGGAGATGGGCGAGTCGGGCGCGACCTCGGTGCGCAAGAAGAAGGACTCCTCGATCAACATCGCGGCGCGGCTGGAGAAGGAGCACCGGACCGATGCCATGGTCTCCGCGGGCAACACGGGCGCGGTCGTGGCGGCGGCGCTCTTCGGCCTGGGACGGATCGAGTCGGTGCAGCGCCCCGCAATCGCCACGGTGCTGCCCACGCCGCAGGGCAACGTCGTCATCCTGGACGTCGGCGCCACCTCCGACTGCAAGCCATACCATCTTCATCAGTTCGCGATGATGGGAAGCATCTACGCGAGGCTGGTGCTGAACGTCGAGCGTCCGCGCGTCGGACTCCTGAACATAGGCGAGGAGGCGGAGAAGGGCAGCGAGCTCTACTACGAAGCGCACCAGCTCCTGAAGCAAAGCCCCGTGCACTTCGTCGGCAACGTCGAGGGGCGCGACATCATCCTGGGAACGGCCGACGTCGTCGTGTGCGACGGGTTCGTGGGAAACGTCCTCCTCAAGTTTGCGGAGAGCGTGATCCCGAGCGTGGGGAACATGATCCGAGACGAAATCCGAAGCGATCCTCTCAGCATGCTGGCGGGATTGCTCTTGAAGCCCGCGTTCCGGCGGCTCAGGCGGCGCATGGACTACGCCGAGGTGGGCGGCGCGCCGCTCCTGGGCGTGGACGGAAACTGCATCATCGCGCACGGGCGGAGCAACGCCCGCGCGATCAAGAACGCCATCCGCGCGGCCGCGCGCTGCGCCGAGGCCCGCGTGGCCGATTTCATCCGCGAGGATCTGCAGCGTCTCGCTCCGGAGGCGGCATGACCTCCGAGGCGGGACCCATCTCATGATCGCTCCGGGACGCGACGTCCACATCATCGGCGTCGGCTCCTTCACGCCCGAACGCATCCTCACGAACCGGGATCTCGAGCAGATCGTGGATACGACGGACGAGTGGATCACGACGCGCACCGGAATCAAGGAGCGGCGGATCGCCGACGCCTCGACCCCCGCATCGGCGCTCGCGACCGAGGCGGCGCGCCGCGCGCTCGCGGACGCCGGGGTGCTGGGCAAGGAGATCGATCAGATCATCGTGGGAACGGTGACCGGCGACCGGCCCTTTCCCTCGACCGCCTGCCTCCTGCAAGACAGGCTGGGCGCATCCAACGCCTATGCCTTCGACATCTCCGCGGCGTGCTCGGGATTTCTCTACGCGCTCTCGCTGGGCCGCACTCAGGTCTCGGCCGGCGTCGCGGAGACGGTGCTCGTGGTTGGGGTGGAGACGCTCTCGAAGATCACCGACTGGACCGACCGCAACACCTGCGTGCTCTTCGGCGACGCGGCCGGCGCGGTCGTCCTGCGCTCCACGGGCCAGCCCGGCGGCATTCTCGCCACCAAGCTCCACAGCGATGGATCGCTCACGAACCTCCTCGAGATGCCCGGCGGCGGCTCCCTCAATCCCTCGTCGCACGAGACGGTGGACCAGCGGATGCATTACATCCGCATGAGCGGGAACGACGTGTTCAAGTACGCCGTGCGCGCCATGGAGTCGGTGGCCTGCGAGGCGCTCGACGCGGCGGGCCTCAAGCCGGAGGAGCTGGATCTCCTGATCCCGCACCAGGCGAATTTCCGCATCATCGACGCCACGGCGCGGCGCCTCGGGCTTCCGATGGAGAAGGTGTTCGTGAACCTGGACCGCTACGGCAACACCTCCTCGGCATCGATCCCGCTCGCCCTCGACGAGGCGAAGCGGCAGGGGCGCGTGAAGCCCGGCGACCTCCTGGAGATGGTCACCTTCGGCGGCGGATTCACGTGGGCGGCGGCCGTGGTGCGCTGGTGAGCCGGATCGCGTTCCTCTTTCCCGGCCAGGGATCGCAGGCGGTGGGAATGGGCCGCCTGCTCGCGGAGCGCTACCCGGAGGCGCGCGAGGTCTTCGAGCGCGCCGACTTGGTGCTGGGGTTTTCGATCTCGGCGCTCTGCTTCACGGGCCCCATCGAGGATCTGACGCGGACCGAGAACACGCAGCCGGCGCTTCTGGTCACGAGCGTCGCGGCCGCGCGGGTGCTCGAGCGCCGCGGGGTGCATCCCTCGGCGGCGGCGGGGCACAGCGCGGGAGAATTCGCGGCCCACGTGGCCGCGGGCTCGCTCTCCTTCGAGGACGGGTTGAAGCTGATTCGCAGACGCGGCGAGCTGATGGCCGGCGCGGGGAAGGAGAGGCCGGGATCCATGGCCGCGGTGCTGGGGCTCGACCAGGCGGCGATCGAGAGGGTGCTCGCGGCGGTCGCAGCGCCTCGCGACCTCGCGGCGGCGAACTTCAATTCGCCGGGCCAGGTCGTGCTCTCGGGCACACCCGAGGCTCTCGAGCGGGCCACCGAGGAAGCGAAGAAAGCCGGGGCGAAGAAAATCGTTCCGCTCAACGTCAGCGCCGCCTTCCATTCGCCGCTCATGGAGAGCGCCGCGCGGGGGCTGGCCGAGGCTCTGGACCTGATCGAGATCCGGCCCGCGCGATTTCCGATCGTCGCCAACGCGACCGCGAGGCCGGCGCAATCGCCGGACGAGATCCGCGTCACGCTGCGGGAGCAACTTCTCATGCCCGTGCTCTGGGAGCAGACGGTGCGCGAGCTCCTGAGCCAGGGGGTGCGCCGCTTCGTCGAGGTCGGACAGGGGCGCGTGCTCCGCGGGCTCGTGAAGAGCGTCGATCGCGAGGCCTCGCTCTTCGGGAGCGAGGATCCCGAATCGGTCGAAGCCACGGTGCTGGCGCTCGAGGAAGTCGCCGCGTGACGGAGGCACGGTTCGCGAACCGGGTGGCGGTGGTGACGGGAGGCGGGAAGGGGATCGGCCGCGCGATCGCCTCCGCGCTCGCGTCCGGCGGGGCCAGGATCGTGCTCTCCGGGCGGGATCCTGCCGCGCTCGAGACGGCCTGCGCCGAGATCCGCGCCCAGGGAGGCGAGGCGATCGCGCTGGCCGGGGACGTGGCCAAGCCGGGCGACGTCGACCAGCTCTGCTCGAAGACGCTCGAGGCGTTCGGCAGCGCGGATATCCTGGTCAACAACGCCGGGATCACCCGCGACAACCTCGTCATGCGAATGAGCGAGGAGGAGTGGGATCAGGTGCTCGACACCAATCTCAAGGGCACCTTTCTCTGCATCCGGGCGTTCACCCGCCCTATGATGAAACAGCGCTGGGGCAGGATCGTGAACGTGAGCTCGGTGGTCGGACTCATCGGGAATCCAGGGCAGGCCAATTATGTCGCGTCCAAGGCCGGACTTGTGGGCCTGACGAAGGCCGTTGCGAAGGAACTGGCGTCGCGCCATATTACGGTGAATGCGGTCGCTCCGGGCTTCATCGAGACAGCGATGACCTCGGGTTTGAACGAGAAGGTGCGGGAGGCGCTGAAGGCGCAGATCCCGCTCGGACGCCTCGGATCTCCGGAAGACGTAGCCCACGCGGTGGCGTTCCTGTGCTCGGAGGAGGCGGGATACGTGACCGGCCAGGTGCTGTCCGTCGACGGCGGCATGAGGATGTGAATCGATCGGATTCCAAATGGAATCCACAAGGGAGGTGAAGCAACGAATGGCCTCATTCAGTGAGGATCGGGTCAAGCAGATCATCGTCGATCAGCTGGGCGTGGCGCCCGAGCAGGTGACGCCGGAGGCTTCGTTCATCGACGATCTCGGCGCGGACTCGCTCGACACCGTGGAGCTCGTGATGGCCCTCGAGGAGGAATTCGACATCGAAATTCCGGACGAGGATGCCGAGAAGATGACCACGGTGGCGGACGCCATCAAGTATCTGGAATCGCACGTGCCGAAGAACGCCTGATTCGGCGCCGCGCGGACGAAGCCCGTCCCGCGCGGATCAGGAGCTGGGCGAAGAAATCGAGATACCGTTCGTGACGTATCGGAGAAATGGGAGTCCTCGCCGGGTGGTTATCACCGGGATGGGCGTGATTTGCCCTCTCGGAAACACGGTCGAGGAATTCTGGAAACGGTTGATTGCGGGCGAATCCGGGATCGGTCCGGTGACGCGCTTCGACACCGCGGCGTATGACACGCGGTTCGCGGGCGAGGTGCGCGATTTCAAGCCGGAGGAAGTCATGGACCGGAAGGATATCCGGCGCTCGGATCTCTTCGTGCAGTACGCGGTCGCCGGGGCCACGCAGGCGCTGGCGCAATCCGGCGTGAAGGACGCCGTCGATCCCACGCGCTTCGGCGTGATCGTGGGGTCGGGAATCGGCGGGATCTCGACGTTCGAGGAACAGCACCGGATCCTGCTCGAGAAAGGCCCCAACCGCGTCAGCCCGTTCTTCATTCCCATGATGATCTCGGACATGGCCTCGGGCCAGGTGTCGATCCTCTTCGGCGCCAAGGGCCCCAACTACTGCACCGTGTCGGCATGCTCCTCGGGAGCGCACGCGGTGGGGGAGGCCTACCGGATCATCCAGAACTCCGAGGCGGACGTCATGATCGCGGGAGGCGCCGAGGCGCCGGTGACTCCGGTTTCTTTCGCGGGATTCTGCTCCATGAAGGCAATGTCCACCCGTAACGACGATCCGGCCCGAGCCTCCCGGCCCTTCGACTCCCAGCGCGACGGTTTCGTGATGGGGGAGGGGGCGGGAATCGTGGTCCTGGAAGAGCTCGAGCACGCGAAGAAGCGCGGCGCTACGATTCTGGCCGAGGTCATCGGATACGGAGCCACGGGAGATGCCCATCATATGACCGCTCCTGCCCCCGAGGGTGAGGGCGCAGCGCGGGCCATGCGGGCGGCCATCAACGATTCCGGACTGCCGCTGAGCGAGTTCGGATACGTGAACGCCCACGGCACTTCCACACCACTCAACGACAAATTCGAAACCCAGGCCATCAAGTCGGTATTCGGCGATCATGCGCCACGCGTGGCCGTCAGCTCGACCAAGTCGATGACGGGACATCTGCTCGGAGCCGCGGGAGGATTGGAAACGATCATCTGCGTCCTCGCGCTCGAGCGGCAGCTGCTTCCCCCCACCATCAACTACGAGCATCCCGATCCCGACTGCGATCTCGATTACGTCCCCAATACCGCGCGACAGGTCGAAACGCGGGCGGCCCTTTCCAACTCCCTGGGCTTTGGCGGGCACAACGTCACCCTGGCGTTATCGAGACCGATGGCCAAGGAGGGTCCTTAGGGATCCCGACAAACGTGAACCTATTGAGAAAGCTGTTCGGGCTGGACAAACCGCCCGCACCGAAGACGAAGGCGAAGGCGAAGCAACCAAGCGGCGATCAATTCGATCTGCGCGGATTCGAAGGTATGTTGCAGTACAAGTTCAAGGACGCCGAGCTGGCGCGCCAGGCGCTGACCCACCGCTCCTACCTCCACTCGCTTCCTGAAAAGGAGAAGGAGGGCGGAGAGTCGAACGAGAGGATGGAGTTTCTCGGCGACTCGGTCGTCGGCCTGGTGGTGAACGAGTTCCTCTACCGCAAGTTCACCTCCCTCCGCGAGGGAGAGCTGACGAAGATGAAGTCGCTCCTCGTGAGCCGCGTCATCCTCTCGCGAACGGCGAAGGAGATGGGTCTCGGGGATTTCGTCTTGCTCAGTGAAGCGGAAACGGGATCGGGCGGACGCGACCGCGCTTCCATCCTCGCCGACACGCTGGAAGGCGTGATCGGCGCCGTGTACCTCGACGGAGGCCTGGAGCCGGCGCGCCGGTTGACCGAGCGCCTGCTGCTGCGCCAGGTGCA
>JAYUAE010000219.1:0-3064 GCA_043741515.1 Candidatus Eiseniibacteriota bacterium | reverse complement strand
AGACGCGGACGGCGGAGTTCGCGGCGCAGGTCGCCCGCCTGCTCGCGCGGCGGCACGAGGAATGCGCCCGGTTCACGCGGGAGGTCGGCGCCCGGCTCAAGCGCCTCGGGTTCCAGAAAGCCTCGCTCTCGATCGAGAACATCGAGGCCGAGGAGGGCCGGAGCCGCCCGATGGCCGCACCCGCGGGACCCCCGCCCATTCCCGGCGTCGAGTTCCAGTTCCGTCCCAACGCGGGAGAGCCCGCCCGCTCGCTCCGGCGCATCGCCTCCGGCGGGGAGCTGTCGCGCGTGATGCTCGCGATCAAGTCCCTGATGGCCGAGCGCGATCGTGTCGCGGTGCTCGTGTTCGACGAGGTGGATCAGGGCATCGGAGGCGCAGTGGGCGAAGAGGTGGGGAAGATGCTCCGCGCCATCGCCCAGCGGCGCCAGGTGCTCTGCATCACGCACCTCCCGCTCATCGCGGCGCACGGCGCGAGGCATTTCGAAGTGACCAAGACGGTGGCGCGGGGCAGGACCACCACCGGAGTCCGGCCGCTCTCGGAGAAGGAGCGCGAAGAGGAGATCTCGCGGCTCCTCGCGGGCGCGCGGGTGACCGATACTACCCGCAAGCAGGCTCGCGAGCTCCTTCGCGCCGTAGGCGACGCGGCGTGACCAGCCCGACCCTGGCCGAATACGTCGCGCTCTCCCGCGAGAAGAACCTCATTCCCGTCACGCGCGAGATCCTGGCCGACCTCGACACGCCCGTCTCCGCCTTCACAAAGCTCGACCGGGGGGACGCCTCGTTCCTCCTGGAGAGCCTCGAAGGGGGAGAGAACTGGGGACGCTATTCCATCCTGGGCTTCCGTCCGGTCCTGGAATTCCGGTCCAAGGGGACCGAGGTCCAGATCCGACGCGGCGAGCGCACCGAGCGGATGGAGAGCCAGGATCCTCTCTCGGAGCTGCAGAAGCTCCTGCTCGAGGTTCGCGCCGCCGACGTTGCCGGGTTGCCCCCCTTCAGCGGCGGAGCGGTCGGGCTCATCAGCTACGACTACGTCCGGTTCCTCGAGAAGCTCCCGCCCGCGCTTCCGGACGATCTCGGACACCCTGACCTCCACTTCGTGTTCCCGGAGCTGGTCCTCATCTTCGACAACTTTCGCCACAGGCTGCGCTTCGTCGTGAACAGCCGGCCCGAGGGACAGCCCGAGCGCCGCTACATGGAGGCGGTGGCAACGATCGACGAGATGGTGGCGCGTCTCCTGGGGCTCCCGCCGGCCTCTCACGAGCGCATTGAGGCAAATGGTGAGGTCGCATTTGTAAGCAACCTTGGGGAAGCGCGTTACAGAAGCGCAGTCGAGACGGCGAAGGAGCACATCCGGGCCGGAGACGCGGTCCAGATCGTGCTCGCCCACCGTCTGGACGCCGAGGATCCGGTGAATCCGTTCGACGTCTACCGGGCGCTCCGGATCCTGAACCCCTCGCCCTACATGTTCTATCTCAAGAATGGCGAGCGCGCCATCGCCGGCAGCTCGCCCGAGATTCTGGTGCGCGTGACGGGATCGAAGGTCACGCTCCGGCCCATCGCGGGAACCCGCCCGCGCGGCAAGACGCGGGCTGAGGACGACGCGCTGGAGAAAGAACTCCTCACCAGCGAGAAAGACCGCGCGGAACACGTGATGCTGGTGGATCTGGGGCGTAACGACGTGGGGCGCATCGCGCGGATCGGGAGCGTGCGCGCGACGAGCTTCATGGAGGTGGAGCGCTACTCGCACGTCATGCACCTGGTCAGCCAGGTCGAGGGAGAAGTCCGGGACGGTCTCAACGCCTTCGACGTGGTTCGCGCCTGCTTCCCGGCCGGGACCGTGAGCGGAGCGCCCAAGAAGCGCGCGATGGAGCTGATCGAGGGCATGGAAGCGGCGCGACGCGGCGTGTACGCGGGAGCGGTGGGCTACTTCGATTTCCACGGGAACGCCGACTTCTGCATCGCGATCCGGACCGCCACCTTCGAGCGCGGGCGGATCCATTGCGGTGTGGGCGCGGGGATCGTCGCCGACTCCGATCCCGAGGCGGAATGGATCGAGACCCGCAACAAGGGGCGCGCGGTCGAGGAAGCGGTCCGGCTGGCGGCGCGAGGGTTCCGTCCATGATCCTCATGATCGACAACTACGATTCCTTCACCTGGAACCTGGTCCAGTATATGGGCGAGCTGGGCTCGGTCCCCGAGGTCGTGCGGAACGACGAGATCACCCCCGACGAAGTCGCGCGGCGCAAGCCCTCCGCCATCGTGATCTCGCCGGGGCCGGGAAGACCGGCCGACGCCGGCATCAGCAGGGCGGTCATCGAGCGTCTCTCGGGCAAGGTCCCCATCCTGGGCGTCTGCCTCGGCCACCAGTGCATCGGAGAGGTTTTCGGCGGGAAGGTCGTCCGCGCCGAGCGCCTCGTGCACGGAAAGACCTCCGCCATCATCCACACCGGGCGTGGGATCTTTCTCGACGTGGACAATCCCTTCCAGGCCACCCGCTATCATTCCCTCCTCGTGGCTCGCGAGGGTCTGCCGGAAGTCCTGCAAGTAATGGCGTGGACGCCCGAGAACGAGATCATGGCGGTCCGTCACAAGGACCACGAGACCTGGGGCGTCCAGTTCCACCCGGAATCCATTCTCACGACGTGCGGCAAGGATCTGCTGCGGAACTTCCTGCGCCTCGTGCCCGACGCCCAGCCGACAAAGAAGCGATGATCCGGGAGCTTCTGCCGCGGCTCCTGCGCGGCGAGCGCCTGACGCGCGAAGAGGCCGGCGCGGCCGTGCGCGCGATGATGCGCGGCGAGGTGGGGGACTCCCAGATCGCGGCCTTTCTGTTCGCCCTCGCGCAGCGCGGAGAGACCGCCGACGAGATGCTCGGCGGGGCCGAAGCGCTTCGCGCCGAGGCGATCCCATTTCCGTCGGCCCGCGCGACGATCCTCGATACGTGCGGAACGGGCGGAGACGGCTCGCAGACGTACAACATCTCGACCGCGGCGGCCCTGATCGCCGCCGCGGCGGGGGTGCCGGTGGCGAAGCATGGAAACCGCTCGGTGTCGAGCCGCTCCGG
>JAYUAE010000218.1:0-7209 GCA_043741515.1 Candidatus Eiseniibacteriota bacterium | reverse complement strand
GACCCAGGGGCTGGAGCGCGAGGCGGGGCACTTCGGCCTCCTCGCGGCCACGAACGACATGCACGAAGGACTGAAGGCGTTCCTCGAGAAGCGAAAGGCGGCGTTCACCGGCGCCTGAGCCGCACCCGGTACCATCCCACGCCATGGAACGTGTCGCCATCGTCTCTGCCGTACGCACCCCGATCGGACGGTTTCTCGGCGCCTTTGCCGAGCTGACCGCGGCCGATCTCGGCGTCGCCGCCACGCGCGCGGCCATCGAGCGCTCGCGCATCACCCCCGCCGACGTGGACGAGCTGATCTACGGCTGCGCGCGCCAGGCGGGCGGCGGCCCCAACGTGGCGCGCCAGGTGCTGGTCCGCTCCGGAATCCCGCAAGAGCGCCCAGCCTTCACGGTGAACCAGGCCTGCGGCTCCGGGCTCCAGTCGCTCATCCTGGCCGCCGAGCGCATCCGCGCCGGCAAGTCCCGGGTGGTGGTGGCGGGCGGGACCGAGAGCATGAGCCGCGTGCCCTACCTTCTCGACCGCGCGCGCACGGGGTACCGGCTGGGGAACGCGGCGGTCGTGGACGGGATGTATCGCGACGGATTCCAGGACCCGATCTGCGGAATGCTCATGGGTGAGACCGCGGAGAAGCTCGCGGATATCCACAAGATCGGCCGCGAGGAGCAGGATCAGTTCGCGCTCGAGAGCCAGCGCCGCGCGGGCGCCGCGATCGAGGCTCGGCGTTTCGACGACGAGCTGGCGCCCGTCACCGTGAAGGGACGAAAGGGCGAGGAGCACGTGGTCACGGCCGACGAGCACCCCCGCCCGGACACCACGCTCGCCGACCTCGCGAAGCTCCCGCCGGTGTTCCGCGAGGGCGGCACCGTGCACGCGGGGAACTCCTCCGGGATCACGGACGGGGCGTCCTCGCTCGTGCTCGCGGCGGAGTCCGCGGCGCGCGAGCACGGCCTCAAGCCGCTCGCGTGGGTGGGCGAGAGCGAAGTGGTGGGCGTGGATCCTTCGATCATGGGGATCGGGCCCGTGCCCGCGACCAGGCGCCTGCTCGAGCGGATCAAGCGCTCGCTCGGCGACTACGACCTGATCGAGCTGAACGAGGCCTTCGCGGCCCAGGTCCTGGCCTGCGACCGCGAGCTTCACTTCGATCGCTCGAAGCTCAACGTGAATGGAGGCGCGATCGCGCTGGGGCATCCCATCGGGTGCACCGGCGCGCGCATCGTGACCACCCTCGTACACGAGATGAAGCGGCGCAAGGCCGGGCTCGGCCTCGCGACTTTGTGCGTGAGCGGGGGCCTGGGGATCGCGCTCGAACTGAACCAAGGGGGAAGCGGCACATGACCGCATTGAAGCGAGTGGGTGTGGTGGGTTGCGGGCTTATGGGCTCCGGCATCGTCCAGGTGGCGGCCCAGGCCGGCATCGAGACCATCGTGCGCGAGGTGGATCAGGCGACCCTGGACAAAGGGCTGGGGCGCATCCGGAAGTTCCTCGAAGGCGGCGTGGAGAAGGGGAAGATGACCGCCGAGGACAAGGACAAGACCCTCGCGAACATCAAGGGAACGACCAAGCTCGAGGACCTGGCTCCGTGCGAGCTCGTCGTGGAGGCCGTGGTGGAGAACATCGCGGCCAAGCGAGAGGTCTTCTCGGTCCTCGACAAGGTGACGAAGCCGGACGCGGTGCTGGCGAGCAACACCTCCTCGCTCTCGATCACCGAGATCGCCGCCACGACCACCCGTCCCGAGCGGGTGCTGGGGCTCCACTTCTTCAACCCGGTGCCGCTGATGAAGCTGGTCGAGATCATCCGAGCGCTCCCCACCGCAGAGCCGGCGTTCGAGCGGGCCCGCGGCTTCGTGGAGCAGATCGGGAAGACCGCGGTGGTCTGCAAGGACACGCCCGGATTCGTGGTGAACCGCCTCCTGGTGCCTTACCTCCTGGACGCGGTACGATTGTTCGAATCGGGGATCGCTTCGCGGGAGGATATCGACAACGGCATGAAGCTCGGTTGCGGCTACCCCATGGGGCCCCTCACGCTTCTCGACTTCGTGGGTCTTGACACGACCTACTACATCGCGAACATCATGTTCGAGGAGTTCCGCCAGCCGCAGTTCGCCCCGCCCCCACTCTTGAAGAGGATGGTGCTCGCGGGGTACATGGGCCGGAAGTCGGGCCGCGGCTTCTACGACTACTCCAAGACATAACAAGGAAAGCGGGTACATCTCGATGGCGCGCGAAGAAATCGTGATCCTGAACGGGGCCAGAACCCCGATGACCGAGTGGGTGGGCGGCCGGGCCGGAAACGGCAAGCCGGGCGGGGCGCTCAAGGATGTTTCGGCGATCGACCTGGGCGCGGCCGCGTCGAAGGCGGCCCTGGAACGCTCCAAGGTGCCGCCCGACATCATCGACCACGTGGTGATGGGGAACGCCCTCCAGACGAGCGGCGACGCCCTCTATGGCGCCCGGCACGTCGCGCTCAAGGCCGGCGTGCCCATCCCGGTTCCGGCGCTCACCGTGAACCGCCTGTGCGGGAGCGGGATCCAGTCGGTCATCAGCGGGGCGCAGATGATCCTCCTGGGCGAGGCCAACTTCGTCCTCGCCGGAGGCATCGAGAACCTGAGCCAGGCGCCCTTCGTGATCCGCGGCGCGCGGTCGGGAATCAAGCTGGGGCAGGGCGCGCTCGAGGACTCGCTCATGGTCTCGCTCCGGGACTCCTACTGCGGCTGTTACATGGCGCAGACCTCGGACAATCTCGCGCGGCGCTACAAGATCACCCGCGAGGAGCAGGATGAGTTCGCGTTCCGGAGCATCACCGAAGGCCGGCGCGCTATCGATTCCTGCCTGCTGAGCGAGGAGATCGTCGCGGTGACGCCTCCCGGCCGGGATCCGAAGCCGGTGCAGAAGGACGATCACTGCTTCGAGGGCGCCACCCTTGAGGGGCTCTCCAAGCTTTCGCCCGCTTTCGGCAAGGAGAGCTTCGTCACGGCGGGGAACGCGAGCGGGATCGTGGACGGCGCCGCGGCGCTGGTGATCACGAGCGCGCGCCATGCCGAGAAGCGCGATCTCAGCCCCATCGGCCGGATCGCGGCCTGGGCCACGGTGGGCGTGGATCCCGACCAGATGGGCATCGGGCCCGTGCCCGCCACCCGCGCTGCGCTGAAGCAGGCCGGGCTCTCGGTCGAGGACGTGGACCTCTTCGAGATCAACGAAGCCTTCGCGGGGCAGTACCTTGCGGTCGAGAAGGAGCTGGGCAACCCGCGCGAGAGGACGAACGTGAACGGCGGCGCGATCGCCCTGGGCCACCCGCTGGCCGCAACCGGCACGCGCCTCATCCTGACCCTGCTCTATGAATTGAGGCGCCGGAAGAAGCGCTGGGGCGTGGCCACCGCCTGCATCGGCGGAGGCCAGGGGATCGCGGCGGTCGTGGAAGCGATTCCGTGACCCATCCGAGCGAGCGGGAACTCATCTACGACTGGAACGTGGGGGATGCCGCTCCGGAGCGGCCGCCCCGCCGGGTCCAGGTCGTGGACGAGACCCTGCGCGACGGGCTCCAGTCGCCTTCCGTCTTCGATCCTCCCATCGCCGAGAAGATCCGGGCGCTCCACCTCCAGGCCCGCATCGGCGTCCACGGGAACGATATCGGACTTCCGGGAGCCGGACCTCGCGCCAAGGAGGCGACGCTGGCCCTGGCCCGGGAGATCGCGAGCGCCAAGCTCGCCATCGAACCCTACTGCGCGGCGCGCACCCTCAAGGCCGACATCGATCCCATCATCGACATCTCGCAGAAGGCAGGACTCAGTATCGAGGCGGCGACCTTCATCGGCTCGAGCCCGATACGGCAGTATGCCGAGGACTGGGATCTGGACCGCATGCTGAAGCACACGGAGGAAGCGGTCACCTATTCGGTCCAGCACGGCGTGCCGGTCATGTACGTGACCGAGGACACCACCCGCGCGCGGCCGGAGATCTTGCGGAAGCTCTACACCACCGCCATCGCGTGCGGCGCGCGGCGCGTCTGCGTCTCCGACACGGTGGGACACGCCACGCCCGAGGGTACTACTCGCGTGGTGCGTTTCATGCGCGAGGTCGTGGACGGGACCGGCGAGAAGGTGGGCGTGGACTGGCACGGGCACCGGGACCGCGACCTGGGCGTCGCGAACGCGCTCGCCGCGCTCATGGCCGGCGCGGACCGCGTGCACGGCACGATCCTCGGCATCGGCGAGCGTGTGGGAAACGCGCCGCTGGATCTCATCCTGATCAATCTCAAGCTTCTGGGCTGGCTCGACCTGGACCTCGAGGCGCTCCCGGAGTACTGCGAGCTGATCTCCCGCGCCTGCCGGGTGCCGATCCCCTACAACTATCCCGCGCTCGGCAAGGACGCCTTCCGCACCGCCACCGGCGTTCACGCCGCGGCGGTGATCAAGGCGCGGAAGAAAGGGGACGACTGGCTGGCGGACCGAGTGTACTCGAGCGTCCCCGCCGACTGGCTCGGCCTCAAGCAGAGGATCGACGTGGGCCCCATGTGCGGCGAGTCGAACGTGGTCTACTGGCTGGCCGAGCACGGGGAGGAGCCGGAGCCCAACCTCGTCGAGCACCTCTTCAAGCTCGCCAAGCAGCGGGAGACGGTGTTCGAGGACGCGGAGCTCGTGAAGCTGGTGGGCGAGTTCAAGGCCGCCCGCGCGAAGGAGGCCGGCGTTGGCTAAGACCTACCGGCTCGCGATCCTGCCCGGAGACGGAATCGGACCCGAGGTGACGCGCGAGGCGGTCCAGACGCTGCGTCTCGTGGGAGAGATCCGGGGATTCTCGCTCGAGCTGACCACCTACCCCTTCGGGGCCGAGCATTACCTCAAGACCAAGGAGACCTTCCCGCCCTCGGCGCTCGAGGAGATGCGCGGCCAGGACGCGATCTTGCTGGGCGCGATCGGAGATCCCAGGCTGCCGGTCGGGATGCTGGAGCGGGCGATCATCTCGGGAATCCGCTTTGGGCTGGATCTCTACGTGAACCTCCGCCCGATCAAGCTCTTCGCCGCGGATCTCTGCCCGCTCAAGGGAAAGACCCCCGAGCATATCGACATGATCGTGGTTCGCGAGAACACCGAGGACGTGTATGCCGGGATCGGCGGGTTTCTCAAGAAGGGAACCCCCGATGAGGTGGCCGTCCAGGAGATGATCTTCACGCGGAAGGGAGTGGAGCGGGTCATCCGCTACGCCTTCGATCTGGCGCGCGCTCGCGCGAAGGCGCGAAAGCTGACGCTTGTCGACAAGGCGAACGCGGTGGGCGCGATGGACATCTGGACCCGGGCTTTCGAGGAGGTCGGGCGCGAGTACCCCGAGATCACACGCGACCACGCCTACATCGACGCCGCCTGCATGTGGATGGTCAAGAATCCCGAGAGCTTCGACACGATCGTCGTGTCCAACATGTTCGGCGACATCCTGACCGACCTCGGCGCCGCAATCCAGGGCGGCATGGGGATCGCCGCCTCGGGAAATATTCACCCGGGCCGGGTCTCCATGTTCGAGCCCATCCACGGCTCTGCCCCCAAGCACGCGGGCAAGAACGTGGCCTCTCCCATCGGCGCCATCCTCGCTGCCCAGATGCTACTGGCTTACCTGGGCGAGACCGAGGGGGCCGCGCTGATCGAGGAATCCGTCACGGAGCTGTTCGCGACAGGGAAGCTGCTCTCTGCCGGCACCGACAGCGGGACCGGCACCCGCGAGCAGGGGGATTGGATCCGGGAGTCGGCGCGCCGGCGATCCGCTACACCTACGTAGCTCGTGGTATGTCCGCACCGGATGCTTGAAATGCGGCTCTGGCTGTGGTAAATTGGCGCCGCACTGACAACCGAGGTTCGACACCGAGCGCAGCCGCCGGGTATGAGTGAGAATCCCCCGCAACTCACTGGTACGCCCGTAACCCCCCGGTCGGCTGGCCAATCACCAAGCCGGAGGGCGCTTTCGCCTCACCGCAGTCTCGAATTCCCCGCGTAGGTTCACATAGGCTGTCCGTCCGTTCCTTCTTAAGGAGGGATTCATGAAGTTCGCGGCACGATATTTTGCCCTCGGACTCCTGATCTCGATGTTCTTCGCCGGAGGCGCATCGGCGCAGTACATGAAGATCACGACCGACAATCCAACCGATAACACGAGGATGAGAGCGTCAGGGACGACGATCCTGACCATCACGCTCAATACCAACCACGATAGGGCCACGCCGCTCGTGACCCAGACTTGCAACTCCCACACAGCCGCGCTGGCCGCGAGCGATCCGTTCGGTCCCTGCGCTGGTGCGGTTACTACAGCGGAACCGCTCGACATGTTCAGCTATTCGGTTCTGCTGAGAGCGGTGGGTGGAACGGTGACTTACGGCACGTTTACGCCTGCTGAAGTAGCGTACACGGGGGTGTCAGTAGGTGCTTTACCGGGACCGACCGGGGTCGGCCAAATCTCGAGCAACACAGAGTGCGAGATTAACTTCTCGCGTCCAGCCTCAACTTTCTCGGGGCCCGGTCCTGTCATCATCGGAAGTATTCCCGTTACAATTGCAACACTCGCTCCACACATCGACATTGTCCGCTCGATCGCTCTGGACCCGTTCGCATTAGGGACGGGCTTCGGCACCTCATGCGCGGGGTTCAATTCGCCGAACACATACGTGCTTGGTGACCCGACTAATCTCTGCGCCACGGGTGACTGGACGGACGTGGATGGCGCTCTAGCTCCTGCGGTCGCCAATGCTCAGCCTATCGTCACGGCCCCTGCGACGGCTTCGGCCACCGAAGGCACGCTGATGGCGACCATCACCGCGAACGCGACGGACGCGGACGCGGCCAACACCCTGACGATCACGCAGGCTGGAATGCCGGCGGACCTGGTGTTCTCTTCGACGCCGGGAGTCTCGCCGCGCACCGCTACGATCTCGGGGACGCCGGGCTTCACGGATGCCGGAACGTACAACATCATCTGGACCGTCAATGACGGCACCGGATCCGGCAACGCCACGAACACCACGACGACGGTTCTGACCATCGCGAACACCAATCGCCCTCCGACCCTCGCGCAGCCGGCGAACATGTCGGTTGCTCAGGGCGCGACGGCGGATCAGGTGATCACGGGATCGGATCCGGACGGCGACGCACTGACCTTCACCAAGGTGTCGGGACCGACGTTCATGACGGTCACGACGACCAATGCCACCTCGGGGAACATCCACCTGGCT
>JAYUAE010000217.1:0-3069 GCA_043741515.1 Candidatus Eiseniibacteriota bacterium | reverse complement strand
GGAGCACGAGGGCCGGGATGACAGCGGCGGCCAGGGCGGGTATCATGGCGCGGCGCAGTATAGTCGGATTCCCCACGTTCTCGGAAGGAGAAGTCCATGCTCCCGGAGTTTCAGAGCGCCCCCATGCTCGATTTCAGCCGCCCGGAGGCGGAGAGGGGGATGACGGACGCGATCGATCGGGTCCGCTCCGCGTTCGGCGCCACCTACCCGATCGTGATCGGGGGGAAGCGGATCACCACCAAGGAGACGTTCCAGAGCAAGAACCCGGCGGATCCAGCCGAATGCGTCGGCAACTTCTCCAAGGCGACGCTCGAGCACGTGAGCGAGGCGGTCGCCGCGGCCGAGAAGGCCTTCGAGCCCTGGTCCAGGATTCCGCACGAGGAACGGGCCGAGGTGCTCCTCAGGGCCGCGGGCATCATGCGCAGGCGCCGGCACGAGATCAACGCCACGATGGTGCTCGAGGTAGGGAAGAGCTGGCCCGAGGCGGACGGCGACACCGCGGAGGCGATCGATTTCCTCGATTTCTATGCGCGCGAGATGATCCGCTGGGGGGGGGCGCAGCCGCTGGTGCCGAATCCCGGCGAATCGAACGCGCTGGAGTACATCCCGCTCGGCGTGGGCGTCGTGATCCCGCCCTGGAATTTCCCGTGCGCGATCGCGATGGGCATGACGGCCGCGGCGCTCGTGACCGGAAACAGCGTCATATTGAAACCGAGCAGCGACGCGCCGCTCACCGCCTGGAAGATGTTCGAGATCCTGGAAGAGGCCGGCGCGCCCGCGGGCGCTCTGAATTTTCTCCCCGGTCCGGGAGCAACGATCGGCGACGCGCTGGTGGAGCACACACGCGTGCGCTTCATCGCCTTCACCGGCTCGATGGAAGTGGGGATCGGGATCAACGAGCGCGCCGCGAAGGTGCCGAAGGGGCAGATCTGGATCAAGCGCGCGATCCTCGAGATGGGCGGGAAGGACTTCACGATCCTGGACGAGGACGCGGACCTGGAAGCCGGAGTGGCCGGAGTCTACGCGGGCGCGTTCGGGTTCCAGGGGCAGAAGTGCTCCGCCTGCTCGCGGGCGATCGTGCACGAGAAGCTCTACGACGAGTTCGTGGAACGGCTCAGGGCGCGGACCGAGAAGACGACGATCGGCCCGACCGAGAAGCGCGAGAACTTCCTGGGTCCTGTCGTGAGCGCCTCGGCCGAGAAGAAGATCCTCGAGTACATGGAGATCGGGAAGAGCGAGGGCCGGTTGATCTCGGGCGGCGGCAAGCACTCGGGCCCCGGCTTCTTCCTGAAGCCCACCGTCTTCGCGGACGTCGCGCCGAGCGCGAGGATCGCGCAGGAGGAGATCTTCGGACCGGTGCTCGCCGTGACGAAGGCGCGCTCCTTCGATGAGGAGGTCGGGATCGCGAACGGCACGATCTACGGCTTGACGGGCGCCTACTACGGGCGCGACCGCGCGCGAATTCTCGAAGCGAAGCGCCGGCTCCACGTGGGGAACCTCTACATCAACCGCAAGTGCACGGGAGCGCTCGTGGGAATCCACCCCTTCGGCGGTTTCAACATGAGCGGGACCGACTCGAAGGCGGGCGGGCGCGATTACCTGGGGCTATTTCTGCAGGCGAAATCGATCGCGGAGTACGTGGGCTAGCGCTGGGCGCGGCCCGTCGCGGGCTCGCCCGATCGCGCCAGGAGCCCGGCCAGGATCTCCCTCGCGTAGGACGGAAGCGTGTCGTCGCGCGCGCCCATGACCACGATGCGATCGCCCGCGCGGGCGCCCTCGATCAGCGCGCGGAGCGCCGCCTCCCGCGAAGGAATGACGGCTGCCTCGAGCCCGTCGCGGCTCAAGGGGCCCGCGATGTCCTCGGAGCGGATGGTGCGCTCGGCGGTGCCTCCGGCGTCGTAGATCGGCGCCAGCAGCAGGTGGTCGTGCGGGCGAAGCACCTCGCGCAGGGTGCCGATCAGCTCGTCGCGGAAGAATCGCGTGGGGCCGTAGCCGTGCGGCTGGTAGTAGATCCAGAGCCCGCCCGGCGAGGGACGCAGCGCTTCGACCGCCATGCGGATCTTCACGGGGTTGTGCGCGAAATCGTCGTACACGTCGATGCCGTCGGTCGCGCCGATCCGCTCGAGCCTTCTCCGCACGCCCCCGAACCGCTCCAGCGACTGCGCCGCCTGCGCCACGGGAATGCCCGCGGCATGCGCGGCCGCGATCGCGATCGCGGCGTTCTGCACCGTCAAGATCCCGGGGAAGGGCACGCGCGCCGGCGCGCCGCCGATCTCGAAGCGAACCGCGTTCGGGGCGAGCCGGACGGAAGAGGCCACCAGGTCGGCCGCGATCCAGACCGGGTCTCCCTCCACCGCCACCGTGAGAACGGGGATGCGCTCCGGCCGCGGCACCGCGGAAAGCGCGGGGTCGCCCACGTGGATCACCGCGCGCTCGCGCGTCTGCTGGAGCAGGCTGCCGAACATCGCGGTCGTGATCTCGACTTCCTTGTGGTCCCGCGTGAGGTTCGTGAGCACCGCGATCGAGGGCGAAACCTCCGCGACGCTGCCGTCGCTCTCGTCTGTCTCGACCACGAACCATTCGCTCGCCCCCACGCGAAGGCTTCCCGGCGGGAACGCTCCCGCCAGGTCCACCGCGGCGCCGCCGCCCAGGAACGAGGGGTCGTATCCCGCGTCGAGCAGGATGTGGGCGACCATCGCGGTCACCGTGGATTTCCCGCTCGTGCCCGCGATCGCGATCGTCCGGCGTTCCGCGGCGAGCCGCGCGAGGAAGGATCCGCGCCGCACCCGGGGAACGCCCAGCTCTCCGGCGCGAGCGAAGTCGGGGTTGGTGGCCTCCACCGCCGTGGAGTGGACGAGCGCGTCGAGTCCGGGTATCACGCCGGAGCCGTCCTGGGGCACGAGGGTCACGCCCGCCTCGGCGAGCGCGCCGAAGACCGGCAGATCGAGGCCTCGGTCCAGATTCCGGTCGGATCCGGTGACCCGGGCGCCCAGGAGCGCGGCGAGCTGGGCCAGGGGAGCCATCCCGCTCCCTCCCACGCCGCTGAAGTGGTACCGCTTGTCCGAGAGG
>JAYUAE010000216.1:0-16163 GCA_043741515.1 Candidatus Eiseniibacteriota bacterium | reverse complement strand
GACGGCGTAGCCGCGCGGATTCGTCACCTGGGCGGTGAGCGCGTTCACGTCTCCCCGAACGGGAGGCTCGCGATCGGAACTCAGGTTCTCGATCACGGGCGAGAAGGCGCCCTCCACGTTGAGTGTCTTGTCCTTGTTCGAGCAACCGGTGAGGATCGCGAAGACAAAGATCCCCATCCAGAGCCTTCGCTGGCGATTCATGGAAGGGAAATGCTCCTTTCTGGGGGACACGGCAGTACTGACCGGAAACCCTATCAGGTGCGTGGGGCTTCCGTCAACCCGGCGGCTGGGGGGAGTACGGCTCCACGCGGAGAAAATGGGCTTCCGCCTCGCGCAGGGTGGCGAGGAACCGGGCCGGAGTCGGACTGGCTCGAAGGGAGTCCCGGACCGATTCTTCCTTCAAAAGGCGCGAGACGTTGGCCAGCGCCTTCACGTGGGTACCCCGGAGGTTTTCGGGAGAGACGAGGAGAATGAAGAGGGTGGCGGGCTCTCCGTCCATGGAGTCGAAATCGATCCCGGGGACCGAGACGCCGCACGAGGCGACGAGCTGATCCAGGAGCCTCGTCTTGCCGTGCGGAATGGCCACGCCGTTCCCGATCCCGGTCGACATCATGGACTCACGCTGCAAGACCTTGCTCAGGATCTCGCCCTTCGTATCCACGCGGTGCGCGGATTCGAGAAGCTGGACCAGCTCCTTGATCGCGGATTCCTTGTCGCGGGCCCGGAGCGAAAGCGAGATCGCGTTTTCGTTCAGCAGTTCGGATAGTTGCATCGGCTCTCCGGATGGTCCCGGGCTCGATCCAGAAGGCGGGCGTGCGCTTCTAAAAGCGCACGGCCACGCTACCTGCGTGCGCAACGAAGCGTCAAGGGGAAAACGCCCCGATACATTGAGCTGCGCCTTGAACCGAACCCGCCGGCCCCCTACAGTCCCGGGTACTGTGTCCCAATCCCCCTCCTACCAGCAGCCCGATCTCGTCCAGGTGTGGGACAAGGTCTCCGACCGCTACCGCGACATCGATCTCTCGGCTCCCGACCATCAGGCGAACATGCAGCGCTTCGTCGAGCTGATGGGGCCGCCCGCGGGCCGCTCCTTCTGCGAGGTGGGCTCCGGCTCGGGAACCACGAGCGGTCTCCTGGCGCGCATGGGGGCGAAGATCACGCTCGTCGATATCTCGCCCAAGTCGCTCGCGTTCGCCCGGAGCCACTTCGAGGTGGAGAAACTGCCGGCCCGGTACGCCATCCAGGACGGGCTCCGCATGGGATTTCGCGACGGGGTGTTCGACGTGGTCTGGAACGGCGGGGTCATCGAGCATTTCACGGACGAGGGGAAGGTCTCCCTCATCCAGGAGATGTACCGCGTCACGAAACCCGGCGGCCTGCTCCTGATCGTGGTCCCGAACGCGCACGACTTCCCGTTTCGGCTGGGCAAGTGGATCGCGGAGCGGCGCGGAAAGTGGATCTTCGGTTACGAGGATGATCTCTCGGAGGGCCGGTTCCGGAAGCTCGCCGCGCGCGCCGGCGTGTCGCACGCGGAGTTCTCCGCCTTCAACCCGGTCGTGGGATGGTGGTTTCTACCCTACGGGCGGAAGATCACGAGCTGGCTGGGGCTCAATACGACGCGGTGTCACGCGAGGCGCTCGCGCTTCGGCCATGCGCTCGCCATGAGCGCGCGGAAGCTCTAGCGCTCCTTCTGCGCCATGCGCTCGCGCGCGAGGCGCGCCTCGTCGCTCTTCGGGTACTTCCGGATCACCATCGCGTAGTACCTGCGCGCCGCGACCGCATCCTTGATGCGCGACGATGCCATCCCCGCCTTGAGGAGCGCCTTGGCGACCATGTCCCCGTCCGGGTATTTCTCCACCACGCTCCGGTACGCCATGATCGCGGCCTGGAAGTCTCCGGTGTTGTAGGCGCATTCGCCGATGTAGAACTGCGCCTGATCCGAGACCACCGTGTCCGGATAACGGCCGAGATAGGCGGCGAACGCATCCCTGGCGAGGGCGTACCGGCCCGCGGTGTAATCCGAATACGCGGCCTTGAACGCCTCGTCGGGATCCATGACGGCCGCGTTCGAATCCCGGGTTCCTCCCGACGCGACCCGCGCGCTATCCGAGGTGGAGATCCTCTGTCTCACCCCTTCCACCCTCTGCGCGAGCTGCGTGAAGCGCACGCCCGATTCCTCGAGCTTCCCCTGCAGCATGTCCATGCGCTGGTTCAGCTCCGAGAGCCGCGAGTCCGAGCTGGCCCGCGTGGCCTGGACGTTCTCGCGCGTGGAGGAGATCTCGCGCTCGAGCGAGGCGAGCCGCCTCTGCTGCTGGGTCTGCATCGCGATCAGGCTGTCGAGCGAGGAGGACGTGGAGCGGTAGTAGCCCGACGGCGCGCATCCGGCCGCGGCCAGCGCGAAGGCGGCCAGCGCGAAGGCAATCCTCATTTCGAGACGACGTGGGCGCGGCGGTTCTTGGCCCATGCCCCTTCGTCATGGCCCTGATCGAACGGACGCTCCTTGCCGTAGGAGATCGTCGTGAGTCTGGCGGCCGGGATGCCGTAGCTGACGAGGTAGTCCTTGGCCGCGCGCGAGCGCTTCTCGCCGAGCGCCAGGTTGTATTCCACCGAGCCGCGCTCGTCGCAGTGGCCTTCGATGATCACCTTCGCACCCGAGTTCTTCTGGAGGTACTTGCCATCCATCTCCAGCGCGGACTTGGCGTCCGAGCGGAGCGTGAAATCGTCGAAGTCGAAGAAGGCGTCCTCCAGCGAAAGCCTCTCGGACGCCGTTTCGGTGCCCGGCGCCGGGGGCGGTGTTCCGTTGTCCGAAGGCGGGGGCGTGTTGGTTTCGGTCGGCGGCGGCTCGATCTGGGCCGCCGGGCTGACCTTCTTCCGCGAGGAGCAACCCGGCGCAAGGGCGAGCACGATGGCCAGCCCGATAAGGGCAGCGGATGCAATCCGTGGCTTCAGGCGCATAAAGTGTCTCCCATCCGGTTCAGGTAATTGGACCACAATGACTTCCAGTAGTTTTTCAAGCTATCACAGCCCGCCTTGGACCGTCAACCCTGCCCCTGGCCGCGGGCCGCCGGCCTGCTCTTCGGGCGGGGTCCCCAGGCGGGGTTGTAGCATTCGCCGTCGTTCGTGAGCCGCACGACGTCGCTCCCGTCGGCGTTCATCATGAAGATCTGCCGTTTCCCCTCCCGGCTCGAGCTGAACACGATCTTCCGGCCGTCCCCGGACCAGTGCGGATTCTCGTTGTGGCCGGCGTTCGAGGTGATCTGGACGGGGTTCGATCCGTTCGCATCCATGACGATCACGTCGAAGATGCCGTCGTGACGCGCGGCATAGCAGATATTGTCCCCCTTGGGGGACCACTGCGGCGAATCGTTGTAGCTCCCCTCGATCGTGACCAGGCGCTGGTTCAACCCGTCCACACCCATCACGAACACCTGGGGCGATCCGGTGCGGTTGGACGTGAACATGATCTCCTGCCCCGTGGGACTGAAGGTGGGGGAGGTGTCGATCACGGTGTTCCGCGTCAGCCGCTTCGCGGTCTGGGCGTCGCGGCTGATGAGGTAGATCTCGGCATTTCCGTCGCGCGAGAGCGTGCACGCGATCCACTTGCCGTCGGGGGAGTAATTGGGCGCGGTGTTCAGGCCCGGCCGCGTCGAGAACGGATACGAGGCGCCGCGCGTCATGTCGAAGAGGTAGAGGTCGGGGTTCCCGCGCTTGAACGTGGTGAAGGCCAGCTCGGACCCCCACGGCGCCCACGCGGGCGAGAGCGCCAGGCTGCGGTCGTGCGTGATCTGCCGGTGGTTCTCGCCGTCGTAATCCATCATCCAGACTTCCTTCACGCGCCCGTCCTGTCGCACGTAGGCGATCCTGGTCTCGGCAATCCCGCGCTCCCCCGTCAGCGCCTCGAGCACGTCGTCCACGAAGCGGTGCATGGTTTCCCGGAGCGTGCCGTCGGCGAAGGGGTACGAGCGGTCCAGCGCCACCTCTCCCGTCCCTCCGTCGATCGCCTGCCCGTGAAATCTGAAGAACGCCGCCCCCTCCCCCTGCTCGACGGTCCCCTCCACGCGCACGGTCCCGGCGAGGCTGGGATCGGCCGCGGGTTTCCCGGTCAGGGGCTCCACGTCCGCCACATTGAATACGCCGGAAAGCTCGAAATCCTTCCTCGCGATCACGCGAGCCTGGGAGGGAGACGAGCCGACCGGCCCCTCCCCGCGGAACCGGGCCAGGAGGAGCGGGGACTTCATGGTCCCCTTGCCCTGAACGTCCATGTGCACGTCGGTCTGGGCGGGGAGCTGTGCGGAGAAGATCGCGCTCAGGAAGAGCGCGAGCACCGTGGTCGCGATATAGAGAAGCCATCGGCTACTGCGCGAATTCGAATCCAAAGTGGACTCCCAGGTACTGGTCCGTGTATCCCGCCGGCAAGGGCGGAAGGGGCGTCGCGCTCAGGAGCGCGCGTAACGCGGTTTGATCGAAGAAAGAATACCCCGATGACGTTTCGATCCCGCTCATGGAAACCTGCCCGTCGCGCCCGATGCGAAAGTAAAGCACCGCCCGGATGGGACGACCGGAGTCCATCCCCTGAGGCGGTACCCAGCGGGAACCGATCTTGTTCCGGAGCGCGGCGAGGTAGTACGCAAATCGAAAATCCCCTTCGGTCCGCACGCTCGTGGCGCGCGAGGAATCGGCGGAATACCAGCGGGGCACGAGATCCGCGGCGGGCCCGGGCGTGACCTCCTTCGGCGAGGGCTTCGACTCGCTCTTCTGGCCCTTCTTCGGGGGGACGCGCTCCGCGCGGACCACGACCTGGGCGCCGGGCTGGTAGCGCTTCATGAGCGCCGGCTTGGGGCGCGCCTTGGGCGCCTCATCGGCGGACGCCTCGGGCGAGGGGAAGCTCCGAAGCGGCGTGATCCGGATGAGCCGCGTCCGGGTCTGAGGACCGGTGGCGCCCGCGACGGCGTACTGCTTCCCGGGCCCAACCTTGATCCAGAGAAGGCTCAGCGCCGCGATGTGGAATCCGCACGCCCAGGCGATGAACCAGAGGCAGGCCCGGGTGCTCGGCGGCGCCGCGCCGCGCCTCTGAACGGCCGGCCGGTCAAGAAACTCCATCGTCCCGGCATCCTGACGTTATGGCTCCTGCTCCAGCTCGAGCGCCTCGTGCAGCGACCGGACCGCGCGCTCCGCGTCGGCCTGGCGGACCACGCAGGTGATCGTGATGGAGGAGGTGCTGATCAGGTCGATGTTCACTCCGGCCGCGGCGAGCGCCGCGAACACGCGTCCCGCCGTGCCGGGCGAGGTCGCGAGCCCCTCCCCCACGACGGAGAGCATGGCCACGTCGGGGTCGTACAGGAACGCGCGCGCGCCGATCTTCTTCCGGACCTCCTCCAGCGCGGGCAGCACCGCGTTCACCTCGTGCGTGCCCACCGTGAAGGTCACATCGTTCTTCCCGTCGGCCCCGCTGGCCTGCACGATCATCCGGACGTTCACGCCCTGTCCGCCCACCGCCTGGAAAATCTCCGACGCCACGCCGGGACGGTCGGGCACGCCGACCAGGGCGACCTTCGCCACGTCCATGTCGTACGCGATGCCTCGGATCACAACCTGTTCCATCGAACTCCCCCTTACGACTCGCGATCCTTCGTTCCAGTTGAAGCTGGACCGCACGTGAATCGGGACGTTGAAGCGCCTCGCGATCTCCACCGAGCGGTTGTGGAGCACCTTGGCTCCCAGCGACGCCAGCTCCAGCATCTCATCATAGGAGAGCCGGGTGATCTTGCGCGCCCGCGGAACGATTCTCGGGTCCGCTGTATATACACCGTCCACGTCCGTGTAGATCTCGCATTCGGTGGCCCCGAGGGCCGCCGCGAGCGCCACCGCGGTCGTATCCGACCCTCCGCGCCCCAGCGTCGTCACCTCGCGCTCCCGGCTCACGCCCTGGAAGCCCGCCACGATCACCACGCGCCCCCGGTCCAGCTCGGCGCGGATCCGGTCCGCCTTCACCTCGAGGATTTTCGCGCGCGTGTGCGAGGCGTCGGTCACGATGCCGCTCTGCGACCCCGTGAAGCTGACGGCCTCCTGCCCGCGGTCGTTTACGGCCATCGAGACGAGCGCCATCGAAATCCGCTCGCCCGCGGTCAGCAGCATGTCCATCTCGCGCGGATGCGGCCGCGTGGACACCTGGCGCGCGAGGCCGATCAGGTCGTCGGTGGCGTCCCCCATCGCGGAGACCACCACGACCAGGTCCGCTCCGTTGCGGCGCGTGCGCACGATGCGCTCGGCGACGTTCTGGATCCGCTCCGGCGATCCGACGGACGTGCCGCCGTACTTTTGGACGAGCAACGGCATGAATGTGGAGATCGGCTCCCAGGGATCAGAGACTAGAGAAGTGTCGTCGCGTGAGCGCCCTTCGTCGCGATGCGGCCCCGCAGAGCCTCCGCCCGGACGCGGTGCCGCGCGAAGGCTTCGACCATCGCCTTCCCGATGCGTTCCCCGCGTCCCGGTGCATGGAAGCAGAGCAGCGTGGGACCGCTCCCGCTGATCGTGACGCCGTAGGCTCCGGCGCGGCGCCCCGCCTCCACCACTCGATCGTACCCGGGAATCAGCCGCGCGCGGTAGGGCACATGGTACACGTCCCGGAGCGCTTCGGCCAAGAGATCGAAGCGGCGGATCGAGAGGATGTGGATCAGCGCCACGGCGCGGGCCGTGTTCTCCGTAGCGCCACGGAGTGGGATCGATGCGGGGAGCAGCGCGCGCGCGCGCTCCGTGCTCACGTGGATCGAAGGGACTGCGAGCGTGAGGCCGAGGCCGCGCGGGATCGGGAGACGGAGCGCCTCGACCGTTCCATCGCGGAGCGGCAGCGAGAGCGTGAACCCTCCGAAGATCGCGGGCGCGACGTTGTCGGGATGGCCCTCCAGGCGCGTCGCCTCGCGGAAGATGTCCTCGGGCGTGAAGCGATCCCTCAGCCAGTGATTCGCGAGCGTCAGTCCCGCCACGATCGCGGCGGCGCTGGAGCCCAGGCCGCGCGCGACGGGGATCCGCGATCGAATGGTGAGCGCCACCGTGGGGACCGGCTTGTGCGCGATCCGGAACAGGTGGCGAAAGGAACCCAGGACCCGATCGCGGTTCGGATCGATCGCGAGATCGGAGCCCTCGCCGAGCCGGCGTATGGAGAAGCCCGAGGCGATCCGTTCCGCCGTGACGGTCATGGGAATCTGGATCGCCAGACCGAGGCAATCGAAGCCGGGCCCGAGATTCGAGGTCGAGGCCGGCACCACGACCCTCCATCGCTTCACTCGAGGATGACCTTCCGCAGCGCCCGCGCGTCCGCCTCGACCTTCTCGACCGTGTTCGAGACCGCCACCGCGCGCTCGGGATCCTTGAGACCGTGCCCGGTCACGGTGCACACGATCAGGCTGAGCCCCGCGAGCTTTCGCATCGAGGCGAGCTTCAAGACTCCCGCGACGCTCGCGGCCGATGCCGGCTCGACGAAGATCCCCTCCACCTCGGCCAGCAGGCGGTAGGCCGCCAGGATCTCCTTGTCGGTCACCGTCTCGATCATTCCACCGGACTTATCCCGGGCCTCGAGCGCGGGCTTCCAGGAGGCCGGGTTCCCGATCTTGATCGCGGTCGCGATCGTCCGGGGATCGAGGACGATCTCGCCGCGGACGATGGGCGCCGCGCCCTCCGCCTGGAAGCCGAGCATCCTGGGAAGCGCCCGCGCGGACTCCGCGGCCGCCGACGAGGCGCCTCCGCGGGCCGAGGCCGCGGACGCGGCCGCGGCGCGCTCCTCGTAGCCTTTCCAGGTCGCGGTGATGTTGCCCGCGTTGCCGACCGGAATCGCGTGCGCGTCCGGGATCCGGCCGAGCGCCGACGCGATCTCGTAGGCCACCGTCTTCTGGCCCTCGATCCGGTCCGGGTTGATGGAGTTCACGATCGAGACCGTTCCCTCCTCCGACATCGCGCGCACCAGCTCGAGAGCGCGATCGAAGTTTCCCTGGATGGCGAGCACGCGCGCGCCGTAGATCATCGCCTGCGCCAGCTTCCCCGAAGCGATCTGCCCTTCCGGGATCACCACGACGCAGCGCATCCCCGCGCGGGCCGCGTACGCCGCGGCCGAGGCGGAGGTGTTCCCGGTCGAGGCGCAGAGCAATACCTTCGATCCCCTGGCCTTCGCCCGCGAGACCGCGACCGTCATGCCGCGGTCCTTGAAGGAACCGGTCGGGTTCTGGCCCTCGACCTTGATGTGGATCTCCACGCCCTCGCCCACGCGGCGCGAGAGCCCGGGCGCCGCCACGAGCGGCGTGCCTCCCTCGAGGAGCGTGACGATCGCCTCCTCGGGAATCTCGGGCAGGATCCCGCGAAATTCACGCACCACGCCGCGCCACGGCGCGCTGGTGCCCGCCTGGGGCCGCGTCGCGCTCACAGGTCGAAGATCCTGACCGCGCGCGGCGTCTTCCGCATCGCCTGGAGCCCGGCGATCGCCTTCACGGCCTCGCGCACGTCATGGTCCTGGGCCTGGTGGGTGAGGATCGTGATCGAGGCCTCGCCGCGCGCGCCCTCGGCCTGGAACATCTGCGCCACGCTCACGTTCGCGGTGCCAAGGCACGCGGCGACCTGGGCCAGCACGCCGGGACGGTCGTCCACGATCAATCTCAGGTAGTACTTCGTCCGCACCGCGTCCAGCGGGAGCCTCTGCTCGGGCTCGTGCTTGGGCGCCGTGCCCAGGAGCTTCACGCCGGAGACGCACTCGCGGGCCGTCACCATGACGTCGCCAAGGACGGCCTGCGCCGTCGGGAGCGCGCCCGCGCCCTTGCCGTAGAAGAGCATCGAGCCCGTCGCCTCGCCGCGAATGTAGATGCCGTTGAACTCGTCGCGCACCGCGGCGAGAAGGTACCGCTTGGGAATGAACGCGGGATGCACGCGCACGTCCAGTCCGTCGGGATGGCGCAGCGCGATGCCGAGCAGACGCACCGTGTAGCCGAACCGGTCCGCCTGGCGCAGGTCCTCGAGCTCCATCCCGATGATCCCCTCGGTGGGAATGGAGGAGAGCGCCACGTCCATGCGGAACGCGCGACGCACGAGGATCGAGAGCTTCTGGGCGGTATCCTGACCCGAGAGATCGAGCGCGGGGTCCGCTTCCGCGAAGCCCAGCGCCTGCGCGGCCTCCAGCGCCTCGGCGAAATCGCGGCCGTCGCGCTCCATGGTGGACAGGATGAAGTTCGTGGTCCCGTTCAGGATGGCGACCAGGAGCTGGAAGTTCTCGGTGCGGAGCCCGTGGTCGAGCGCCTGGAGCACCGGGATCCCGCCCCCCGCCGAGGCTTCGTAGCGGATGGTGGTCTTGGACTCGCGCGCGAGCCGCTCCAGATCATCCCCGTGGAGCGCCAGGAGGTGCTTGTTCGCGGTCACGACCGGGACGCCTCGCCGGAGCGCCGCCTGCACAGGCTCGAGCATCGCCTCGCCTCCGACCAGCTCGACCAGGAGATCCACGTCCTCCGCGGACGCCACGGCGAGCGCATCGGTCCCGACCTGGATCTGCGAGAGATCGGGCTCGCGGCGCTTCGCCGCGTCCCGCACCGCGACGCGCGAGACCTTGATCGCGGCGCCGACCGAGTCCCGGACCAGGCGCTCGCGCTGGCGGAGGAGCGTGAGGAAGCCCTGGCCGACGACGCCGCAGCCGAGAAGGCCGATGCGAACGGTAGAGGGGGGCATGGGGAGGGCAGGCTACCAGGAATGGCGGCCGCCCGCGAGCGGCCCTTGCTTCGCTACGCGGACAGCCGGCGCAGCTCGTCGTCGCGCCTGGAGATGGCCCAGCGCTCGCGGAAGGCCTTGAGCGAGAAGCTGGAATCGATCCTCCGGAGCTCGCGCGAGGCCCGCGCGATGCGGCGGAGCGATTCCTTGCTGCGGGTCTTCCGCCACTCGACGTAGCTGTCCAGAAGCTCGTCCCATGAATTCGAGCGGAACGATTTCTCGAAGTGCTGCTGGGTGTCGTGCTCGAGGTGGTACATCTCGCCCAGGGTCATCTCCTTCATGAGATGAAGGTACTCGCCGCTCATCCAGACCATGACCTTGGTGTACGACTCGAAATTGCGCGAGAGCTTGTCCATCACCTCGGCGATCGCGGCGCCGCGTCCGAAGAGCCGCTCCGCGTACGCCGAGGCGAACTGGTAATAGGACTTTCCGCGGCCGGTGAAACGGCTCTGCGCGTCTTCATCCGTTTCCGGCACGTCGCCCACGAGCGACGACTCGCCGAAGATGCCCAGCGATACGTAGAGGAAATCCGCGTTCGCCTTGTACACCCTGTAGCGCAGCCTCTGATCCTTGGTCTCCTGGACGCGCGCGAAGACGTCCGAATCCCGCGTGGAGATGTAGTCGGCCGCCAGCAAATCTTGCTGTCCGGTCACGACGCCGGCGAGAAGCGATGCGGTGTAGACGTTGACGTCCTCGTCGTATTCCTTGAGATCCGACGGCATGTCCGAGTCGATGCGCGAAAGCAGGAAGTTGTTGATGAAGAAATAACCGACGTTCTCGCGCGAGGGATTCGGAATGGTCGCGAGATCGGTCGCCAGTTTGATGTAGGACTTGTCGCCCATGTGCGCTCTCTCGTCTTCCCCGACACCCCCATGGCACGGGTCGAGTCTGGTAAATTGCACGATCCATGCCATGTGACTATCGTTTTGCAGCACCCCCGGCCATGCATTCCATTGGTCGGGTATCTTATTCGTTATTATATTGTTATGGCCTTCGACCGGATGCGCGCCCCGGCTTCACCGTTCCCGCCCGCCGCTCCCCTCCGCCTATAGATGTTGCGGAAGCAACATGTAGAGGAAACTGCGCATCACAACGGTGAGGTAGACCGCGAACACGGTTACAACGGCGCCATGGATCCACCGGACGCGCTTGCGGTACCGCCAGAGGAGCACACATCCGAGGGTGGGAACCAAGGTCTTGTACATCCAGAAAATGTAGGGCGAGTGGTTGAGCAAGAAAGCCATGAGGCGGTTCGCCTCGACCATGAAGCGGGCGTTGAGCAGGTACACCGTCTGCGCCGCGTCGGTGAAATTCAGGATCCCGACCAGCCAGAGGAGCCAGAGGAGGCGCTCCTCTGCGCGAGCCTCCGCCCTGCGATCCTTGCGGCGGCGCTGTACCGCGCGCCGATTCGATCCCTCCAGCTTGGCCATCGAGTTTCCCCACCCAGGTGCGGCACGACGTCGTCCGCGGCAAGTATCGGCAACGGCCAGACGAACTTGCGCCCGATTTGACAGCCCCGGAACCCGATGCTAATGTGCTGGATCGTCGAGGCTCGGAGGTGGATCGGCATGGAAGTCCTGATCGGCAGCGACGCCATCCAGACCCGGGTGCGCGAGATCGGAAAGCAGATCGCGCGGGACCATCCGGAGGGGGCTCCGCTTTTGGTGGGGGTGCTTCGCGGCTGCGTGATCTTCATGGCCGATCTCATGAAGAGCCTGCCCATTCCCCATGAGATCGACTTCATCAGCATCTCCTCCTACGAGCTCTCCTCGGTATCCTCCGGCGCCCCGCGCCTCGTGAAAGACATCGGACGCGACATCAAGGGACGCGACGTCATCATCGTCGAGGACATCGTGGACACGGGCCACACCCTCGATTTCCTGCGCCGCACGTTCCTCGCGCGCAATCCGGCTTCCCTCAAGACCGCGGCGCTCCTCGACAAGAAATCGCGGCGGGAGTGCAGCGTCCCGGTGGAATACGTGGGCTTCGAGATCCCCGATCGCTTCGTCGTGGGCTACGGCCTCGATTTCGCCGAGCGGTTCCGCCACCTGCCCTACGTCGCGGCGCTCTCCGCCGAGGAGCTGATGCCGGAGTCGGCGGTCCGCTCCCTGGGGGCGGTATAGCCTTGGCTCCGGATCCGAAGCGCCGGGGAATCCTGATCGGTATCGCCGGCGGAACCGGCGCGGGAAAGACGCTCGCCGCGCAATCCATTGCCCAGGACCTGGGAAGCGACTCGGTGCTCCTGATCGAGCAGGACTCCTATTACAAGGATCTCCACCACATCCCGCTCGGGGAGCGCGAGAACCGGAATTTCGACCACCCCGACGCCTTCGACCGCGATCTCCTCCGCCAGCATCTGGAGAAGCTCCTCGCGGGCGATGAGGTGGAGATGCCGATCTACGACATGCGCACCCACACGCGCGTGGGGCAGCCGCTCCGGATCCGGGGCCGGCGCATCCTTCTGCTCGACGGGCTCCTGGTGCTCGAGGACCCGGGGCTCCGCCATCTCATGGACATCAAGATCTACGTGGACGCCGATCCCGACATCCGGTTCATCCGCAGGCTCAAGCGCGATCTCACCGAGCGCGGCCGCACGCTGGACCAGATCATCCGACAGTACGAGTCGAGCGTGCGTCCCATGCATCTGCAGTTCGTCGAGCCCTCCAAGCGCTACGCCGACCTCGTCATTCCCGAAGGGGGCTACAACTTCGTCGCGATCGATCTCATGAAGACGAAGATCCGCTCGCTCCTGGCCGAGACGAAATGACGGCGGCGGTCGTGCAGCCGGGCTCGCCCGCGCCGTGGCGCTGATCTCCTTCGACTGGGTCCCACTCGTCTCCTTTCCGCTGGAGTGGGCGTCGCTCGCGCTCCTCGTGGCGGGCGCGATCTACTGGGAGCGCGCGGCGCTGAGTGGAGTGGGCATTGAGGGCTGCGTGCTCTCCGCAATTCTCGGCCTCTGCCTTGGCTACGAATGGACCGGCGACTACGCGATCGCCGCGGCCGCGGGGTTCGGGGCCGCCGTGGTGTTCGCGCTCGCGGCTTCGGGGATACTCCTCACGCTGCGCTCCGATCCCGCCGTCGGGAGTTTCTGCCTGAGCTTGATCCCAGCCTGTGCGCTGGGGCTCCTCACGCGCGCGGCGCCGCTCCGGCTCATGCGCGAGACGCCTCCGCCGGGGCTCATCCATGGAACCATCTTCGACGGCACCTACGCGGAGGACCTCGTCCTGAATCCGTGGCTGGTCGCGGTGCCTCTGATATTGGCTCTGGCCGCCTTCGTGCTGCTCAAGACCCCCTACGGGCTCAGGCTTCGGGGATACTCCGAGACGCCCGCCCTGGCGCGAAGCGGGGCCTGGCAGGTGGCATGGTCGCGCGTGTCGGGCGCCGTCCTGGGGGCGCTCTGGGCATTGCCCGCGGCCGCCATCTTGATCCGGACTCACCCCGCCTCGCCTCCCCTCGGCCTGGGAATCATCGCGCTCGCGTGCGCGGTCGCGGCGCGGTGGGGGTTCCTGCCGGGCATCCTGCTCGCCGCGGGGCCCGCGCTCCTCCGAACGCTGCGCCCCTACGTCCGGGGCCAGGGCGCGGCGGGTCTCTGCCTCGACGCGGCTCCCTTCCTGCTCGCGCTCCTGTATCTCGTCTTCCTGTCGCGCCGCGCGCTCCGGACCGCGGCCACGGCGCAGTCGCGCCTCGATCCGGACGTGCTGTGACGGCCGCCTCCTCCGCCCGAACCGCGGCGGGACCGGAAGCGCTCCCGCCCTTCGACGTGAACGAGGCGCTCGCCGTCATCCGCCGCCGCACGACCCTCGTCCCCAAGACGGCGCTCGTGCTGGGCAGCGGGCTGGGGGTCCTGGCCGAAGGGGTCGCGTGGGACCGCTCGCTGACGACCGCGGAGATTCCCGGCTTGCCGCGCTCCACCGTGCCGGGCCATTCGGGCCGGCTCCTCTTCGGACGCTGGTCGGGACGGTCGGTCGTGGTCGCGCAGGGGCGCTCGCACCTCTACGAGGGCTACACGGCGGAGGAGGTCACGCGCCTCATCCGCCTCTTCGCGGCGCTGGGTGCCAAGGCGCTCGTGCTGACGAATGCGGCGGGCGGGATCACCCCGAGGATGGCGCCCGGTACGCTGATGCTGGTCGAGGACCAGGTGAATCTCCAGTGGCGCGCGCCGGGGCTCGCGAAAACGGACCCGGCCAACCCGCGCGGGCTCGCCTCGCGCCCTCTCTACGCTCCGGATCTCCTCGCGAAGGCCGCGCGCGCGGCGGTCAACGCGGGCGTGCGCGTCGAGCGCGGAGTCCTCGGGGTGACGCTCGGACCGTCGTACGAGACTCGCGCAGAGATCGCCATGCTCGAGCGCATGGGGGCGGACGCCGTCTGCATGTCGACGGCTGCCGAGGTGGCCGCTGCGAACGAGATCGGGCTCCCGTCCGGCTGCATCTCCTGCATCACGAACTGGGCCTCCGGAAAAGGCACCGCCGTGCTCCGGCACGAAGACGTGACCGCGGGCGTCGCCTCGGTCGCGCCCGCGCTCCGCTCGGTCCTCGAGCGGCTCATCCTCGCCTTGGCCTGAGCCCGTGACGCACGGCTGGCTCACGCTGTGGCGGCCGCTCCTCCACGCGTGGGACGCATGGGTTCTCTTCCTCGTGCTCACCGGGCTCGTGCCCTTCCACGGCGTCCTGGCCTACGGGCGCCTCTCGGCGGCGCCCGACCCGATCCCCACGAAGACCAAGCTCCGCCTCTACGCGACGATCGTCGCCATGGAGTGGGCCCTGGTCGCGCTGACCGTAGCAATTCTCCACCGGCACGGCCTGAAACTCGCCGATATCGGACAGACGCTCGGCAACCCGCGCCGCTCGCTCGCCGTCATGGCGCTGGGCCTCCTCGGACTTCTCGCGCTCACCGTGTTCAACACGCGCCAGGTCCGGAGCGCCAGCCGCGAGGATCTGATCGCGACGGTGCGGAGAGCGCGGAAGTTCGTGCCCGTGGGATCCACGCAGGTCGCAGCCTTCGGGCTGGTGTCGCTCACCGCGGGGATCTGCGAGGAGATTCTCTACCGGGGCTGGCTCGTGAATTTCGTGGGCGCCCTGACCGGCTCGATCTGGACCGGGATGATCGCCTCGGCGGCTCTCTTCGGAATCGGACACGCCTACCAGGGGAGACAGGGGATCGCCGCCACCGGCGCGCTCGGCCTCGTGTTCGGCACGATGTTCGTGCTGGTCCAAAGCCTCGTTCCCGGGCAGGTGATCCACGCCGCGATCGACATCGTGAACGGGATCCTCGCCGGGCGCGTGGTGAAGCAGCTCGGGCCCGTGTGGGAGGAGGCGGACGAACCGCGCGGCTCGCCGGGACAGGACCAGGCGGGCGAGGGGCCTACTTCAACGTTACTTTGAGAATGCGGTCGCCCGGCATGATCCGCTCCACGACGTCCATGCCGCGCGTGACGGAACCGAAGACCGTGTAGCGCCCCTCGAGCCGCGGCTGCGGCGAGAGGGTGATGAACCACTGGCTGCCCCCCGTGTCCTTCCCCGCGAGCGCCATCCCCACGGTCCCGGTCTCGTAGGGCCGGTCGCTGTACTCGCAGGGGATCATGTAGCCGGGGCCGCCCCACCCGTCGCCGCGCGGACAGCCGTCCTGCACCACGAAGTTGGCCACCACGCGATGGAACGCGAACCCGTCGAAATACCTCGCGCGCGCGAGGCTCACGAAATTCTCCACGGTCACCGGCGCGCGCGCATGGTCGAAGGCGATGGTGATGATGCCGCGCTCGGTCTGGATCAGCGCCGTGCGCGGCGCCGCCTTGGCGGCCGGAGCGCGCAGGAGCGGATTCTTCACGAGCCCGATCGAATCGGGCGGAAGCCCCAGCGCCTGGCATGCCGTCTCGCGGATGCGGCGCTCCGGATCGCGCCGCGCCGGAGCGAGCGCCGCGAGCGCCTCGCGCGTCTTGATCGCCGCCAGAGCCGAGGCCGCCGAGGCGCGGACATCCGCGTCCTGCGTCGTCCCGGCGCGGGTCAGAAGCGAAGCGAGCGCCGGCACCGAGGCGGAATCGCCGAGCTGACCCAGAGCGTCCGCCGCCGAGGCCACCACCGTGAAATCGCGCGCCTTGAGGAGCGCCCTCAGCGCGGGAATGACGCGCGTGGAATCCGCGCGCCGCTGCGCGAGGCCCGACGCGGCGCCCGACGCCTCGGGCGGATCGCTCTCGTCGCGCGCCCGCGCGAGGAGCGTCTGCAGCGCCATGGGGCCCGGCACCTGTCCCAGCGCCTCGAGGAGCCCGGAGCGGAGAAAACCGGGGAGAAGATCCATCTTAGGCGCGACGACCGGCATGGCTCGGTCCCCCTGGATCTTGAGCAGCGCGATCGCGGCGCCCTGGACGACGCCGCTCGAGGAATCCGCCAGTGCCCGCGTGAGCGGCCCGGCCGACGCCGTGTCCGCGAGAG
>JAYUAE010000215.1:0-3090 GCA_043741515.1 Candidatus Eiseniibacteriota bacterium | reverse complement strand
TCAGCGGAGGGCAGACGTCGTGTCCGGGATCCTGCGTGGAAGGGAAGTCCTGCGCCGTGACCGGGGCGCCCCTCGGGAGCCTGGCGGACGGGAGGCGGCTTTGCGCCCCCTGCCAGTTCCACCGCGTCGTGGGCCTCATGGGTCTCGCGGGCGAGTCCGACCGGACGCGGCACGACTCGGTGGAGGCGCTCGCGCCCGCCCTGGGGGCGCTCTGCGTGAACCTGAGCCTGAACGAGGCGCTGGATCTCGAGGCGCGCTTCCGCGAGGACATGATCGAGAGCATGCCGCTGGGAGTCATCGCGGTGGACCGCGAGGGGCAGATCCTCGCCTGGAACCGCTCCGCCGAGGAGATTCTCGGAGCCCCGCGCGAGACCACGCTCGCCAAGACCATCGACCAGATCGGCGGCGCCGAAGGCTGGCAGGACGCGCTGCTCCGCGCGCTCGGCCATGCCGGCGCCGGAGCGCCCTCGGAGCACATCGTCCGGCGCCACGACGGAACCACGATCCCCGTGGAGGTGAACGCGGCCCCGCTCCGGGACGCCGAGGGGCGCACGCGAGGCGCCGTCGCCACGCTCACCGACCTCTCCAGCGTGCGCAGCATGGAAGAGCGGATCCGCCACCTGGACCGCCTCGCGGCGCTCGGGCGGTTCGCCTCCAGCGTCGCGCACGAAATCCGCAACCCCCTGACCGGAATCGCGACCGGCGTGGAGTACCTGAGCCGCGGCTTTCCCGAGGGGGACGAGCGGCGCGTGGACGTCCAGTTCATCCTGCGCGAGGTTTCGCGCCTCAACAGCATCGTCCAGGACCTCCTCTCGGCCACGAGGCCCAGGATGCTCACGCTGGGGACCGTCTCGCTCACCGACCTGGCCGCCCGGGCCCTCCGGGGCCTTGCTCCGGCGATTCAGGACGGAAAGGTCCAGATCCGGCTGGAAGGTGCCGATCATTGGCCCAAGGTCCTGGCCGATACCGACCAGCTTCTACAAGTCATTCTGAATCTGATCCAGAACGCGGTGCAGGCGATCCCGGACGAAGGCGTGGTTACGATCCAGGCCCGCCAGGTCGGAAATCCGCAGGCTCCGCGCGTGGAGATCGAGATCTCGGATACGGGAGCCGGCATCTCGCCCGAGCATCTGCCGCACCTCTTCGAGCCGTTCTACACGACGCGCCCGAAGGGCACCGGCCTGGGCCTGTTCGTGGCGCACGGAATCATCCAGCGCCACGGAGGATCGATCGAGGTCGTGAGCGCGCCGGGGCAGGGAACCCGGTTCCGGATTCTTCTGCCCGCGGCCGGCTGAGCGCGAGGAGCCAGGAATGAAGGCAACGATACTGGTCATCGATGACGACGAGACGATCCGCCATTTCCTTCCGCGAGAGCTGAAGGCCGAGGGCTACCAGGTCCTCACGGCGGACTCGGGGAAGGCGGGGCTCCAGCTCCTCGAGAAGGAGCCGGCCGATCTCGTGCTGCTCGACATCCGACTGCCCGACCTCACCGGCATCCAGGTCCTGGAGCGAATCCGGGCGCAATGGCCCGAGCAGATCGTGGTCATGCTCACCGGCGAGCCCGACCACGAGACCGCCGTTCAGGCCATGCGCTTCGGCGCCCGCGACTACCTGACCAAGGGAAAGCCGATCCGCGAGGAGCTCCTGCTTGTCCTGGAGCGCGAGCTCTCGTCGCGGAGCCTGGGCCGCGAGGTGCAGCACCACCGCCAGGAGAAGAGCCAGAAATTCTCGCGCGAATTCGTGCGGGGGCAAAGCCCCGCCATGCAGCACGTCTACACGATCGTGGAGCAGGTCGCGCAGAGCGACTCCACCAGCGTCCTGATCGAGGGAGAGAGCGGGACCGGCAAGGAGCTGATCGCGCACTGGATCCACGAGCTCTCCGCGCGCCGCGACAAGCCGATGCTGGAGGTGAACTGCGCCGCCATCCCGCGAGAGCTGCTGGAATCCGAGCTCTTCGGGCACGAGAAGGGCGCCTTCACCGACGCCCGGCAACAGAAGCAGGGATTGCTGGAGCTGGCCAACGGCGGAACGCTCTTCCTGGACGAGGTGGGCGAGATGAGCCTGACCATCCAGGTGAAGCTCCTCCGCGTGCTCGAGCGCATGACCTTCAAGCGCGTCGGAGGCACGAAGGACATCACCGTGAGCGTGCGGGTCATCTCGGCCACCAACCAGAATCTGGAGACCATGGTCCGCGAGCAGCGCTTCCGCGAGGACCTCTACTACCGGCTCAAGGTCGTTCCGATCCGGGTCCCACCGCTCCGCGAGCGCCGCGAGGACATCCTTCCTCTGGCGAAGCACTTCCTGGCGCAGTTCAACCGCCTCTTCGGAAAATCTTTCGAGGCGATCGATTCCGCGGCCGAACAGGTGTTATTGTCCTACCCGTGGCCCGGGAACATCCGGGAGCTGCGGAACCTGTTCGAGCGGATCGTGCTTCTGTCCCAGGGGAACCGGATCGTGACGCAACACCTGGCGAGCGCCATCGCCCCGGCCCCGGTGAAGGGCGATTCCACCTCGATCCAGACGCTGCGCTCGGTGCTCGAGTCGGGACAGATCCCGGAAGAGGGGTTCGATCTCGAGGGTACCCTGGGGCAGATCGAGCGCGATATCATCCAGCGTGCGCTCGACCGCTCGGGCGGCAACCAGAGCCGGACGGCCGGCCTCTTGCAAATGAAGCGGGACAAGCTGAGGTACCGAATGAAACTCTATGGCTTCCAGGACACGCCCGCCGCGGATGTGGGGTAGGAACGTCCGTTTTACCCCGGGCCTTTGCCTTCGGCTCGGCTTCGCCCTGCTCCTCGCCTCCGGTGGATGCGCGTACACGGTCCGGAGCGCCCTTCCGCCTCATCTCAAGACGCTCGCGATTCCCGCATTCGGCAACAACACCGTCGAGTTCGGCCTCTCGGACGACATCACTCAATCCATGGTGAATGGATTCTTGAACGACCGGCATCTGCGCATCGCGCAGGAGCGGGACGCGAACGCAGTCCTGCGCGGCACCATCGTCGCGTACAAGAACCAGGTGTTCGGGTACACCTCGACCGAGCGCGCCACCGAGTACGAGATCGTGCTCACCGTGGCGGTCACCTTCCG
>JAYUAE010000214.1:0-3090 GCA_043741515.1 Candidatus Eiseniibacteriota bacterium | reverse complement strand
GGAGCGAGAGCGAGGCGCCCCGGGTCGTCTCGTAGACGATGAGCGCGACGATCAGGAAGACCAGGGTCGCCGCGCCCCCCAGGACGGCGCGGTAGACCCTGTCTCCCGAGATTCGGGCCGCTCTCACCGGTTCGCGAGCAGCGGCTTGCCTGCGAGCGTCAGCTTGCGGAGCGAGCCCTCGTTCACCTTCACGACCGCGGCGGGAAGCGGCGCGTAGTCGAGAGTCGGAGCGACGGCCTGGCCGTCATGGATCGCCCAGTTGATGAATCCCGCGAGCGCGTGGGCCTTGCCGGCATCCTTCTGGTCCTGGTACACGAGGAGGAACGTCAATCCGCAAATCGGATAGGCGTTCGGCGCCGGCGAGTTCACGATGGGGAAACGCACGTCCTTGGCAAGCATGGTCGCGGCGCCCTCGGCCGCAGCCGTGGTCGAGGCGAGCGTGGGCTCGACGAACTTGCCGCTCTTGTTCTGGATCTGAGCCATGGGGAGCTTGTTTTGCTTGGCATAGGCCAGCTCCACATACCCGATCGCCCCCTGGAACTGTCGGATCAGCCCCGAGACGCCCTCGTTCCCCTTGCCGCCGGTGCCCGCATCCCAGCTCACGGACGTGTTGGCCCCGACCATCTCCTTCCACCCGCCGTCCACCGCGGAGAGATACGAGGTGAAGATGTTGGTCGTGCCGCTCCCGTCGGACCGGTGCACCGGAAGGATGGGCGTCGCGGGCAGCGTCACGCCGGGATTGACGGCCGCGATCCGCTTGTCGTTCCAGACCTTGATCTTGCCCCTGTAGATGCCGGCGATGACCTGCGAGGTGAGCTTGAGCGGCTGCCGGACCGAGGGCAGGTTGTACGCGAGAACCACCGCGCCCCCCACCATGGGGAAGTGGATCACGCGGCGCGGCATTTCCTTGAGCCGCGCGTCGGAGAGCGCCGCGTCGCTGGCGCCGAAGTCCACGGTGCCCGCTTTTACTTGCTGGATGCCACCGCCGCTTCCGATCGACTGGTAGTTGATCTCGATCCCGGTCTTTTCATGGTACATGTCGAACCACTTCGAGTAGATCGGGTACGGGAAGGTCGCGCCCGCTCCCGTGAGCGAGCTGGTTCCCGTGTTCGCGAACGCCGCGGGCGCAAGAGCCGCCGGCGCGAGCGCGGCGAGCATCACGATGCCGAGCGCGATCGTGATCGCCCGCTTGCGTGAGGTTCTGGGCCTTGTATTCAAGGAGTTCCTCCGTTGTATGGTGACGGTGAGAATCAGGGCTTGCTGAACTTGTAGTAGAACGTGATCCGAGCCTGCGTGTCGTGATGCGCGGGGGTGACGGCGGCGCCCCGCGCGCGATACTGCGTGGCCTCCACGTTGGGCATCACGTGGACGTCCTTGTAGGGCTGCCAGTCGAGTCCCGCCATCATGAGATCCGAGTCCACGCGATTCGCCTCGCGCTTGTTGGGCTGCCAGCGGTCGTATCGCGCGAAAGCCCCGAGCGTGGGCGAGGGAGTCATGCGCCCGAAGGCCGAGAATCCGCGCGCTTCGGTGTTCGCCGCCACCCTCGAGTGGATCACCTGGTCCAGGATCTCCCCGCCGATCGCGGCCTTCTTGAACTCATACCCGGCGAAGAGCTTGTAGAGCGCCTTGTCGGCGCCGGCGAATCCCGGCTCGTAGTCCACGTAGGGCTCGACCTTCAAGTCGTGAATCGGATTCAGCGGAATGGCGAGGTAATACCGCTTGTAGCGGTTGGTCTCGGGCTTTTGCCCCTGGCCGTTTCCGAGCATCGCCGAGTAGCCGATCTTGTGCCCTCCGTCCGCGAACCCCTTCATCTCGAGCCCGAGGTCGGAGGACGGCGCGATGCCACGGAAATCCACGATCGTCTTCTCGATCGAGCGGTACTGCCAGAATTCCTCCGTGTTCTCGAATGTGGGAGTCGTGATCTCGCCGAAGAAGAAGTTTCCGCGCGGCACCAGGTTCTTCACTTGCAGATAAGCGTTCTTGACGAAGACCCCGAACTTGCCGCCCGAGGTCAGCTCCTTGCCGTCCATCTCGAGACGGAACCGCGTGGCGAACTTGATCGAAAGATCGTTGTCGAGCTGGAAGTAGACCCGGCGAAGCTGGACTCCGTTCAGATCCTTTCCGATGTTCTTGTTCCCGTCGATGTTCACCTGGTCGGAGTCGGCTCCCGCGGCGCTGTAGCGATGCTGCGGGTCTCCGGTGACGTCGTAGTACGCGTCGCCGAACATGTAGCCGCTGATCCGCCCGCGCGGGAAATCGGGGTCGCTCTGCACCACCGGCACCGGGGGCGGCGCCAGCAGGGCGTCCTGGGCGACGGCCTCTGAATCGGCCGGTTCCGTGGTGGTCGCCGATTGCTGCGCCTGTGCCGTCCACGGGATCACGAAGGCCAGCACCGTCAAGGTCGCCACGATCGCTGCGCGTGCGCTCATTCCCTCTTCCCTCCTGGTTTGACTCATGTGTCGATGCGTTCAGGGCATCGCTCCGTGCTTGGAGTCTCCTGGCGTCAACCCGGACAGTAGAGGGAGATTGTAACGAAGGTGTTACGGGTCGCTGACTTCGGCGTAACGCGGCAAGAGGCGGGACTAGGGGGTTTCGACCCGAAACGCCTCGATCATCTCCCGCACGGCCGCGCTCATTCCCACGATCACCGCGCGCGACACGATGGAGTGGCCGATGCTCAGCTCTGCGAAGGGATAGACGCCGAGAAGGCGGCCCACGTTCTCGACGTTGAGCCCGTGGCCGGCGTGCGGCTTGATGCCGAGCCGCTCGAGCGCAACCGCGGCCGCCTGGATTCGCCGGAGCTCGGCCTCGGCCTGGGGAGTGCCCCAGGAATTGGCGAACGCTCCCGTGTGGATCTCCACGATCGCGGCACCCGTTTCGCGCGCCGCCTCGATCGTCGCGGGATCCGGGTCGAGGAAGAGGCTCACCGTGATGCCGGCCTCCCGCAGTCGCGCGCAGCCTTCCTGGACCTCGGCCCTGTGGCGCTTGAGATCCAGCCCGCCCTCGGTGGTCAGCTCCTGCCGGCGCTCGGGAACGAAGGTGGCGCGCTCGGGCTTCACGGCCGCCGCGATGCGCAGCATCTCCTTCGTG
>JAYUAE010000213.1:0-38105 GCA_043741515.1 Candidatus Eiseniibacteriota bacterium | reverse complement strand
AAAACACGGGATACTCGTGCGCGTAGTTCACGGTGCCGTCGAGGGGGTCCACGATCCAGACGCGCTCGGATCCGGAGCTGTCGCGGCCGCACTCCTCGGCCCAGAAGCAGTCGCCGGGGAACGAAGCGCGCAGGCGCCCCAGGATCAGCTCCTCGGAACGGCGGTCCATCTCGGTGACGAGATCGATGCGCCCCTTGTACTGCACGTCCTGGGACTTGCCGAAATTCTCTTTCAGAAGGGCGCCGGCTTCGCGCGCGATCCGCGTGGCCTGGACCAGCTCGCGCTCGAGGGTGTCGGTCATTCTGTGGAGGTCGTGGCGGCGGCCCGCTGCCCCTGGTACTGCAGCTCGTACAGGCGCGCGTAGATTCCGCCCAGCGTGAGCAGCTCCTCGTGCGTGCCCTGTTCGCGCAGCTTGCCGCGGTGCATGACCAGGATGCGGTCGGCATCCAGGATCGTGCTCAGCCTGTGCGCGATCACCAGGGAAGTGCGCCCCTCCAAAAGCCGCCTCAAAGCGGCCTGAATCACGCGCTCCGTCTCCACGTCCACGCTCGAGGTGGCCTCGTCCAGGACCAGGATGCTGGGGTCGTAGTGGAGGGCGCGGGCAAAGGCCAGCAATTGCCGCTCCCCCATCGAGAAGAAGACTCCGCGCTCGCCCACCTCTTCTTCCAGCCCGTTCGGGAGGCGGCCCAGCATCCGCCCGCCGCCCACCTCCTCCAGCGCCCGCTCGGCCTCCTCGGGCGGCCGCTCCCGCGCGCCGAAACGCAAGTTCTCCCGCACGCTGCCGCTGAACAGGAACACGTCTTGTAGCACGAGCCCGATCTGGCGTCGCAGCGCGCGTCCGTTGATCTCGCGGATGTCGCGGCCGTCGATCCGGATCGTGCCGCGCTGGAACTCGTAGGAGCGGCTCAGGAGGTTGGCGATCGAGCTCTTCCCCGCGCCGGTGGCTCCCACCAGCGCGACCTTCTCCCCCGGCGCGATCTTGAAGGAGATGTCGCGGAGCACGAAGTCCTCGTCCTTGTACGCGAACCAGACATGATCGAACTCGATCGCGCCCTGCAGGCGCGCGGGCTTCTCCGCCGGCCCCGCCGGCTCGGGGACCGCGGGCTTCGTGTCCAGCAGGTCGAAGATGCGCTCCGACGAGACCATCGCGGCCTGGAACACGTTGTACTTGTCGCTCAGGTCGCGGATGGGCTGGTAGAAGCGCTCGGAGTACTGCAAGAAGGCCACGACGACGCCGAACGTGACGGTTCCGCCGATGATGCCCAGCCCGCCGTACCACAAGATCAGCGCCAGCGCGATCGCGCCGATGAACTCCACGGTCGGGAAGAAGACCGCGTAGTAGAACATGTTCTGGATGTGCGCCTGGAGATGATCCTTGTTGGCGCGATCGAAGCCGCGGAACTCCTTGGCCTCGACGTTGAAGAGCTTCACCACCTCCACGCCCTGGAGATGCTCCTGCAAGTAGGCGTTGATCCGTGCCAGGCGCGTCCTCACCTTGCGGTAGCTCACGCGCACCTTCGCCCGGAAGATCGCGGTCGCGATCACGAGCAGCGGCACGGTGGTGAACGTGACCAGCGCCAGCTTCCAGTTCATGAAGAGCATCGCGCCCACGATTCCGGCCAGCAAGAAGATGTCGCCGATCACCGCCACCACGCCCTGCGCGAAGAGCTCGTTCAGGACCGAGACGTCCTGCGTGACGCGCGTCAGGATGCGCCCCACGGGATGCGTGTCGAAGTAGGTCGGCGTCAGGGTCTCGACGTGGCGGAAGATCTCGAGCCTCAAGTCCTGCATGGCCTTCTGCCCGACCATGGACATCGTGTAGGTCTGCCAGTAGCGCAGCGCGAACGCCACGATCAGCACGAAGACGTACGCCAGGGAGAGCGTGATGAGCCCCTGGATCGCGATCGCCGGCACGGGCCCCACGCCGCGGATCGGCTTCACGTAGGTGTCGATCGCGATCTTGGTGATGTAGGGCCCGGCGACCTCGAGCAGCGAGATCGCGAGCAAAAGCCCCACCGAGAGGAAGATGTCGCGCGAATACGGCTTGAGATAGCGGACGAGCCTCTTCGCCAGCCCGTGGTCGTAGACCGCGCCGACCGCTTCCTCGTCGTGTCCCGGAGATCCCCAGGGAGGACTCATAGCGCTTCCAGCTCTTCCACCATCTCCTCGCGATGGTAGAGATCGGCGTAGAGGCCGCCGCGATGGATCAGCTCCGAATGGGTCCCGGTGTCCGCGATCTTGCCCTCGTCCAGAACCACGATCCGGTCCACGCGCAGAAGCGCCGAGCGCCGATGGGTGGCCAGCAAGAGCGTGGGCCGCGAAGGATGGTCGAAGAGCGAGCGCAAGATGACTTCCTCTGTGCCGGGATCCACGCTCGCGAAGGCGTCGTCCAGCAACAAGACGGGGCGCTCGAGCGCAAGCGCACGCGCCAGGGCGACCCGCTGTTTCTGGCCGCCCGACAGGGTGATCCCTCGCTCGCCGATCATGGTGTCCAGCCCGCGATTGAACGAGTCCAGATCGCTCGCCAGCCCCGCACGCGCCACCGGGCCGTCGGGATCGGGCGCCGCATCGGGATCCTCGAAGCCGAAGGCCACATTCGCGCGGATGGAGTCCGAAAACAGGAAGCTCTCCTGCGGCACGATGCCGAACACGCGGCGCAGGTCGGCCCGCGTCCACTCGCGCGCGTCGCGACCCCCTACCAGAACCGCCCCATCCGTCGGCTCGAACAGCCGCGCCAGCAGTGCCAGCATGGTGGACTTGCCCGCGCCGGTGCGTCCCACGATCGCCACGCGCTCCCCGGTCGGAATGGTGAGATTCAGGCCGTGGAGCACCCAGCGGTCCGAGACCGGGTACTGGAACCCGACGTTCCGGAACTCGATCGCGACCTGGCGGGCTGCCTGCGGCCTCAGCCTCGGCGCGTCCAGGTCCGCCTCGATCGGCTCGTCCATGATCGCGCGGATCCGCTTCATGGAGGCCTCGCCGCGCTGAAACAGGTTCGAGACCCAGCCCAGGGAGATCATCGGCCAGAGGAGCATCATGAGGTAGATCTGGAACGCCACGAAATCGCCCAAATTGATCCGCCCCTGGACGACCGCGGTGCCTCCGACCCACAGCACGACCGCGTTCGCGATCCCGCCCAGCAATCCCATCAGGGGCCCCATTGCGGACCAGAGCTGGTTCATCTTTCGGTTTTGCTCGGTGTAGTCCTCGTGGATCGCCTTGAACGCCCGGTACTCCCCTTCCTCCTCGACGTAGGCCTTCACGACGCGGATGCCCGCCAGCGTCTCCTGCGCCTTGGCGGTCAATCGCCCGAAGCGGTCCTGGATCGCCTCGTAGTAGTGATGGATCTTGCCCCCCATGCGCGCCACGGCGAAGGAGAGGATCGGCAGCGGGATGAGAGCCAGGAGCGTGAGCTTCACGTCGATCCGCAGCATCAGCGTCACCGCGAAGGCGAAAGTCACGATCGTGTTCGCGAAGTACATGATGCCGGGTCCCAGGAAGTTCCGCACCGCGTCCAGGTCGTTCGTGGTGCGCGAGAGAAGATCCCCGACCTTGGTGCGCCGGTAGAACGAGGCGTGGAGCCGCTGCATGTGGTCGTAGAGATCGTTTCGGAGCTCGTACTCCATCTGCCGCGAGGAGCGGATCAGGGTCATGCGCATGAGGAAGAGGAAGAGCCCCTGCAGCGCGACCGCGAGGAGGATCAGCGCCGCGTCGCGCGCGAGGATGTCGCGGGTGGTGCCGTCCTGGAGATGGTTGACCGCTTGGCGGACGATCCAGGGAGACCACACCTGGAACACATTCGTGCAGAGGACCGCGATGCCTCCCAGGAGGAGCGAGAGGCGGTGTCGCTTGAGGTAGGGACCAAGGTGCCGAAGGGATCCAAACGTCACGATCTTCATCTCTCCGCTAGGCCACGCTCCCCTCGGTCCAGATCAGCATCCGCCCGCACGACTCGCAGTGGAGCACCGCGTCGTTCCGGCGCGCCTCCTGCATGGCCTGCGGGGTGAGCGACTTGAAGCACGCGGCGCACGCGCCCTTGCGCACCTCGGCGACGGCGATGCCGTCCCGGGTGCCGGCCAGGCGGTCGTAGCGCGCCAGCAGCGTCTTGGAGACGCCCGGCCGCACCTGGTCCCGGTCCACCTTGATGGAGTGGATGGACTGATCGAGCGTCGCGATCTCGCGCTCCATCTCGGCTTCCCCCACCTTTAGCTTGCGCTCTTCCTCGGCGATCCGCTGCTCCGCCTGCTTCGCCTGCGCCACGAGCACTTCCTCGCGCTCGAACTGCTCCAGAATTACGGTCTCGCGATCCGAGCGCTTGGTCTTCAGCGCCTGGATCTCGGTCAGCATGGCCTGGTATTCCTTGTTGGTCTTCACGTCCAGGAGCTGGCGTTCGAGCCTCACCCCTTCCGCCTGGATGACCTCGATCTCCTTCTCCTGCGCGCGCCGCTCGAGGCGGACCTTCTCCAGATCCTTCTTCGCATGCTCGTGCGCGGCCTTGGCCTGGTCCAGCGAGGTCTTCAACGCCTCACGCCGCCTCGGGATTTCGTCCCGCTTCTTCTGCGTCTCCATGAGCTTCGCGTCGTAGCGCTGGAGCTGGAGGAGCGCTTCGAGCTCAGGAAGCATTCGCGGCCTCCTCCTGAATCAGATGCCCTCGGGGACCCGCGGCATCCAATAAAAAACGGGGAGCGCGCCGGAGCGCACTCCCCGTGGGTTGACCCGGGGCTCGGCGGCCGTTGACCCGGCCCTCGCCGCTGCCCTTCCAAAGAATTGCGCCGCGCGCCTCCGCGTCATGATGGTGGGCGGTACAGGGATTGAACCTGTGACCTCTGGCTTGTGATACCAGCGCTCTCCCGGCTGAGCTAACCGCCCGCGCGATCGAAATCAAACTCGTACGTTCCTTTCTTGCGTGAAGCGCCAAACAAAAGGCGAATGGGCCCACTTGGACTTGAACCAAGGACCACCCGGTTATGAGCCGGGCGCTCTCACCAGCTGAGCTATGGGCCCGTAAGAGTATCACATCATCTCCACGTAGCCCTTGAGCCGGCGGCTCCGCGTCGGATGACGCAGTTTGCGGAGCGCCTTGGCCTCGATCTGACGGATGCGCTCGCGCGTGACGTTGAAGGTGGCGCCGACCTCTTCCAGGGTCCGCGGACATCCGTCATCGGTCAAACCGAACCGGAGCCGTATCACCTTCGCCTCGCGCTTGCTCAGCGTTTCCAGAACCTCGTTCACCTCGTCCTTCAGCATCGAGAATGCGGCCGCCTGGGCGGGCGACACCACGCTCGTGTCCTCGATGAAATCGCCGAGGTTCGAATCGTCGTCCTCGCCGATGGGCCGGTCCAGCGAGATCGGCTCCTGCGCCGCCTTCAGCACGCTCTTGATCTTGTCCACCGGAAGCTGGAGCTTCTCGGCCACCTCTTCCGGCGTGGGCTCGCGTCCCAGCTCCTGCACCAGCCGCCGCGACGTGCGCACGACCTTGTTGATCGCCTCGATCATGTGAACCGGCACGCGGATCGTTCGCGCCTGGTCGGCGATGGCGCGCGTGATGGCCTGGCGGATCCACCACGTGGCGTAGGTGGAGAACTTGTAGCCCTTACGGTAATCGAACTTGTCCACCGCGCGCATGAGGCCGGAGTTTCCTTCCTGGATCAGGTCCAGGAATTCCAGCCCGCGGTTGGTGTAGCGCTTCGCGATCGAGATCACGAGCCGCACGTTCGCCTCGATCATCTCGCGCTTCGCCTTGTCGCGCGCGATCTCGCCCGAGCGGATCTCGGTGTTGACCTCGCGGACCTGCTCGCGGGTCATCTTGCCCTCGACCTCGACCTTGCGGACCTTCCGACGGCAGTTCTTCTGCGACTTCTCGTACTCGAGCAGGATCTCGAGCGTGAGCTTGCTCTCCTTCTCGACCTGCTTGGCGTCCTTGCGGCCCTTCCGCGCCCGCTTCAGAAAGACCGCGAACTCCTCGGCGTTCTTGCCGTGGCGCCGCTCGAACTGCCGGACCTCGGCCTCGCACTCGCGGATATCGAACGAGAGCTGCTTCATGCGCGTGGCCAGCCGATCGATGAGCCGAATATTGAAATTGAGCGCATAGAGATCGCGCAGCAGCTCTTCCTCGGCCGCTCGCGTCTTCTCGTTGTGCGCGCGGCGCTTGTCCTCGGAGGCCCGGGCCGTGGACTTGTCTTGCAGCTTGGTGAGCTTCACGTGGAGCTGGCGGATGCGCCCCATGGCCTTCAGGGCCCGCGCCCGCTCACGCTTCGGAGAGTACTCGGGGTTCCAATTGCCGAAATCGATCTGGAGAAAGTCCTCCACGCGCATCTTGCTCTGCTTGAGCTTGATGCCCATGGCGAGGAGCTCCTTGATGATGGGAGCGGACCGGAAGAGCGCGGTGCAGATCTGGCGCTCGCCGGCCTTGATCCTCTTCGCGATCTCGACTTCCCCTTCGCGATCGAGCAGCGGCACGCGCCCCATCTCGCGCAGGTACATGCGCACGGGATCGTCGTAGCGCATGGGGTGGGCCAGGAGTTGCTTTTCCTGGGGCCGCTTCTCCTCGCGCCGCTTGATCTTCAGCTTCTGCTGCGCTTCCTCATGGCTATCGAACACATCTACCTTGAGGTCGTTGAGCGCGATGTAGACCTCGTCCATGTCCTCCACCGAGGCGCTTTCATCGAGGAACGACTCGATCTGGTCATGGAGCAGGTACTGCTGCTTGCCGGCCAGACCCTTCAATTCCTGAAGTCGATCCGTTTTCGCCCGCTTCATTCGTTCTACTCTCCTTTTTCCGGTCTGCCCTGGCCCCAGGGCCGCCCTGGCCCTAGTGGATCGCTGGATGCGTGCTCTTGGTATGAAGCTTGGATGCGACATCACGCCACTCGGCGTTGAGGCTTTCCTGTAATTCCATATCCCCGCTCTGCTCAGCCTTCTTGATCGCGTCCCGGATCTCCTGCTTCCTGGCCTTGAGCAGGCGCTCTTCCAGGCGCTGGATCAGGTCCCGGGCCTCCCGGCGGGAGGCCTCGATGGTCCTGCCCGGCTCGGGCGGAAGCTCGGCCAGAAGCGCCCGGGTCAGGGGGCTTTCGGCCATGAGCGACCTCAGCTCGTCCTCGCGCGGCGGCCGGCCCTGCGCAAGCCATGGATTGAGAAGCCTCCGTAGTGTCTCGCCCCGGAAGTAGTTAGCTCCGCCCTGGGCGGCCACTTCCAGGACCGCGCCCTCTTCAGTCAATACCCGCCCGGCCAGCTCCCGCTCCACGGGATCCGTGGGCGCCGGTTCGTTCTCCGATGCGGTGCCTTGAGCCGTGGCTTCTGCCGGCGTGCCGGCGGCGGCCGCCGCGGCGGCCCCGGCTGGGACGCCCGCGCCCGTCTCGGCTCCGGCCACAGCGCCCGCGCCGGTCCCCGCCCTGGGCTTCAGGACCCTCCTCGACCGGCCCCCGCTCTGCGCAGCCTCCAGAAGAACCGACTCCTCCAGCCCGAACACGTCCGCTCCCCGTCGGATGAGGAGCCTGCGGCGAATGGGGTCCTCGACATGGCCCAGGAGACCCACGAGCCGCCTCAGCCTCGCTTCGATCGTGGGGTTCGCGGCGCCCGCCCCGGCCGTCCCGGCGGCAGCGAGGAAGCTCGGCACGTCGAGCGCCGACTCCATGCGCTCGCGCAGCGCCCCCGCCCCCTCCTTGCGCAGGAAAGAATCGGGGTCCTCGCCGCCGGGCAACAGCAGCACCCTCAGGTCCACGCCCGCCTCGAGCAAAGGATCCAGGCCACGGTCGGCCGCCCGCACGCCGGCGTCATCGCCGTCGTAGAGAAGGAGGACCTTGATCTGGAGCCGGGCCAGGAGCCGCGCCTGCTCGGGCGTGAGCGCCGTGCCGCACGTCGAGACCGCGTTCGTGAAACCGCACGCGTGGAGCCGCATCACGTCGAGATATCCCTCCGACACGATCGCCTCGCCGCTCTCCCGCATGCCCGCCCGCGCGATGGGAAGCCCGTAGAGGAGCCGCCCCTTGCGAAAGACCGGCGTCTCGGGCGAGTTCAGGTACTTGGGCTCGTCCCCCTCGGCGATCGCCCGCGCGCCGAACCCCGCGATCTTTCCAGCCGCGGTGGCGACCGGGAAGATCACGCGGTTGCGGAAACGGTCGTAGTGTCCGCTGCCGTCCCCGCGCCGCACGATCAGCCCCGCCTGCTCCAAGACGTCTGCCGGGAGGAGCTTCGCGAGCGCGGTGAGCAGGCCGTCCCAGCCCTCCGGCGCCCAGCCCACCTCGAAGCGCGTGAGCCACGGCTCCTCGAACCCACGCGCCGCGATGTACGCGCGCGCCTTCTTCGCCGCCTCGCCCGACGCCAGGCTCGCTCGGAAGAAATCGCGCGCGAGCGCGTTGGCCTGGTAGAGCTTGTCGAACTTCTCGTCTCCCGTTCCGCGCTCCTGCTTGGGCAGCTCGATTCCGGCGCGGTCCGCGAGCACGCGGATCGCCTCGGGAAACGTCACCTTGTCCAGCTCCATCACGAACGCGAAGACGTCGCCTCCCTTGCTGCACCCGAAGCAGTGCCAGATCTGGCGGTCGGGCGTGACGGTGAAGGAGGGCGTCTTCTCGGTGTGGAACGGGCACAGCCCCTTGAACGACCGGCCGGCCCGCCGGAGCTGCACCCGCTCTCCGATGAGCTGCACGATGTCGGTCGCGTCCCGGACCCGCTCGCGCGCCTCTTCCCCGCTCATTCGCACGTTCGCGTTCACCCCTATTCCAGCGTCACGATCGTGACGCCGGTCCCTCCCTCGCGAAGCTCTCCCAGCTGGAATTCCTTCACCGCCGGCTGCCCCTGGAGCCAGCGCTTCAGCCGCTCGCGCAGGATCCCCTTCCCCTTGCCGTGGATGATCCGGGCTCGATCCACGCCTCCCATCACCGCGTTCTCGAGGAAGGTCTCGACCGCGCGGATGGCGTCGTCCGGCTCGTAGCCGCGCACGTCGATCTCGTGCGAGACCTCGGGAATCTCCACCTCGCGCTTGAGCGGCGTTTCACCCTTGGACCGGTCCGCGCGCGATTTCGTTTCTCCCGCATCGCGGCGCAGGGCCGTGAGCGGGAGCATCGTGGTCGCGGCCCCGATCTTCAGACGCACGCGCCCGTCGTGATCGGGCGCCGAGAGCACGGTCCCGTCGGCCTGGAGGGCGGGCACGTACACCCTGTCCCCCTCGCAGACCCGCTCCACCGGCGCGCCCCGGTCGGGCACGGGCGTCCACTCGGTCTCGGAGTCGATCGATTCGGAGACCCGGCGGGCGAGCCCCCGCGCCTCCTCCAGCGTCTCGGCGGAAGCCTTCTTGTCGGCGCGGAGCTTCTTCCGGTACTCGTCGATCTGGTTCTCGAGCGTGCGCAGGAGGTCCCGGCGCGCCTTGAGCTCGGCCTGCTTCCGCTCGCGCTTCTCCGACTCCAGGCGCGAGAGCGCCTGCTTCAGCTCCCCTTCGCGCTCCGCGAGCCGCATCCGCGTCGACGTCAATTCCTCGCGCTCCCGCGCGACCTGGCCCTTGAGCTGCCCCAGCTCCTCGATCAGAGCGCCGAGATCGCGTTCGCCGCGCGGCAGAAGCTCCTTGGCCCGGTCCAGAACCTCGCGGTCCATGCCGAAGCGTTCCGCCACCTGGATCGCGCGGCTCCTGCCCGGAACGCCGATGAGCAGCGTGAACCGGGGGCGCAGGGTCTCCTCGTCGAACGCCATCGAAGCGTTCCGCGCTCCGGGGGCCTCCGACGCGAAGGACTTCAGCGCGCCATGGTGCGTGGTCGCCACGCAGAGGGTCCGCCGCCCGATGAGCCGCTCGAGGATGGCCTGCCCCAGCGCCGCGCCCTCCGTGGGATCGGTCCCCGAGCCCAGCTCGTCCAGGAGCACCAGCGAATCGGGCGTGGCGACCGAGACGGCTTCCGAGACCCTGCGAAGATGCGAGAGAAAGGTGCTCACGTCCTCCATGAGCGACTGCTCGTCGCCGATGTCGCACACCACGTGGTCGAACCAGGGGATCCTCGTTCCTTCCGCGGCGGGCACGGGAAGCCCCGCCATCGCGAGGAGCGCGACAAGACCGGCCGTCTTGATCGCGACCGTCTTCCCGCCCATGTTGGGGCCGGTCACGAGGAGGAGCGGCGCATGGCGATCGAGCGAAAGATCGAGCGGCACGGGCGCCGCCGTCATCTCGCCGCGCGTGTGGCGCTCGACCAGGATGGGATGACGCGCGCCGCGCAAGAGGAGCGAGCGCTCCTCAGTGAGCGCGGGCAAGGACCCGCCGACCGCCTTGGTCCAGCTTCCGACCGCCTGCGCGGCATCGAGCCTCGCCAGCGCCTCGAGGTTCCGCGCGAGAGGCTCGCGGTCACGCCGGGCGAGCGCGCTCAGCTCGCGGAGGATCCGGGTTACCTCGCGAATCTCATCTACGAATAGATCCGCGAGCTGGCTGTTCGCCTCGGCGGCCTCGCGCGGCTCCAGGAACACGGTGGCGCCGCTGCCGGAATAGCCGAGCGCCATGCCGGGCACCTGGCGCCTGTGCGAGGCGGGCACCGCGATCGCATACCGCCCTTCGCGCAGCGTGACGAAGGTCTCCGCGATCCCCAGCCCGCGCGCGATCGATTCGAGCTTCTGCGCCAGCCGCTCGCGGAGGGTCTGGATGGAGCGGCGGATGCGGCCGAGATCCGGGCTCGCGTCGTCCTTCACCTCGCCCGAAGGCTCGAGGGAGCGGCCCAGTTCGCGATGGAGCGCGGGCAGAGGCTCCACGTCCGCGAGAAGCCGCGTGAGCCCCGGAGTCTCGCTACGGTCCTTGCGGGTCCACGCGTGCGCGAGCACGGCCTGGTCGAGAAGGCGGCGGATCTCCCAGAGCTCTTCACCGGACAGCGCCGCGCCCTCGGTCTTGAGCTGCTCGAGCAGAGCGCGGACGTCGGGGGGAGCCGCGGGCGGCGGCTCGTCGGCCGTGCCCGCGAGGGCGACCACGTCGCGGTAGATCTCCTGCGCCGCGCGCGCGTCCTCGAGCCGGGAATGACACTGGATGGCGAGCACACGATCCCGTCCGGGCGCGGAACGGGTCCGGCCCGCGATCGTCGCGATGACGGCGGGGAATTCGAGTACCTGGTGCGCGTGGCTCGGAGGGCCTGAAGAAACTTCAGGAGAAGCGGACCACCCCTGCGGCTCGCGCGTTCGTGTGCTTGAAATGATTTTCGCTTCCGGAGGTGTGGGTGTCGTTGCTACGGACGATGATGTTGTCGCGTCGGCCCAAGCGGGCGAGCGGGAAACCGGCGGTCAGCCGATTTCCCGCTTTGGTAACCGATGTCCGGAGATGCTCCTCTTTACTCCGCCTTCATCCGGGCCATCATCTTCCTCTTCGCGGCGTTTAGCTTACGCTTGCGCCGCTCGCTCGGTTTTTCGAAGTGCTGATGACGTCGCAAATCCGCGAGAACTCCTGCCTTCTCACACTTCTTCTTGAACCGGCGAAGGGCACTCTCGAAGGATTCACCTTCCTTCACCCTGATGCCGGGCATCCTATGAATCGCCTCCTAACCATGGTTTGAGGTTCGCTAGAAAGTCCTCCGTCTACCGCCTCGAGGGCAGCATACGCCTAACACTAATCAAGATACTCCGAAGGGGCGGATCTGTCAATTGGCCTGTAACTTACGGCCCTACAAAGAATTTCGGGCGAGGCTGATCAGGGCCAGCGCGGCGGTCTCGGTAGTTAATCTACTGGGGCCCAGTGAGATAGGCGAAAATCCGGCGTCAAGCAGAAGCCGGCTCTCCCGCTCGGAAAATCCGCCTGGAGGCCCAATCGCCAATTGCACAGCAGCTTGCGTACTTTCGGCCTTGGCAAGTACAAATAATTCGCCGCCCGGATCGGCCACATATCGCGCCGCTCCACCTGCGAGCCCGCCAACGGCGGCGTCGAGGGTGGGCGCCGAGCCCATCCGGGGCAGGCGGCTCCGACGCGACTGCTTGAGCGAGGCGCGCACGATCCGGTCCAGCCTCGCGAGCCGCTGGGGCCCCAGAACACCGGGGGCGCTGCGCTCGCACGCGACGAAGTTGAACGCGCTCACGCCGAGCGGTACCGCGTGCTCGACCACCTGCTCGATGCCCCGCCGGTCCGGCATTCCCACGAGCACCACGATCGGACGCGAGAGCTCACCCTGGTCCGCGCGGCGGCTCACGATACGACCCACCGCCGCGTGGCGCTTCACCGACTCGAGCACGCACTCGTAGAAAGCGCCCTGCCCGTCCGTGGCCTGAAACGGAGCGCCCGGCTTCGCGCGGTGGACATGGAGGAGATGGTGCGATTCCTCGCGGCTCAGCTCGAGGTGGTCGGGACCGACGGAAAGAGGCTCGACCCAGAAAGGGGTGTCGGGGAGCCTGAGCTTCTCCAACTCAGCCGGCGCTCCGGTCCGGGCGGTGCGGAGGCGGCACGCCGGAATCCGAAAGCTCTTCCAGCTCCGTGAAGAGCTTCTTTCCGCGATCGGTCACCTTGGGCGGCGTGTGCACGGTGACGCGCACGAGCTGATCCCCGGTTGCGGAGCGCTGGAGGCCCCTGAGCCCCTTTCCTCGAAGACGCAGCACCTGTCCGGACTGGATGCCCGCCGGAATTGTGACCTTGGCGCGCCCGCCGAGCGTGGGCACCTCGACCTTCCCGCCCAGCGCCGCGCGCGCGAAGCTGATGGGGAGCTCGAGAATGAGGTCATCCCCTTCCCGCGCGAAGAGAGGATGCGGAACCTCCTCGATGTGGGCGATCAGGTCGCCGGCAGGCCCGCCGCGGATCCCCGCGTCCCCCATTCCGCGCAGTGGAATGTAGTTCCCCTCCATCACACCGGGCGGCACGCGGATCGTGATCTCCTCCTGGGCGCGCACGCGCCCCTCGCCCGAGCACTTGGGACACGGCGACTCGATGATCGTTCCTTCGCCATGACACCGCTCGCAGGTGGTCACGCTGATGAGCTGACCGAAGACCGACCGTTGCACCGAACGAACCTGCCCCGAGCCGCCGCACGCCGTGCAGGTCTTGGTCTTGCTGCCGGGCTTGGCGCCCGAGCCGCTGCAGTCGGCGCAGGGAATCATGCGCCGGATCTTGATCACCTTCTCCGCTCCGTTCGCGATCTCCTCGAGCGAGAGCGGCAGGCGAATCTCGAGATTCCGTCCGCGGCGCTCGTTCCTTCCCGCGCGACGGCCGCCCTCGAACCCTTCGCCTCCCATGCCGCCGAAGTCGCGCATGAAGGCGCGCAGGGCGTCGGCAAGATCGAACCCCTCGGCCCCGGCGAACCCGCCCCCGCCCGAGCCGCCGGGGAACGGGGCCGGTCCGGCACGGCCGACCCGGTCGTAGTGTGCGCGCTTGTCCGGATCGTGGAGGACTTCGTAGGCCTCGGCCACTTCCTTGAAGGACTCCTCTGCCTTCTTGTCCCCCGGATTCTTGTCGGGGTGATACTTCATCGCCAGCTGGCGGTAGGCCTTCTTGATCTCCTCGTTCGACGCAGTCTTCGGGACGCCCAGGATCTCGTAGTAATCTCGCGTGGCGGTCAGGAGCCCTTCTCCTCGGCGTTCTTCGCCGCGACGAGGACCTGCGCATGCCGCAGCACGCGTCCCCGGAAGCGATATCCGGTGGCGATCACCTCGAGGACCGTGCCGGGCTCTTGCTCCGCGCTCGGCCGCTGCGCGACCGCCTCGTGCACCTCGGGATCGAAGGGCGCTCCCAGCGCCTCGATCGGCTCCAGCCCTTCCCTTGCCAGGATTTGCCAGAGCCGCTCGCGGATCATGAGGAGCCCGGAACGGAACGGATCGCTCTCGCGATCCTTCGAATGCGCGATCGCCCGGTCGATGTCGTCGAGGACAGGGAGAAGGCTCCGGACCAGCGATTCCTGCGCGGAGAGGACGATGGTCTCCATGTCCTGCTTCCGGCGCCGGTTCACATTGGTCAGCTCGGCCACGGCGCGGAGAAGCTCGTCCTCGCGGATGCGCGCGCGCTTAAGCTCCTCCGCCAGCCTGGCGGGATCCTCGACGTGGGTCGCGGGCTGCGGCGCGCCTGCGGCCTCCGCGCCGGTTTCGGGATTCTCCTCGTGAATCTCTTTCTTGCGTGTCATGAAAACTCCGTGAGTCGCTCTCCGACATAGGAGACGAGCGAAAGTAGTCTGGGATACGGCATGCGGACCGGACCGAGCACGGCGAGAGAACCGCGGAAGCTGCTCGATGCGATTCCCGTACCGACCAGGGAGCAGGCGCTCATCGCGTCCTCCCCCAGCTCGCGGCCGATCGTGACCCGGGCTCCTCCGGAATCCATGAAGGCATCCAGCGCGCGCGTCAGCGGCTCGGGCTCCGCCAGAAGCGACACGAGGGCGCGGAGCCGGTCGGCCGTCTGGAATTCAGGCTGGGCCGCGATGTTTCCCGCGCCCCCGATGCGAACCTCGGTGCGCTCGAGCGCCGCGAGCATTCTCGCCGCGCGACGGAGCGCCTCCTCGATCAGGGTGCGCGCGGGCGCGGGGGCGATTTCCCGCGCGGCGAGCGCCAGCACCGCGCATGCGGACGGACCGCCGAGCGGAAGACGCGCCGCGATCCACCGCTCCGCGAGCCGGACGGTGGCGGGATCCGCCGAGCCGGGCGGCCGCCAGGTGGCGGTAATTCCGATGTCGCCGCGCGCTCCGAGCGCCAGGAGAACTTCGCCGCCGTCGAGCGCGACCAGATCGAAGCGGCCGATCGGGGCCGCGCCCCGAGGCCGGACCCCGACCATGGCCAGCTGCCCGGAGCTCTTCGCCAGTACGCGCGCCGCAAGGCCTTGGAGGTCCTCCGCGACACCGGCGTTCTGCTCGAGCGCCTTGTTGAGCGCGCGCCGGGTCGCCGGGGCGATCGGCTCGGGCTCCATCAGGGCGTCGACGTAGTAGCGGTAACCTGCCTCGGTGGGAATCCGGCCGGCCGAAGTGTGTGGATGGTCGAGAAGACCCTCCTCCTCCAGCCGCTTCATGGCTCCGCGAATGGTGGCAGGCGAGATGCTCAGATGGTAGGCCATCCGGACGTACTGGGAGCCGACCGGTTCCGCCCTCATGACGTGGCTTTCCACCACGAACTTGAGGATCCGGCAATGCCGCTCGTTGAGATTGGTTCGGAGCATGGGTTCGGGGGTTGGCACTCGCCCGAGGCAAGTGCCAGCCCTGGCGAACGCTATCAGCCTGGCGCGGCGGATGTCAAGCGGGCGGGGTTCGAGGCCGCGTGATCGGTCCGCGCGAACAGCTCGCTGGCGAGGTCGTGCGCGAGGAAGAGCCCCCGGTCATTCGGGCGGACCCGTCCCCCGGGCGACCTCTCGAGCGCGCTTCCGGCCTCGGCCCACCGGGTCCATGAATCGATCTCGCCGGCCGCGAATGAAGCGAGGTGCTTCGTGCGCCTGAGGCCGCGTGCCCGGCGCAATCCCAGGAAGACCCCTTCTTCCGCCGCCTCCTTCGCGGCAACCTCGCGGAGCCCCTCCCGCGGCAGCTCTCCCGTTTCGACGCGCGTGAACCAGCGCGCGATCGACTCGTCGTTGCCCCAGCGGGCGCGGCCGTCGAAGGAGTGCGCGCCGGGGCCCAGGCCCAGATACGGGCGCCGGGTCCAGTAACCCTCGTTGTGCCGCGAGTGGAACCCGGGAAGCGCGAAGTTGGAGACCTCGTAGTGGCGATATCCCGCGCGCCCGAGGATTGAAACCAGATCCTCGTACCGCGCGAGCACCTCCTCCTCGCCTGGGATGGCGATCGCGCCGCGCGCCGCCTTGGCATGGAGCGGCGTGCCTTCCTCCACTTGCAGTGGATACGCGGAGAGATGCGGCACCCCGAGATCCACGAGCCTCGCGAGCGCATCGCGGAAGCCCGCGGCGGTTTCCCCGGGGACGCCGTACATGAGATCCACGGAGACGTTCCCGAAACCGGTCCGGCGGGCGAGCAGGAGCTTCGCGAGCGCATCTTCCGCGGTGTGGATGCGGCCGAGCGCGCGAAGCGAGGCCGGCTCGAGCGACTGGACGCCGAGGCTCAGGCGGTTCACTCCGCCCGCGAGGAGGATCGAGAGCTTCTCATCGTCCAGCCCCTCCGGATTCGCCTCCACCGTGAACTCGCGCACGCGGCCCAGGTCCCATGAGGCCGCGATCCACGCCAGGAGTTGCCGGAGGGAAGCGGCGTCGAGGGCGGTGGGCGTCCCGCCGCCCGCGTAGATCGTCCGAGGGCGGGCCCACGTCGCGCCGTCACTCGCCCGCGCCAGCTCCCACTCGCGCGCGAGCGCCGCGAGCAGGCGAGCGGGCTCGGCCCGGTGGAGTGGCGACTTCACGAAATCGCAGTACGGGCAGATGCTCCGGCAGTACGGCAGGTGGATATAGAGACCGTATTCCACGCTTCAGCGCACCGGATGGAAGAGACGGTTGAAACGCGGCATGTTCTTCTCGGCGTCCCAGGACCAGTAGATGATCATCGCCTTCCCCTTGATGAGATTGACAGGAAGCGGACCCCAGAAGCGGCTGTCGTGACTATTGTCGCGATTGTCCCCCATCATGAAGAGATGCCCCTTGGGAACCACGGTGGGTCCGAAGTTGTCGCGGGCGCTGATCTCCTTGGGCAGGACCCGGTCGTCAGAGTGGATGATGTAGGGCTCCACCTGCGCCTGATCGTTCACGTAGAGGACCTTGTCTCGGATCTCGACGGTCTGCCCTTCCACCGCGACGCAGCGCTTGATGAAGTCGCGGCTCGGGTCGTCCGGGTATCGGAAGACGATGACATCGCCGCGGTGCGGCGGGCGGATCGCCGGAAAGCGGCAATAGACCATGCGGTGCCCCGCGGCCCCGATGTCGATCTCCGAGCCGTAGACGAGTTTGTTCACGAAGAGGAAGTCTCCGACCAGGAGCGTGTTCTCCATGGATCCGGTCGGGATGCGGAACGCCTGCACCACCAGGCCCCGGATCACCACGGTGAGCAGGATCGCGAGGACGATCGCCTCGACGTACTCCCGCATGGTGGACTTGGTCCGGGCCGAGCGCCGGGTTCCCGTCTTGGAAGCTACTCTCGCGCTTTCCATTCGATCCCCTCCCAAAGCAGCCCTAACGCTCCACGCGCAGGACCGCGAGAAACGCTTCTTGCGGAATGCGGACGGTCCCCACCTGTTTCATACGTTTCTTGCCTTCTTTCTGTTTCTCGAGAAGCTTCCGCTTGCGCGTGATGTCCCCGCCATAGCACTTCGCGATGACGTTCTTGCGCAAGGCGGAGATGGTCTCGCGCGCGATGACGTGGTTTCCGATCGTCGCCTGCACCGCGATCGGAAACATCTGACGCGGGATGAGCTCCTTGAGCTTGGCCGCGACGTCGCGCCCCCACTCGTACGCCTTCTCGCGGTGCACGATCACCGAGAGCGCGTCCACCGGCTCGCTGTTCAGGAGGAGGTCCATGCGCACCAGATCGGCCGGCTTCATGGCCGTGAACTCGTAGTCCAGGGAGGCATACCCGCGGCTGATGGATTTCAGCTTGTCGTAGAAGTCGAGCACGATCTCCGCGAGCGGCAGCTCGTAGGTGATGTGCGCGCGGGCCTCGTCCGGAAATTCCATCCCGATGAAGATGCCGCGCCGGTCCTGCGCCAGCTTCATGATGTTCCCCACGTAGTCGGCGGGCACCACGACCTGTGCCCGCACGAACGGCTCCTCGATCTGCTCGATCTGGTTGGCGGGCGGGAGGAGCGCCGGGTTCTCCACGAGCACCACCTCGGCGTTCGTCTTCGTGACGCGGTACTCCACGCTGGGCACCGTGGCGATCAGGTTCACGTTGTACTCGCGGGTCAGCCGCTCCTGGATGATCTCCATGTGGAGGAGGCCCAGGAACCCGCAGCGGAAGCCGAATCCCAGGGCGAGCGAGGTTTCCGGCTCGAAGGTCAGCGAGGCGTCGTTCAGCTGGAGCTTGGAAAGCGATTCCTTCAGACTTTCGTAGCTCTCGGCGTCGATCGGGTACAGCCCCGAGAAGACCATCGGCTTCACGGGACGGTATCCCGGCAGTGCCTCGGCGTTCGGATCGGCGGCTTCCGTGATCGTGTCTCCCACCTTGGCGTCGGACACGACCTTCACGTTCGCGATCACGTACCCCACGTCCCCGGCGGCAAGCTCGGACCGGGGTTCCAGCCCCAGGCGGAGCACGCCGACCTCCAGGACCTCGTGGGTCTTTCCCGTCGCGTGGAACCGGATCGACGAGCCCGCGCGAATGGTGCCGCGCACGATCCGCGCATACACGATGACCCCGCGGAACTGGTCGAACACGGAATCGAAGATCAGCGCCTGGAGGGATCCCGCGCTTTCGTCCGGGGGCGGCGGCACGTGGTGGATGACCGCCTCCAGAAGGGCCTCGACGTTCCGCCCCTCCTTCGCGGAGACCCGGATCACGTCCTCGGGCTCCATGTGGAGGAGGTGCGCCATTTCCAGCGAGACGTCGTCGGGGTGAGCCGCCGGTAGATCGATCTTGTTCAGCACGGGTACGATCGTGAGCTTCTGGTCCAGCGCCAGGAAGAGATTCGAGAGCGTCTGGGCCTCGATGCCCTGCGAGGCGTCCACGACCAGAATCGCCCCCTCGCACGCGGCGAGGCTTCTCGAGACCTCGTACGTGAAGTCCACGTGCCCGGGCGTGTCGATGAGGTTGAGCTGGTAGGTCTCCCCGTCCCGAGCGCGGTACTCCATCGCGATCGCGTGCGACTTGATGGTGATCCCCTTCTCGCGCTCCAGGTCCATGTTGTCCAGAACCTGCTCCTTCATCTTGCCGCGCGGGATCGTGTTCGTGATCTCCAGCAGCCGGTCGGCCAGCGTCGACTTCCCGTGGTCGATGTGCGCGATGATGCAGAAGTTCCGGACGAGCGAGCGGGGGAACATGGCGGGGCTAGAACCGGGTCCTGAATGCGAGGGTCAGGCGGGGCTTCTCCCCGATGTCCGCCGCAGTTTCGGGCGGGCCGAAATCGGCGTCGAAGTTGGCGAGGTGGGCGTCCACGTAGGCGTCTGCCATGGAGAGCAGGTGCGCGGCGAGGCCCCACCAGATCCAGGTGATCTTGAGGTTGCGATGCGTCTCCTTGTCCTGCCCCGCGAGGATGTACGCGGGGTCGGAAAGGTCGCCCCCCGCCTCGAGGATGGCGACCTGGCGGTCCACCGCCCGGTTTTCGAGGGAGAATTCGTGCAATGCCTCGAACACGATGAAGCCCTCACCCGCGACCACGAGACCGGCCTTGAGGACCTTGTGGTTGTAGAGCTGTCCCCATCCCGGCACGGCCGCCGAGCGCAGCATCACATGGAACGGGCTGGAGCGATGCGAGACCGAGTCGCTTCGCGCGGGCTTCGCCGCGAGAACCGGCTGAGCCGCCGCAGGGACCGCGGCGGCCGCGAGCGCGGCGGCGGACGCCACGATGGCGGCCGCGAGGAGAAAAGCCGGCGGGAGCGGGAGCGCGGCGCTATTCCTTCGTGAACGCGTGCGCGATGGCAAGGAAGAGAAGGAGCAATCCACCGAATCCATAGACTCCGATCACGACTCCGTGTACGAAATCATGCCCCAGCGAGGAATTCGCCAGGAGGTACTGCAGCCCCTCCGCGAGGGTCACGATCAGCACCACGAGGATCACGAACGCCCACTTTCGCGCCAGCGCGACGATCGCGACGGCGATCAGAAACCCAATGACGCGCGGATCGTTCCAGTCGAGCCCGACGAGCGAATGGATGAATCCGTGCATGCTTCCCTCCCTCAGCGTGGTGGCGGGAACGTGTGGGAATCGAACCCACCTCGGACGGTTTTAGCGCCCGACGTAAGGATTTGAAGTCCTCGGAGTCCACCAGAACCCATCCGTCCCCGGAACTCACGCGTCAACTTCGAGGGGCCGCGCGCGCCGCGGCCGGACCTCGCCGATGATCGCCCCGGCGACCTTGGCGCGCGCGAGGCGGGACATGAGCGCGTTCGCGCGCGACGGCCGGACCGCGATCAGGAGCCCGCCCGAAGTCTGCGGGTCGACGAACACCTTGCGAAGAGCCTCGGGCACGTTCTCCTCGAACGTCACGAACGGCGCGACGTAGGCCGCGTTGGTGTGGAGCCCCCCCGGGACGATATCGCGATCCGCGAGGCGGAGCACGCCCGGAAGGACCGGAACCGCGGCGCTCCAGATGCGGATCGTCTTCTTGCTCGCCCGCGCCACGTTCAGCGCATGGCCCAGGAGGCCGAAGCCGGTCACATCGGTCGCCGCGCTCACGCCCACGGCCTGCATGGCATCCCCGGCGGCGCGGTTCAGGGTGGCCATCTGCTCGGTCATCAATCGGATCGAGTCCTCCGGGAGCAGCCGCTGCTTGAGCGCGGTCGCGAGGATGCCGACCCCGAGCGGCTTCGTGAGCACGAGGACGTCGCCGCTCCTGGCGCCCGCGTTGGAAACGATGCGCTTGGGGTGGACCTCACCGGTGACCGCGAAGCCGAACTTCATCTCCTTGTCGCGCACGGAATGCCCGCCCATGAGAGCGACGCGCGCCCGCTTCAGGGTCTCGGCGCCCCCGCGAAGGATCTCGCGGAGGATCTGCATGTCGCCCGACTCGGGGTAGCAGACGATGGAGAGCGCGGTCAGCGGCGTACCGCCCATCGCATAGACGTCGCTCAGCGCGTTCGTCGCGGCGATCCGTCCGAACTCGAACGGGTCGTTCACCATGGGCGTGAAGAAATCGACGGTCTGCACCAGCGCCCGCGTGGCCGAGATGCGGAAGACCCCGGCGTCGTCCCAGGTGTCCGGCCCCACGAGAACGCCCTTCAACCGCGGCGAGCCCGACAGGACGGACAGGACGTCCTTCAGGTCCACCGGGCTCAGCTTCGCGGCGCAGCCGGCGCAGGAAACCTGCTCGGTCAGTCGGACCGGATCGTGCGGCGCGTGGCTCACGGGAGGAACGCCCAGACCTCGATCTCGACCCGCGCGTCCTTGGGGAGGCCACGGACCGCGACGGTGCTTCGCGCGGGCTTCGGGTCCGGGAAGAAGCGGGCATACACTTCGTTCATCGCCGCGAAATCCGCCATGTCGGCGAGAAATACCGTGGTCTTGACGACGTCCCCGAAGCCCGCGTCTCCTGCCTTCAATACCGCCTCGAGATTCCGGAGCGCGCGCTCGGTCTCGGCTCCGACGCCGCCTGGAACCAGCGCGCCGGTCGCGGGCAAGAGCCCCACCTGCCCGGAAGATACGAGCCAGCGTCCCGAAAGAGGTCCCGTCCTTCCCTGGGCGTAGGGCCCGATGGCGGCCGGGGCGTCCGGGGTGTGGATAGTGGTTCGGAGGTCGCGGCTCACTCGACGGTGACGCTCTTCGCGAGATTGCGCGGCTGGTCCACGTCGCACCCCCGCTCGACCGCGATGTAGTACGACAGGAGCTGCAGCGGCACGACCGAGAGGAGCGGCGTCAGCGGTCCCAGGGTGCGCGGGATGTAGATCACCTGATCGGCCTTGGTCGCCACGTGCTCGTCACCCTCGGAGGCGATCGCGATGATGTTGCCGCGCCGCGCGCGGACTTCCTCCATGTTGCTCAACACCTTTTCGTAGGCGGAATCCTGGGTGCAGATGAACACGACCGGCATGTTCTGGTCGATGAGCGCGATCGGGCCGTGTTTCATCTCGGCCGCCGGATAGCCCTCGGCGTGGATGTAGGAAATCTCCTTCAGTTTCAGCGCGCCCTCGAGCGCGACCGGGAAGTTGTACCCGCGCCCCAGGTAGAGGAAGTTGTTGTGGTGCGCGTAGGCCTTGGCGATCGCCTCCACCTTGTCGGCGCCCGCGAGGATGCGCTCGATCTTTTCCGGGATCTGGCCCAGCTCGCGCGTCAGCTCGGCTCCCAGCTCGGAGGAAAGCTCGCCGAGCCGGCCCACGTAGAGCGTGAACAGCACCAGGGCCGCGACCTGCGAGGTGAACGCTTTCGTGGAGGCGACCCCGATCTCGGGGCCCGCATGGATGTAGACGCCGCCGTCCGACTCGCGCGCGATGGTGCTTCCGACCACGTTGCAGAATCCGAGCACCCGCGCGCCGCGGCGCCTCGCCTCGCGCATGGCGGCGAGCGTATCCGCGGTCTCTCCCGACTGGCTGATGGCGATCACGAGCGTCCCGGGCTCCAGTATGGGGTTCCGGTAGCGGAACTCGGAGGCGTACTCCACCTCCACCGGGATGCGCGCCAGCTCCTCGATCATGTACTCGCCGATCATGCCGGCGTGCCAGGACGTGCCGCACGCGGTGATCACGACGCGCGTGATCGCGCGCAGCTCGGCGGGTGACATGTTGAGCCCGCCCAGGCGCGCGGCCCCTTCATCGGCGATGAGACGGCCGCGGAGCGTGTCGCGAAGCGAATTGGGCTGCTCGAAGATCTCCTTCAGCATGAAGTGCGGGAAGCCCGCCTTCTCGATCATGTCGAGATCCCAGTCCACGGTCTCCACGCGCTTGTTGACGATCTCCTCGCGGATCGTGGTCGTGGAGATTCCCGCCGGCGTGAGCACCACCATCTCGCCGTCGTCCAGGTAGACCACCTGATTCGTGTGGCGAATGATGGCCGAGACGTCGGAGGCGAGGATGTATTCGGAGTCGCAGATCCCCACGACCAGCGGGCTTCCGTGGCGCGCCCCGACGATCTTGCCGGGATCGTCCCGCGCGATGACCGCGATGCCGTAGGTTCCGGTGACGTGCTGGAGCGCGGCCGCGACGGCGCGCTCGAGGTTTCCCTCGAAGTACTTCTCGATCAGATGGGCGATCACTTCCGTGTCGGTGTCGGTGGTGAAGCGATGACCCTCTTGCAAGAGCTTCTTCTTGACTGTGACGTAGTTCTCGATGATGCCGTTGTGGACCACGGCGATGTTCTGCCTGCAGTCCACGTGGGGATGCGCGTTGACGGTGTTCGGCTCGCCGTGGGTGGCCCAGCGCGTGTGCGCGATGCCCAGCGATCCCTCGGGTCTCGCGCCGTCGAGGATCCCTTCGAGGATGGCGATCTTGCCGGCGGCCTTCCGGACCGACAGCCCCTGGCCGTTCAGGATCGCCACGCCCGCGGAGTCATAGCCCCGGTATTCGAGTCTCCTCAGCCCTTCGAGGAGGATGGGCAGCGATTCCTGCGATCCGACATATCCGACGATGCCGCACATGTTCGCTTCGCTCCTCTTTAGCGTGCCCGGGCGTGCGTTTGCGAACGCTCGACCGCTTCGGTCGCCCGGTGGGCCAGCGACTCCGCTTTCTCCTGGGTCGGGGCTTCCGCCAGGATCCGCACGATGGGCTCGGTCCCCGAGGCGCGCACCTGGACCCAGCAATCTTCCCAGAGGTACTTTTCCCCGTCCAGAACATTGCGTTGCCCGTCCGGGAAGGCCCGGGTCAACGCTTCCCGGAGGGAGTCCGCGTCCTCCAGTTTCAGGTCGAGCTTGCGCTTGACCATCGTCACCGGGGGAAGCTCCGCCACGCGCGCGCTCAGGGGCCGCGTGTCGCGCGCGAGCCAGTCCATGGCGATCGCCGCCGCGAGAAGACCATCGCGGGTGACATGGAGCGCGGGATAGATCACCCCGCCGTTTCCCTCCCCGCCGATCACGCCTCCGATCTCGATCAGCTTCTGCGCGACGTGCGCCTCGCCGATCTTGGTCCGGTGCACCGGCGCGCCGTACCGCCTCGCGATCAGCTCGACCCCGATCGAGGTCGACGCGTTGACCGCCACCGGTCCCGGATTCTGGGACAGCGCCCAGTCAACCGCGATCTGGAGCGTTCGCTCCTCCCCGATCGGCTGCCCGCGCTCGTCCACGATCGCGAGCCGGTCGGCGTCGGGATCGTTCGCGAATCCGATCGCCGCTCCCGTCGCGCGCACGCAATCGCCGAGCGCCCCGAGATTCTCGGGCAAGGGCTCGGCGACGCGCGGGAAGCGCCCGTCGGGCTCGCAGTAGAGCCGCTCCACCTCGCAGCCCAGCGCCTCGAGGAGCGCCGGAGTCGCGATCGAGCCCGCACCATTGGTCGCATCCATCACCACCCGGAAGCGGCGTCTGCGGATCCGGTCGAGATCGAGCCCCGGGAGCGCGAGAATCGCGTCGCGGTGGCGCTGGATGGCACCCTTGTCCTCGCGGAACGCTCCGACCCTGTCGTTCGTGACCCACGACGCGCGGCCCTGCCTGGCGCGCCGAGCCACTTCTTCCGACTGCGCGGGCGCGAGAAAGGTGCCGCCCGGTCCGAAGAGCTTGAGCGCGTTCCATGGCGCGGGATTGTGGCTGGCGGTGATGGCGATCCCGCCCGACGCGGAATGGTGGCGGATCGCGAAGAGGATGGTGGGGGTCGGCGCGACGCCGACCTCGATCACGTCGTGTCCGGACGCAAGGAGCGCGGCGTGCGTCAGGCGCGAGACCCAGGCGCCGCTCGGCCGGGTGTCCCGCCCGACGACGACCGGCCCCGGATCGAGAAAGGAAGCGTGCGCGCCCGCGACCCGGAGCACGACCTCGGGCGTGAGCGTCTGCCCGACGATCCCGCGAACTCCGGAAGCGCTTATCATGAGGCCCTGCAAGGGATCGGAGCCCCGGGGCTCCTCGCCCCGCGCTCCCGCCGCGTCCCCCTGGAGCGGGTGCGCGGCGTGGCGATCTTTGGTCATTGTTTTTGGCCGAGGGTTCGGGCCGGCCGACCCGGGAATGGAGCTGGTGACCGGAATCGAACCGGTGACCCCGTCATTACGAGTGACGTGCTCTACCAGCTGAGCTACACCAGCTTGGAATTCGAGAGTCGCGAAGCTCTTCCGTGGGGGGCCTCACGAAAATGAATGGTGCGACCCCGCAGAATCGAACTGCGGACACCCACGTTTTCAGCGTGGTGCTCTACCAACTGAGCTAGGGTCGCGCCGGACGGGAACTTTAGCATGGGGCGCCACCTAGGGTCAACGCCTAGGCGAGGCGGCGGCGGCGGTCGGGACGTATGTCGCGTCTGTCCGGCCGGTTCCTCCGGTCGTCATTCTCGCGGGTGGGCAGGTAGATGGTGACGATGCTGCTCCAGTCCCCCTCGCTGCGGGCGCGAATCTCGCCGCCATGCTCGCGAACGATCTGGTAGGCCATCGCGAGCCCCACCCCCGCGCCGTAGCGCCGGGTGGTGGAGAACGGGACGAAGAGACGGTCGAGCGCCTCCCCCGCCACCTTGGGTCCATCGTGGGCGATCTCGGCCTGCACCGCTCCCTGCGCGGCGCGCGTCTCGACCCGCACGCGCCCGCCCATGGGCACCGAGTGGAGCGCATAGCTCAGCACGTTCACCAGCACCTGGCGCATCTTCTCGTTGTCGAGGAGGAGCGACGGCACCTCGGGGCTAAGCCTTTTCAAGAGGCGCACCCGCCGGCGCACGAGGTCTTCCGCCTGCGCTTGCAGCACGTCCTGGACGAGCGCGTTCAGGTTCTCCAGCTTGAGCCGGGGCTTGGTCATCTGGGCCAGCGCCACCTGCTCGCTCAGCACCCGCTCAAGACGCTCGGTCTCCCGGAGGATGATCTCGAGGTATTCGCGATTGGGATCCTTGGCCGGAAGCGATTTCAGCACGCGCTTGGCGAATCCCATGATGGCCGCCACGGGATTGCGAACGTCCTGCGCCACCTGCACTCCGCGCTCGCCCACGACGGCGAGCTTCTCAGCGTGGCGGAGCTGCGCTTCCACCTCGTGGAGGCGGCGGTCCTTGAGGCGAAGCGTCTCCTCCTGGGAGAAGCGTGTATCCGAGAGCGAGGCGATGGCCGCGATCAGCTCCGCGACTCGCGCGTCCTCGGAATCGAAGCAGAGCGGATCGTCCTGGGTGCCGCCGGCTTTGTTGAAGACCAGGAGCACGCCGGTGACCCGGTCCCCCCCGTGGGTCGGAGCCGCGAGCAGGCAGCGCCAGTCGTCCGGCAGCGAGCCCGAGAAGCGAGGATCCCCGCTCACGGCGTCCGCCAGGATGGGCTTGGAATCCGCGTCGAACCACTGCGTGAACCACGTCCCCAGCTTCGAGAGGTCCTGCGTCGAGCCCGGGTCCACCGCGTGCACGTGTGCCAGCTCGATGGAGCCGTCCTCCGCGCGGACCCACGCGACGCCCCCCGCTGCCTGGGTGGACGCCAGGAGCGTCTTCAGCGCCTGTTCGGCGCGCACGTCGGGACGCGAGGGTTGTGCGGCCGCGCGGCTGAAGTCGATCGCCGAGCGCACGGCGTTGCCCCGCCGCCGCACGACGTCGAGCACCGTGTTCCCCTCGAAGGCGATCCCGCCCTGCGCCGCGATCGCGTTCAGGAGCTCGATCTGGTCGGCGGTCCAGCCGGAATGGCCCGGGGCCTGCGACACCACGAGAATGCCGAGCACCTTCTCGCGGCCGAAGACGGGGAGAACGGCGACGGGACCGTCGGGCAGCGACTCGACCACGCGCTCCGGAAGCCGGAGCTCACGTCGCGGGCTCGCGATCATCGACGCCCGGCCGTCGAATACCGCGTCCGCCAGGAGATCGTGGTCCGGCTCGAGCAGAAGCCGCTCTTCACGCAGGCGCGAAAACACGTCGCCGTCGAATCCTCCCTCGGACTCGAAGGTGTCGAGGTCGAGCGGTGTTCGCGCCGGCGCCTCCGGATTTCCTCTGTCGGCCCGGCGGAAGGCATCCGCCAGCTCCAGCGCCGATCCTTCCGACACGATGCGGAAAAGGAGGATGGTGTCGACTTCCTGCGCGAACGCGCCTCCGATCGCCGCGAGCAGGATCCTCGCGATCCGATCGTGCGTCAGGGCAACGTGCATGAGCGGTATGGCCCGGAAGAGGAAGCCGGCGCTGCGATAGCGCTCCGCCTCGTCCTCCAATCCGTTCTCGTGCTCGACACGGACCGCCTTCGCCTCCTCGTCGAGAAGGTGGAGGAGGAGCGCCAGCGTGGGGGCCACGCCGGGCGCGCCCTCGAGCTCCAGTCCGGCGTTCTCGGCGGCTCCCTGGACGCGCGAGCAGTGGACGCAGTCGGTCGCGAACCGGGTCTCGAAATCGGGCCTCGCCCCGAACGGACACGGGCGCGGCTCCATGTAGCATGCGCCGTCGGCGATGCGGTGCAGGCCCTGGGCCCTTCGATCCGCATACCGCTTCCAGGCGACGACGATCTGTTCCTCGACCCGCGCTGACCCCGCCCGCTTCGTACCCATCGCGCACCCTCCCAGAGCAATACCGGCCTTCCTGCCGCACGCCGCCCTATCAGATTGATTTACGGCAGCTTAGGCGATATCTTGAGACCGCTTTGTGGAGGCAACCCTTTGGAAAAAGGAGGATTACAGATGGAGGCCAAAGCTCAGAACCCGCCCGGGTCCATCAACATGGAGCTGGGCGAGAAGGAAGCGGAGGGGATCTACTCGAATTTCGTGGTGATCAGCCATTCCCTTTCGGAGTTCGTGCTCGATTTCGCGCGGATCCTGCCTGGAAGCCCGAAGAGCAAGGTCTTCGCGCGGGTGGTCATGACGCCGCCCAACGTGCGCTCGCTGCTCGCGGCGCTCGAGACGAACGTGAAGAAGTACGAGGATCAGTTCGGGAAGATCAAGACGTTCGACATGCCCGCCAAGGACATCGGATTCACGACGTAGGCGGCGGCTGCGCTGCGGGCTGGGTTGGCGGGGTAGGCGGCGGCGTCTTCCAGCGGCGGTGCAGCCAGTACCAGTGATCGGGGCGGCGGCGCACACCCGCTTCGATCGTCTCGTTGATCGCGCGCGTGATCCGTTCCACCTCGCGCGCCTCTTCCCGTTCGGGATCCGGCACGAGCACCGCGAGGACCTGCGAGCGGAAGCGGCCCCCGGACATGCGCTCGATCAGCCCGATCGCGATCGGACAGCGCGCCCGGTAGGCAAGACGCGCGGGTCCCGTGTGCGTGGACGCCGGGCGCCCGAAGAAAGGAACGTGGATCCCCACGCGCCGCGCGTCCTGGTCGGGCAGCATGCCGAGGAAGGCGCCGGCCCGGAGCGCCTTGAGCGCTCCGCGCATGCCGTATCCGATCTTGACCGACGGGATGCCCAGCTTTTCGCGGATCGAGTCGAAGTAGGCGTCGCTTCCCTCATTGGATTGCGGCGGGAGCAGGTAGCGCATCGGCGCGCCCGCCGCCCGCATGGACGCGCCCAGGATCTCCCAGTTTCCGTAATGCGCGGTGAGCACCACCGCCCCTCTGCCGGCGCGCGCCCATTCCAGCACCTGCTCGAAGCCGATCATCTCCACGCGGGCCAGGATTCCCTCGTGGCCCAGCCGCGGCAGGGCCAGGAATTCCAGAAAGGAGCGTCCGATCTGGGCGAACGCGCGGCGCGCCAGCCCGTGCGCGGAAACGCCATCCACCGTGGGACCCAGCGCTCGGGTGATGTTCTCGACGGCGATGCGGCGGCGGCGGCCCATGAGATGGAACGCCAGAAGACCGACGCCGGCGCCGAGCGCGCTCGTCCAGGCGAAGGGCAGCGCGCGGGCGACAAACCCGGCAGAGCGGAGTAACAGGACCTCGAGCTTCTGGCGGAGCGGACGGAGCGGGGAGCGGCCCACGTCAGGGCGCGCGGCGGGTCCGGCGCGCGAGACCGCCCGCATCCCGGCGCGCGAGGCCGCTCAGCTCGAGCGCGACGAGCGCGACCGAAAGCTGGGACGCGCTGAGGCCCGCGGCGGCTGCGAGGCGATCCAGAGGGAGGGCGCGCTCGCGAAGCGCGCGGTAGAGCGCGGCTTCGGCGGGCGCCAGGTCGTCGAGGTTGACGGGGACGGCGCGCGGGAGGCTCCTCGCGACGGCCTTCGATTCCCGCCCCCGCCCGAGCAGATCCAGCACGTCATCGGCATTCCGCACGAGGGTGGCCTCGCCGGAGCGGATCAGCCCATGGGGCGCCTCGCCGAACGGCTCGCGCGAGTCCCACGGAATGGCGCCCACCGGCCGCCCGAGACGGGCCGCATGCTTTGCCGTGATCAGCGAACCGCTGCCTTCACGTCCCTGCACGACGACGACCACGTCCGCGATCGCGGCCAGGAGCCGGTTGCGCGTGGCGAACATGCCGGGGGTGGTGGCAGCGCCGGGGCCGATCTCGCTCATGAGCCCGAGCGAGCGGGAGAGCGCTGCCTGAAGCGTAGCGTGCTCCGGGGGGTAGATCGCGTGGACCGGGGTGCCCAGGACCGCCCCGCTCGGACCGCCTCCGTCGAGCGCGCCCTCGTGGGCCGCGGCGTCGATGCCTCGCGCCAGCCCGCTCACCACGGCGACGCCGCGCTCGCAGAGGGACCGGGCGAGATCGCGCGCCACGTCGAGCCCGTCGTCGGTGGCCTCACGGGCGCCGACCACCGCGACGTGCGGGCCGGGATGGTCCCAGGGGCCGACGAGGTACAGCAGCTTGGGCGGGGGACGAAGATCGCGCAGTCCCGGGGGGCAGCCCTCGTCCTCGGTCGTGAGCTCCCGGACGACGGCCTCCGCATCGACTTCTCTATTCCCCGCCACACCCACTCCGCGATGCGATGCGCGCTCAGCGAGCCGCCGATTTCGCTTCGCCCTCTCCGCCGACGACGTCGTTCCAGGCGAGGTCCGCCTCCCCGGCGGCCGGCGCGGCAGCGACCGACGCCGGATCCTGCATGGCGCGCATCACCTGCCCCGCCGCTTCGGGGTCACGCTCCACCAGGCCGTCGAGCGCAAACCTTCGCGCTTTCTCCGGCAGTCCGTCGAAGGCGGCCGCCAGCTCCTGCGTGGCAAGCTCATTGCGGCACAGCAGCACGAGCGCCTCCCAGACCGCATCGCGCACCGTGCGGTTGGGATCGTTCAGCATTCCGACGAGCGGCGCCGCCGCGCGCGGGTTCCCCATCCTGCCGAGGGCCGAAACGGCGGCGGCCCTCGTGTACCAGAGACCGGAGCCCAGGTACTTCACCAGTGGCTCCAGCACCGGCTCGCCCATCGAGGCGAGCAGGCGGGCCGCCTGGTCCCGCAAGAACCAGCTCTCTTGTTGCAAGACATCCAGGAGCACTTCGACGGATTCTTCGGTGGGATTCTGCGCAATTTGCGTGATCCAACCGAGCTTCTCTTCCGGATCCCTGTGCCTCAGCTCTTCCCAGAGCCGCGCGACGTCCTTGGCTACCATGGTTCTCGCTCCTTCGTTCCGGCGACCCCCCGGTCGCCGCCGACCCGCCTCTTCGCCGGCTGTTCCGCACCGGCCCCGATCAACACGTCCCAGATAACGCTCAGGAGGTGCTCCATGCCCGCCCCCGTGACTCCCGAGATCCAGCCTCCCCAGTGCGCGCCCTCGAGCGGAAACGGCGATCCGCCCCGCGCCTCATCTCCCAGAAGATCCGAGCGGCTCATTGCGATGACGGTTGGCTTTCTCGTTAAATCCTCGCTGTGCTCCCGAAGTTCCCGATTCAGCTTGTCCCGGTCCCCGGCCGGGTCCTCCGACGCGCTGTCGATGAGCATGAGGATCGTCCGCGTCCGCTGGATATGCCGCAGAAAGTCGTGCCCCAGCCCCTTGCCTTCATGCGCGCCCTCGATCAGTCCGGGCAGGTCCGCCATGACGAAGCTCTGCTCATCACGCACGCGCACGAGCCCCAGGTGCGGCTCGAGCGTCGTGAACGGATAATCCGCGATCTTCGGCCGCGCCGCGCTCACGCGCGAGAGCAGCGTGGATTTTCCGACGTTCGGAAACCCCACGATGCCCACGTCCGCGATGAGCCGGAGCTCCAGCATGAGCTTCCGCTCCTCGCCGTCTCGTCCCGGCTCGAACTTCCGCGGCGCTTGACGCGTCGGTGTGGCGAAGTGCGCGTTTCCGCGGCCGCCCCGGCCGCCGCGCGCCGCCACGAACTTCGCGTCGGGATCCACGAGGTCGGCGAGAACCGATCCCGTGGCCACGTCCATGACGAGCGTCCCCGGAGGCACCGCAATGACGAGATCCTCCCCCGAGCGGCCGCTCTTCCGGTTCCCCGAGCCGTGCGCGCCCGATGGCGCTTCGAACCGCGCGCGGAACTGGAAGTCGAGCAGCGTCCGCAGATGCTCGTTCACCGCCAGGATCACACTCCCCCCCGCGCCGCCGTCTCCTCCGTCGGGTCCGCCCTTCGGCACGTATTTCTCGCGCCGGAAGCTCACCACGCCCGAGCCGCCGTCTCCGGCCAGGACGTCGATCGTCGCCCGATCGGCGAGCATGGTTCCTTCCGCCCCTACGCCAGCGCTGCGATCACCGCGTCGGCGGTGGCCTGGGTCCCAACGGCGCTCGGGTCGTCGCGCGCCGGCTTCATGTCGTAGGTCACCGCCTTGCCCTCGCGGATCACCCGCGCCACCGCCCGCTCCAGGCGGTCCGCCGCCTCGAGCTCACCCAGGTGCCGGAGCATGAGCATTCCGCTCAGGATCATTCCAAACGGGTTCACCTTGTCCTTGCCGGCGTACCGCGGAGCGCTTCCGTGCGTCGGCTCGAAGAGCGCGGCCTCGTCGCCGATGTTCGCTCCGGGCGCGACCCCCAGCCCTCCGATGAGTCCCGCGGCCAGATCCGAGAGGATGTCCCCGTAGAGATTGGGGAGCACCAGCACGTCGTAGTTCTCCGGTGTCTGGACCAGCTGCATGCACATGTTGTCGACGATGCGGTCCTCGAATTCGATCTCGGACGTTTCCTTGGCGGTCTTCCGCGCCACCTCGAGGAACAGCCCGTCGGAGAATTTCATGATGTTGGCCTTGTGCACGGCCGTGACCTTCCGGCGCCGGTTCTTCTTCGCGTAACCGAATGCGTAGCGCACGATGCGCGCGGTTGCGGAGACGCTGATGGGCTTGATCGAGATCCCGGCGTCCTCCGGAATCTCCCGCTTCGCTTCGGTATGAACCAGCGAGCGCAGGGCCGCGGCTCCCGAGCTGCCCCGCTCGAATTCGATGCCCGCGTAGAGGTCCTCGGTGTTTTCCCGAACGATGACGAGGTCGATGTTGTCGTAGCGCGCGCGAACGCCGGGGTAGGTCTTGCAGGGACGGACGCACGCGTAGAGATCCAGCTCCTTCCGGAGCGCGACGTTCACGCTCCGGAATCCCGTGCCGACCGGGGTCGTGATGGGGCCCTTGAGACCGACCTTGGTGCGGCGCAGCGAATCGAGGACGCGCGTGGGAAGCGGAGTTCCTTCCTTCTGGAACACGCCGATGCCCGCTTCCTGCACGTCCCATCCAAAGGAGACGCCCGTCGCTTCGAGCACGCGGCGGGTGGCTTTCGTGATCTCGGGCCCGGTCCCATCGCCCGGAATCAGCGTCACCTGATGCGACATCGCTCCCCTTTCGATTTCAGCTTAGCTTTTCCTTGTAATTCAATGACTTCACGTGAAATGCACGCTTCCTATCGAGGAGGGTGTGGACCGGAGCCTGGAGCTTGACGGGAAGAGCCGGACGCGCATCGGCAAGCTAACAAAAGCGGAGGAAGTGAGTCAAAGAAAAAGCGTTAGGAGCCCGTGTCGCTCTCCTTCTTCTTGCCCGTATCCTTCGATTCACTCTTTGGCTTAGCAGACTCCCCGGACTCCTTGCGCTTTTGTTCCTTATAGGAATTGGACCGGTAATCGGTGGCGTAGAAGCCGGTCCCCTTGAAGACGATTCCGGCGCCTCCGCTGACCAGCCGGCGGACCTTGCCGCGGCACTTCGGGCACCGTTTCCGCGGCGGCTCCGTCATCGACTGGAAGACGTCGAACCGGTGACCGCACTTGTCGCATTCGTACTCGTACGTCGGCAAGGTGAGACCTCCTCCTACGTTCGATCCAGCGCGGCCTCGAGCCGGTTCAGGCCTTCTTCGATGTCCTCGTCGCTGACGGCGTACGAAAGACGAAGGTGCCCTTCCATTCCGAAGGCGGATCCCGGAACGCAAACGATCCGGGCCTCGTCGATCAGGAAATTGCTGAGGCCGGCGGAGTCGCTCACTCCGTTTCGCGCCTCGCGGATCCGCTCGCTCATGTCCGGAAACGCATAGAACGCTCCATCGGGCGGCACGAGCTTGACCCCGCGCATGCCGCTCAGCCTCTGCACGATGAATTCGCGGCGGCGCGCGAAGCGGTCGCGCATCGCGTCCACGGAGTCCCTCGGACCCGTGAACGCCCGCAGCGCCGCCTGCTGCGACACGGCCGCGGGGTTGGAGGTGGATTGGCCCTGGAGCCGCTCCATCCCCTCGGCCAGGTCCGCCGGGGAAGCCGCGAATCCGATCCGCCAGCCGGTCATGGCCCAGGTCTTCGACACGCCGCCGACCACGATCGTCCGGTCCCGAAGCTCCGGGCCAAGGGACGCGATGCTCACGTGGCGGGCGCCGCCGAAGACGAGCTGCTCGTAGATCTCGTCCGAGAGGACGAAGAGCCCGTGGCGGAGCACCACCTCTCCGATCGCGGCCAGCTCCTCGCGCGAGTACATGGCGCCGGAGGGATTGTTGGGGCTGTTCAGCACGAGGAGCTTCGAGCGCTTCGTGATGGCGCCCGCGAGCTCCTCCGCTCCGATCTTCATGCTCCCGGGTTTCGGGCGCACGAAGACGGGATCCCCGCCGACGAGCCGGACCAGCTCGGGAAACGTGACCCAGTAGGGCACGGGGATGAGCACCTCGTCCCCAGGCTCGATGAGGGTGAGAAATGCGTTCCAGATCGAATGCTTCGCGCCGTTGGAGACCACGATCTCCCCTGGCGTGTAGGTGAGCCCGTTTTCCCGCCTCAGCTTCTCGGCGATCGCGGCGCGCAGCTCCTGCACGCCGCCCACCGCCGTGTAGCGCGTGTGGCCGGCACGGATCGCATCCACGCCCGCCTCGCGGACATCCTCCGGCGTGTCGAAGTCCGGCTCCCCCGCCGCGAAGGAGATGACCGAATGCCCCTGCGCCCGAAGCTCGCGCGCCCGCGCTCCGAGGGCCAGGGTCTCGGAGGGCTTGAGAGCCTGAACGCGCGTCGAAACCCGGGAGGCCTTCATTTCCGGACCCCGAGGCGCTTGCGCAGGAGCGGTTCGACATTCGGAGGCACGAGCCCCTCGATGGCCCCGCCGTAGCGCGCGATCTCCTTCACGAGGGAGGCGTTCACGTACGTGTAGGTCTCGCTGGGCATGAGGAACACGGTCTCGATCTCGCCGGCGAGCCGGCGGTTCATGAGCGCCATCTGGAATTCGTACTCGAAGTCGGAGATGAAGCGCAGTCCACGGACGAGGACCGGGATCTTCCGTGTCTTCGCGAAATCGACGAGAAGCCCCGCGAAGGGCTCCACCGAGATCCGGTCGAGCTTCACGACCGCCTCGCGGATCATCGCGACCCGCTCCTCCTGGCTGAAGACGACGCCCTTCTCCATGCGCTCCGCCACCGCAACCGTGAGGTGGTCGAACATGCGGAGCGCCCGCTGCATCAGATCCAGATGTCCATTCGTCACCGGATCGAACGTACCGGCAAAAACCGCGTGTTTCATGCGTCCCCTTTTCTCTCCCGCTTCGCATCCTTCGAAGCGCGGTAGAACGTGACCGTGGTCTCGGAGTACGTGCGTTCGGTTGCGATCTCGAATCCGGGCATGGCCATCGCAAGAGCCCCCTTCCGGCGCTCGTGGATCACGAGCCCTGGCCTGGTCGCCGACCAGGCCATGCGTCCCAGGCGCTCGAGCCAGCGCGCCCCCGCATCCCCCGCGTAGGGCGGATCCAGGAACACCAGGTCGAACGGTCCGTCCACGCCCGCGGGCAGATCGGCGAGGGAGAGGTCCGCCTCGTGCACCGTGCCGCGCTCCGCGAGACCCAGCCGGGCCAAGTTCTCGCGCAGCGCGCGCGCCACCATCCGGCTCCCCTCGACGAATTGCGCCTCGCGGGCACCGCGGCTCAGCGCCTCGATCCCGAGCGCGCCGGTGCCCGCGTACAGATCGAGCACCCGCGCGTCCGCGACCGGACCCGGGCCCAGGATGTCGAACACGGCCTCGCGGGCGCGATCCGACGTCGGGCGGACTCCCCGCGCGGGCACCTCGATCCTTCGCCCGCGAAGGGCCCCGCCTACGATGCGGACGGATCCCATCGGTCCCCGGAACGAGAGAGCAACTCCGCGATCCGTCCCGCGATTTCCTCGGGCGGATCCCCGGCCGTCTCCACGGAGGTGTTCGCCGCCTCGGCGTAACCCGGCCCGCGGCGCTCGAGCAAGGACCGGAGCCGCTCCTCCAGGGCCCCCCCCAGGAGCGGACGCTCGCTTGCGCCCGACTCGCCGAGACGCGCCGCCGCGCTCGCCGGATCCACCCGGAGCCACACGACGCGCGCGCGGGATCCCAGGAGCTCGCGGTTCGCCGCGCGTCCGAGGACGCCTCCGCCGCACGCCACCACGACCGGCGCGACGCCGCTCAGGACCTGCGCCAGCGCGAGCGATTCCAGATCCCGGAACCGCGCTTCCCCTTCGTCCTCGAAGATCGCCCGTACGCTCCGGCCCGCGAGCCGCTCGACCTCGCGGTCCAGATCCACGCTCGGGCATCCGAGCCTGCGCGCCAGGAGCGGCGCCAGGGTGCTCTTTCCGGCGCCCGGGAGTCCGATCAGGGCGTAGTGCTTGACCAGGGGGCTTCTCCTCGACGGCCAATGAAAACGGGGTCCTTTCGCGAAGGACCCCGCAGTATAACCTTTGTTCGTCGCGCGCGAAAGCGCGCGGCCGCGCTACCGGGACGCCGTCTCGCCGAGGATCTTCGGCGTCACGAAGATCAGAAGCTCGCGCTTCTGCTTGGTCGTCGAATTGGAGCGGAAGAGATTTCCGAGGAGCGGTATGTCCATGAGGATCGGGACGCCGCGCCGGGTCGTGCTCTCGTTGCTCCGGATCAGACCGCCGATGACCGCCGTCTCGCCGTCGTTCACCATCACGCGCGTGTCGGCCATGGTCGTGTTGATGATGATGCCTCCCTGCACCGTCGCCTGGGCGGCAAGATCCGAGACCTCGGGATGGACGTCCATGGTGATCCGGTTTCCGGTGTTGATGTGCGGCGTCACGCTCAGCTTGATACCGATCGTGGTCAGCTGCGTGACGGCGTTCCCGGCGAAGTCCTGAACGATGAGCGGGATCTGCTGTCCGACCACGACCGAAGCCTCGCGATTGTTCACCGTCGTGATGCGCGGATTCGAGATGATGTTCGCCTTGTTCTGGCTCTCGAGCGCCTGCAGCGTCACGTCGATGCTTCCGAAGGACTTGATGGTCCCGAACTTGACCGTTCCGGCCGAATTGGCCGGGCCGGGAGCCGCCACGTCGACATTCTCCGAGACGCCGGCGTCGAACACGTCGAGATTGTGAAGGCCCCAGGCGATGCCCAGGTCCCGCGTCGAGGACACGTCCACGTCCACGAGACGCGCCACGATCTCCACCTGCGGCGTCCGGGTGTCGAGGTTCCGCACCATGGCGTCCACCTGGTCCAGCCTGTCCTGGATGTCGGTCACGATGAGCGAGTTGGACCGCTCATCCACCTCGATGTGGCCGCGCTTGGTCAGCGTCTTCTCCACCGACTTGGCCATTTCCTTCGAGTTCGCGTAGTTGATCGGGAGGATGCGCGTCTCGAGCGGAAGCAGCTCCTCCTGGCTGCGCTCGGCGGAGCGGCGCTCCAGCTCTTCCTTGCGGAGCGTGTCCAGGTTCGAGATGACGATCGTCTGCCCGGTCTCGACCATGCCCAGACCCTGGGACTTGAGCACGATGTCGAGCGCGTGCCGCCACGGGACGTTGCGAAGCCTCAAGGTCACCTGCCCCTTGACCTCCTTGCTCGCCACGATGTTCTTGCCGCTGAATTCGGCCAGGCTCCGGAGCACCGTCTGGATGTCGGCTCCCTGGACATCGAGCGACATCCGGCGACCGTCGCTCGGCTGCATCCGGTCGTAATCGGAGTTGCCCTGGTCCTTGGCCGCGGGCGCCGCCGGCGTGTCGACCGCCAGCACGAGGTTGTTCCCGACGCTGCTCAGCGCATAGGAGGAGGGTTGCGTGAGGTCCACGACGATCCGGGTTCCGGCTTCCTTGCCCCAACCCGTCTCGGTCGCGCGCACCGCTTTGATGGCCGAGCCTTCACGGCCGGACCAGCTGCGCTCGCTGAACGAGAGCTGCGTTCCCGGGCAATCCACTACGATTCGGTCCGGGGACTCGAGGGTAAAGTCGTGATAGTTGAGCGGCGCGTCCCCTTCGATGACAACCTGCGTCGCGGAACCCGCTTCTTTCATCGAGACGCTCTTGACGGTTGCCGCGAACGCCGATGACGCGGCCAGAAGGAGCGCCGCCGTCAGCGCCGCGACGCGGCCGCCCGAGCGGCCCATGCGCGTGAAGCTAGTTTCGAGTCGCATTCTTGTCACCCTCTTTGGTTTGCAGGCGGATCGACAGCGTTTGGGATTCGCCGAAAGCGTTCTGTACGACCGAGAGCTCGCTCTTGCTGATCCCCGAGATGTACCCATTCAAAACCGGATCTCCGACGCGAAGCACGAACCCGTGTCCGCGGCTGTCTTCCACCAGCGCGAACTTGTCGGACGATCCCCACATGATGCCCACGAGGTGGATGTCCCCCACGTCAACCAGGGCGCCATCCGCCGAGTGGGTCTGGAACTTGCCGTCGAGCAGAGACTGGAATGGATCGCGCCTGCCGCCTCCGATGTACTCGTAGTGCTCGCGCGCGAAGAGCACGCTGGCGTCCACCGACTTGGGAGTCTCGCCGGTGAGGGCGCCGATCGCGGCCGCGGGGCCGGGCGTCTGCGCCGGAACGGCGGCGGCCGAGGCCGGCGTCTGCGCGATCGCCGACGGTGCGGGCGCCTGCGCGATCGCCGGCGGGGCCGGCATCTCGCCGGGCGCCAGGGTGACGGGCGCCGGGGACGTGGCCGCGGTTCCAGGAGCGGGAGCGGTGGCGCTCGTCATGAACTCCGCGGGCGCCGCGGGTCCGTACTGGATGTCGGTCCGGGCCCAGTTCGGCGCGGGGGGGCCGAAGGTCACGACTCTCGTGCTCGGCAGCGCCTGCGCCGCGGGTGAGCTCGCCGGCGTCGGCAGCACGGGGGCCGGAGGCTCCTGACGCCGAAGCAGCATGATGCCGCCCGCGATCGCGAGCCCGACCAGAGCGATGAGAAGAATCCCGAGACGGCTCTGGAAGAACTTACTTTGTGACAGCGCCAGACTGCTTGGCAGATTCATTGGGAGTCCCCTCGGCCAGCGTGTACGCGGTCGCGACGAAATCCGCCTGCACGGTTTCGTCGAGGTCGCCCTTGTCAAATCCCTTGAGCTTGAGCTGCGAAACGTTGACCAACCGGCTCAGATCCGAAATCTCGCCCAGAAAGGCGCCCGCCCGGTGGAACCC